>NZ_BADL01000562.1 GCF_000333615.1 Ideonella sp. B508-1 | reverse complement strand
GGCCCAGTTCGCACTGGATGCGGCGTTCGTCCAGCCGGGCCCACCAGCCGGGCGGGGTGTCGGGGCTCATGGCGTGGCTGCCTGTTCTTCAAAGGCCTGCACCTGGTAGCGGGCCAGCGTCAGGTCATCGGCCCAGAAGTCCTCCGGCAGGCCGGCCTTGCGCTTCAGGGCGCTCAGAAAGTCGATGGGCTCGGGCAGCTGCTGCCACACCTGCGGCAGGAAGGTGGCGCGCCGGCCCCGCCAGGCCAGGATCAGGCCATCCACCCCCGGCTGCAGGCGGGCGCAGGCATCGGCCTCGTCCCGCACCGGGAAGGGCACCGGCGGGCTCAGCACCGAGACCTCCACCGACAGGCCCGGCCATTCGGCCGCGGTGAGCGGCGCAAAGCGCGGGTCTTCAAAAGCCGCCTGGAAGGCGCTATGCCGCACGTCCTCGTCCAGTGAGCGGTGGCCCGCCTCCAGCCGGCCGATGCAGCCGCGCAGCTGCCCCTGGTGCTGCAGCGTGACGAAGGTGGCGCCCGGCGCGGCCAGCGCGGGGCAGGGCGGCTCGGTCTGCAGCGGCAGGCCCAGCGCCGCGGCCATGGTGTTGCGCGCCCGGGCCAGCAGGGCCGGGCCCAGGCCGGCGTCTGCGGGCTCTTCAGCCTTCCTCGTCTTCTCGGGCGGCAGCGGGGCCGGCGCGTCGAAGCTGAAGGCCGCGTAGCCCACCACGCGCTCGCGGTCCCCGGCCGTGTCGCCGGAGTTGCGCAGGTCGAGCAGATGCGGCCGCAGCCCGTGGCGGCGGGCGCAGAGCATGGCGCCGTTGAGCGGCATGGCGCCGCAGGCATCGTGCGGGTCCAGGTTGCTGCGCTCTTCCAGCACCTGGGCCACCGTGCGCGCGTCCATCACCCGGGCCTGCGCATAAGGCAGGTAGTGCGACAGGTCGGAGCTGATGACGATCAGCGTCTCGTCCCCGCCCCACAGCCGCTCCAGCACCTGGGCCACGGCCTCGGGCGCGGCGTCGCCCACCGCCAGCGGCACCAGGGTGAAGTCGTCCAGCACCAGCTGCAGAAAGGGCAGCTGCACCTCCAGCGCGTGTTCCTGCGCGTGCACGCCGTCGTTGCGGTGGACCTGGGGCAGGGCGTCCAGCGTGGCCAGGGCCGCGTCGTCCAGCGGCACCGGGCCCAGCGGCGTGTCGAACACCGCCACCGTGGGCGCGGCCAGGCCCTGCACCGCCACCCGGTGGGTGGGCCCCAGCAGCACCACGCGGTGGATCTGATCCCGCCAGGGCCGCAGCCGCGCGTAGGCATGCGCGGCAATCGGGCCCGAATACACCGTGCCCGCGTGTGGCACCACCAGCAGCTTGGGCGGGTGCGAGCCCGGCGGCTTGGCTGGCACCGCGTCCAGATAGCCCTGCAGCTCGGCCCGCAGCAGGGCCGGCGCCGCCGGGTAGAAACGGCCGGCGACGGCGGCAGGGCGGTGGGCGGTGACGGGCATGGCAGACCTCCTGGCGGATCTGCCTGCAAGATGATCCTATCTGCGCTGAAATTCAAGCCCGCCCGTCATGGAAAGGGACAAGCGGAAAGAGCCGGCGCCGAAGGCGTGATGGGGCTGTTAGGCATTGGATCTGACAGAAACATGTCAGACCCTCCCATGTCGTCTGGCGTCTTCAACAATAGCGCCCGTCACGGAAGCGACAGCCCTCTTGGAAAGACTCCCCTTGCTTCATTCACGAACGAGAGGTCCAAGATGTGGAACAAATCGAGTCTTCCGTTGCTGGCCTGGGGATTGAGCGCCGCGATGGGTCTTGCCCTGAGCGGCTGCGGTAGCAGCGGCTCTTCCAGCCAATCCCTGGCCGACCAAGGCGTCAGGCATGTGCTGCTCATCAGCATCGATGGGCTTCACCAGCAGGATTTGGCCAACTGCGTTGCCAGTGGCACCTGTCCGACCCTGGCCAGCCTGGCCAATACCGGCGTGACCTACACGGGAGCCAATACCCCGGGCCTGTCGGATTCCGTACCAGGGTTGGCTGCCCTGCTGACCGGAGGCAGTCCGAAGTCCACCGGCTTGTTCTACGACGATATCTATGACCGAACCCTCTATTCCGGGGTAGACGAGAGCTGCACCGGCACCCAGGGCGTGGAAGTGTTTCTTCAAGAGCAGGTGGGTATCGACAGCTTCAATGGTGGGGCGCTGACCCACCTGGATGGAGGTGGGGACTTCAATCCTCAGCAACTGCCCCGCAGGAAGACGAGCAGCGGCGACTGCGTTCCCGTCTACCCGCACGACTTCATCCAGACGAACACTGTCTTCGAGGTGATCCGGGAGAACATGCCGGGGGCCTATACCGCCTGGGCCGACAAGCACGCCTGGGGGAGCGACTGGCTCAACGGCCCGTCAGGTTCCGGCGTCATGGATCTGGCACGCACGGAGATCAACTCCGACTACAACACCGCGCAGGGGTTGCCCACCCCTGCCGGATACGATTTCACCCATACACCCACCCAGACGCGGGTCTTTGACCATTACCACACGCAGATCCTGCTCAACCAGATTGACGGCCTGGATTCCACCGGTGTCGTGAGTGCCGCCATGGGGGGCTCGACCAAGAGCAACAAGATTCCAGTGCCCACACTGTTCGGTGCCAACTACCAGACGCTCAGCGTGGCCCAGAAGGCGCTCAACGCCAACGGTGGTGGATACACCGATGCCAACTTCACGCCCAACACATTGACCGCGGCAGCGATCACCTTCCTGGACAGCGAGATCGGGTCCATCAAGGCCGAGCTGTCCAAGCAGGGCTTGCTGAACAGTACGCTCATTATCATCAGCGCCAAGCACGGGCAGACACCTGCGGACCGCAGCAAGTTGCTCAAGATCGGTGACACCATCGGCTCGACCCTGGCCGCGGCCAACCTGGGTGCGAACAGCAACATTGGCGCAGGCACCGACGCAACCACTGGCAATGTCCTGGGCACGGGCCAGTTCACGGAGGATGATGTCGGCTTCATTTGGCTCAACGATCAGAGCGATGCCAACCGCGCGGCGGTTGTTGCTGCGCTGAAGGCCAACTCCGGTTGCCCGGCCGTGGATGCCTCCACCAAGATCATCACCTCTGGCCAGTCCAATCCGGGGATCTGCAGTGGTGTCGATGCCGGCAGTGGCGTCGTCGACCTGAAGGCTGATGGACGTTTTGGTGACCCGACCAAGGGACGCACACCAGACATCATGGTCCAGCCGAACTTCGGCGTGATCTTCAGCAAGTCCGGGAAGAAGGACGCGGAACACGGCGGCGCAGCGCCGACGGACACCAACGTCGGCCTTCTGGTGTCGCATCCGTCTCTGGCCAAGCAGACCGTGAGCACCTCGGTGCTCACCACCCAGGTGGCACCGACCATCCTCCGGGCGCTGGGGCTGGATCCCGCTCTGCTGAACTCGGTCACCCAGGAAGGCACGGCAGAGCTGCCGAACCTGTTCTGATCTGACGTCACGGGAACACTGCCGGCAGGCGTGTTCCAGGTTGGCGCCTGTTTTGTCTCGGGTGAGCAGGAGACCGCTGGCGGTGTCCTGCTCGATCGATTCCGCTGTGGAGCCAACCTGTTCAAGAGGGAGCCCCATTCCCCAGGCCGACCGCGGGTGATGGAGTGGCGTCACAGGCTACGACGGTGCGAGAACCCTGCGTCGAGCCGTGACTTCATCTTGGTCTGCCGCCATTGTCGTCAGCGCCCACCTCCCAATAAGGCGGATCCCCAAACGCCGTGCGCAGCCAATCCACCAGCGCGCGCAGCTTGGCGGACACCTTGCGCCCTTCGGGGTGGGCCACGTACAGATATTCCGGCGCCGCCTGCAGGCCGATGTCCACCACCTTCAGCGTGCCGGCGCGGATGTCCGGGCCCACGATGAAGCTGGGCAGCATGGCCAACCCCAGGCCGGTCAGCCGGCTGCTGACGACCGATTTGGACCAGCCCCCCGCCGCGCGGCGGCGCTGATGGAGCCCACCTCCGCCACGGCGACGAAGCTGGCAATGTCCTCGAGCTTGAGCATGGCGGGCCCTTCTGGCGGGAGCTGGGGTGGCCCGGTGCATGCCAGTTTACGGATGGCGCCTGGTCGGATTGTTCTGTTCCTGCGGAAATTTGATCCGTGGGGGATGCGGACAGAATTTTGGACTGGTTATGCAGCGATGCCCAGGCGCTGACGGTGCTGGGCAGGACTGCGAAAGCCAAGTTCAATGACTCGCATGCGAATCCTCTGCTGTTTTGGCTTGATTGCTGATTATGAGGATTGCGCCCCGATTTTTACGTCAGCGGACTTTTTCGACCATAAATCCGTTTTCATGTAGATCTTGAAGAAGCCCCTGGCATGACGCGACAGGGCCAGTGCTGGGGAATAGATGTCCAGCGCCGAGCGCAAGAAAGTGAACCTTTCCGTCGAGCATATCTTTAAAACGTTGCTCCCATAGGTGGGTCCTGAAGCAAGTGAACGCCGATTCGGAGATGTCAAGATGTAAAAATTGGTCCTCAAGAGCGCTTCGCATTCTCTTATCGATCTCTTTTGCGGCTGAATCAAGTGATTCCCCATCATCATTGCTCAAGCGAGTGAGGTCGTATGTTTTCATATATTCATCAATTATCCCGGCGCGCTTTTCGCCGGCTGAGCAAAATGCCCTCGCCATATCATCCGGCTCATCCATCGATTTTATTTGAATGGATGGCTTAAGTTGCACTAGACGCTCGACTACCGGTTGAAATGGATACACAGGCTCTTTGTCGTTCGTGGAACTTTGAGGCTGCAAATAGATGTATTGGGCCCTGAGCACCTGCACGAGGCTGTACTCGCTAAGGCCCTGGGTAAAATTCTCCGCATTGCTGCGGATCAGAGCTTCGTCATTGGCCGGCGCTGGCAAGAATTTCGCAAGGCGTCTGAAGTACTCGACTGAGTTCCTTCCGACAGTGGCGCGGGCTTGATTGAGGATTGCTATCCCTGCCGGACTCGAGAGGCTCTTTTTACATTCTGGTTGAGTATTGGTCGGCAGTTTGCCTCCATCCTCGAAGTGCAGGACATCCGAGCCCAAATATGCGGGAACCACGACGGCGTCGAAGTACTCGTCATATTCAACTTGACTTCCGGCATGACTAATGGCCAATATATAAAACACAGTGTCTTTTTTGTCGCCTGGAAGCGAAGCGCGCCACAATCTTGGAATACCCTCGCTACCGGCTTGGGATTCGGTTGGGAAGAAGGCGGATGCAAGCGCCACGAGAGCCACCAATTGGCAAAGATATTTGAGCGCCCTGTGATTGTGTAAGCGCTTATTTGCAAAGCAAATTTGAATAGTCTTCTTGTCCATAAAATCTTTGCCGATCACCGTCTTCGTCCTGAACCAACTATCCGTGATGAGGATATTCCTCAGAATCCCCATTTTGGGGGGTAAAACGCCTTTGAAAGCTTGCCGAAAGCGTATTGAAGGTGTGTTGAAAGATTGAATGCCACCTGGTGTTTGCGCCGACCGAAAGATGAGCCTGGTTGGTTTCTCTCGCTGCGGTTGCAGGAACAGACTGCGTCATCGTCACTGACGGCGCAATTCAACGGGCTGCAGCTCTCGGACGAAGGAAAACCGCATGGGCGGAACGTAAGCTCCTCCACCAAGTAGACAGCTGAAACCAGAGAATGCGGCCCAAGCCGAAAGGAAGAGGCCGATGAGGAAGAGCAAGTTCACGGAAAGCCAGATCGTGGCGATCCTCAAGGAAGGCGAGGCAGGCGTGCCGGTGGCGGAGGTCTGCCGCAAGCACGGGATCAGCTCGCCGACGTACTACGCCTGGAAGAGCAAGTACGCAGGTGCGACGGTGTCCGACCTGACGCGCATGCGCGAGCTGGAGACGGAGAACGCGCGGCTCAAGCGCATGTATGCCGACCTGGCGCTGGAGAACGCAGCGATCAAGGACGTGCTGACAAAAAAGTTCTGACGCCGTCCGCGAAGCGGCAGGTGGTGGCGGTCATGGTGACCGAGCACCGCCTGTCGATTCAGCGAGCCTGCAGAGCCACAGGCTTGTCGCGGGCGGCGTACTACAAGGTGCCGCCGCTGCCGCAGGAGAAGGATGCCGAGGTCATCGACGCGCTCAGCGGCGTCGTCGAGCGCAATGGCCGCTGGGGGTTCTGGAAGTGCTTCGACCGGCTGCGCCTGGATGGCCGGCCCTGGAACCACAAGCGGGTCTGGCGGGTGTACTGCGAGTTGGGCCTGAACATTCCTCGCAGGACGAAGCGGCGCATTCCCAAGCGCGAGCCGGTGCCGTTGGCGGCGGGTTCGTTCGTCAACCAGGGCTGGGCCTTGGACTTCATGCACGACGTGCTCTACGACGGCCGGCGGTTCCGAACGCTCAACGTGATCGACGATGCCAACCGCGAAGCGCTGGCGATCCAGGTGGCCCAGTCGCTGCCCGCCTCGATGCTGATCCGCACGATGGAGCGGCTGGTGGCGTGGTACGGCGCGCCGCTGTCGATCCGCATGGACAACGGGCCGGAGATGACCAGCCACGACTTCGTCGCATGGGCCCAGCGCAAAGGCATTGCCCTGAACTACATCGAGCCCGGCGAGCCCAACCAGAACGCCTACGTCGAGCGATTCAACCGGACCTTCCGCACCGAGGTGCTCGATGCCTACCTGTTCAATTCCATCGAGCAGGTCCAGGCCATCGCCGACGACTGGCTGACCCAATACAACGAGTACCGACCGCATGACGCGCTGGGTGGCGTGCCGCCCAAGCAGTTCATGCCCAGACTGATCCACACAACCGCCGCAGACTCTAGGAATCAACTGTCTGCTTGACAGGTGAGCTTACGGATGCCCTGAGGGCCTTCTACACGGTGAGGGAGCTTCTGTGCGAATTGGACCTGCCGCGCAGTTCCTACTTCTACCATCGGGCCCGTCTCGGGGCGGCCGACAAGTACGTCGGCGTGCGCCAGGCCATGACCGACATCTTCGAGCGCAACTACCACTGCTATGGCTACCGACGACTCCACGCGTCGCTGAGCGATCAGTGTGTACGTGTCTCGGAGAAGGTCGAGCGCCGCCTGATGAAGCAGGAGCGCTTGGTCGCCGTGACGAGCAAACGCCGCCGGTACGGCTCCTACATGGGTGAGATCAGTCCGGCGCCCGACAACGTGCTGAACCGAGATTTCAGCGCTGGCGCGCCGAACGAGAAGTGGCTCACCGACATCACGGAGTTCCAGATTCCGGCTGGCAAGGTGTATCTCTCGCCGATGATCGATTGCTTCGACGGCATGGTTGTGAGCTGGTCGATCGGCACCCGGCCGAATGCGGAGTTGGTCAACACGATGCTGGACGCCGCGATCGAGAAGGTCGCAGGCAGTGGCGAGCGGCCAGTGGTGCATTCCGATCGGGGTGGCCACTATCGATGGCCAGGCTGGCTGGCTCGAATTGCTGACGCCAAGCTGGTCCGCTCAATGTCACGCAAGGGGTGCTCGCCGGACAACGCAGCGTGCGAGGGCTTCTTCGGTCGGCTCAAGACCGAGATGTTCTTCGCGCGCGACTGGCTCTCGACAAGCATCGAAGAGTTCGTCGCAGCGCTGGATGCCTACATCCGCTGGTACAACGAGGTTCGGATCAAGGGTTCACTTGGCTTTCGCAGTCCTGCCCAGCACCGTCAGTGAACCGCCCCGGGTTTGACGGAGGCCCGTTGGTTTAAGTCAGACGGTCGCGGCCTGACCAGCGCGTTTTGGATGGTAATTGGCCTCGAAATCTGCCGGCGGTACATAGCCCAGTGGACCCATCAGGCGGTGGTGGTTGAACCAGGACACCCATTCCAAGGTGGCCAGTTCCACCGCTTGTTTGGTCTTCCAGGGCCCGCGCCTGTGGATCACCTCGGCCTTGTAGAGCCCATTGATCGTCTCGGCCAGGGCGTTGTCGTAGCTGTCCCCCTTGGAGCCCACGGAAGGCTCGATGCCCGCCTCGGCCAGGCGCTCGCTGTAGCGAATTGACAGGTATTGCGCCCCCCTGTCGGAGTGATGCGTCAGACTGCCATCGTCCGATGGCTTGCGGTCATACAGGGCTTGCTCCAAGGCGTCCAGGACGAACTCGGTGTGCATCGAACTGCTCTGGCGCCAGCCGACGATGCGTCGGCTGAACACATCCACCACGAACGCCACGTAGACCCAGCCCTGCCAGGTCGAGACATAGGTGAAGTCCGAGACCCAGAGTTGGTTCGGCCGATCAGCACGAAACTGCCGGTTGACCCGGTCCAGCGGACATGGGGACTTCGGGTCAGGAATGGTGGTGCGCTGTGCCTTGCCCCTGCGTGCGCCCTGCAATCCTTGGCGTCGCATCAGGCGCTCAACGGTGCACGCGCCACCGAGATGCCCTCGCGGTTGAGCTGCAGCCAGACCTTGTCGGCCCCATAGACCTGCATGTTGGCCAGCCAGACCCGGTGCACTTGAGGCATCAAGACCTCATCGCGTTGGGCACGGCGTGAGCGCAGTTCAGGGCGGCGCTGGCACGCGGCATGGTGCCAGTAGGCAGATGGGGCGATCTGCAGGACGCGGCAGATCGACTCGACCCCAAACTGCTCCCGGTACTGATCGACGAAAGCCTTCAGGACTTGATGCGGCGGTCGAGTTCCGCCTGGGCGAAAACAAGCGAATGCGCCGTTTCGACAAAAACGCGCTGGCCAGCTTCAGGATCTCGTTGGCCTTGCGCAGTTCGCGCACCTCGCGCTCCAGGTCCTTGATGCGCTGAGCTTCTTCGGTCGAAACCCCGTCACGCACGCCAGCATCCACCTCATGCTGCTTGACCCAGGTGTGCAACGTCTGCGGCACGCAGCCGATCATGCCTGCAATGGCCTCGATGGCTGCCCACTGCGACGGGTGCTCGCCACGATGCTCCAGCACCATGCGCACGGCGCGCTCGCGCACTTCGGGGGAAAACTTCGGGGACTTCTTCATGGCTCCATTCTCCAGAGTTGGAGCCTCCGTCAAACCCGGGGCGGTTCACAGTGCCTGGGCATCGCCGCATAACCAGTCCAAGTTTTGTCCGCATCCCCGTGGGTCAAATTTAGATCGGCGCCAACATGCCAAGACCACCGGCAGGTGAACTCGGGCCTCACTTGGTGGGTGAAAAGGAAGCGCAGCAGAGGCTCGCTCTCGGCTTGCGTCAGGCCGTGGATGCCGACGGTGTGGGCTTCATTGAGGTACAACGCCTTTTCACCGCTCTCCGGGTGTGTGCGGACGATGGGATGACAGGAGACGTAGTCCTTCTCGGCCGTGTCTTGCTTGCCGTCGCTGCGCAGCCGATCTTCGCGGGTTGCCGAGATGTCGGCCTTGGCGGAGCTGTTGACGGCCTTGAGAGGGGCGAGCAGGCGCTGCATCGTATCGGAGAGGGCCTCGTACGCCCGCACCTGGTTCGCGAACATCGTGTCGCCGCCGTAGGGTGGCACCTCCTTGGACAGCAACATGGTGGCCATGGGCGGTTCCTCTAGGTAGCTGGTGTCCGAGTGCCAGACGCCACCGAAGTTGACCACCTCGTGCTCGAGCTTCTTGACCTCGATGATCTCCGGATAGCCGGCGATTCCCTTGATGAATGGGTACTCGACCGCCCTTCCGAACAGCCCCGCGAACGCCAGGAACTGATTCGGATCGAGGTCCTGGCCACGAAAGAACAGCACCTTGAACTCAAGCAAGGCCGCGCGCAACTGCGTGGCCACGTTGGCGGTCACGGGCCCTCTCAGGTCCACGCCCGAGATCTCGGCACCCAGGGCGCCGGCAATGCGCCGGATCTGCAGTTTCGCCCGCTGGTCCTGAGCCGAGCTTGCGATCGGAACGGCGATCGAATTCATGCGGTGCGCCACACGGGCTTGCGCTTTTCAGCAAAGGCGGCCAGGCCTTCCTGGCCTGCGGCGGTGCCAAACACGGTCGAGACCAGGTCCACCGCACTGCCGGCACCTTGCCGGTATCCGTTTTCGGTGGCGCGGACGAAGGCTGCCTTGCCCAGCCGCATGAGCTCGGGTGATTTCCCGGCGAATACGCGGGCCAGGGCACGTGCCTCGCTCAATACCTCTGCCGACGGCACCACGCGCCCGATCAGTCCCAGCGCCAGGGCCTCGTGCGCATCGAAGACGCGGCCGGTGAACAGCAGATCGAATGCGCGGGGCTTGCCGACGATGCGAGGCAGATGGGTGTAATGGATGGCGGGTAACAAGCCGACATCCAGCTCGGGATAGCCGAAGGTGGCATCCTCGGCCGCCACCACCATGTCGCAAGTGATCGCGATCGACATCCCTCCGCCCCGGACCGCGCCCGTGATGGCGGCGATCACGGGCTTGGGCAGCGAGGACTGCAATTCGTACAGCTGGTAGTACAGCTTGTTGACGATGGCGTGGATCTCCGTGGGCGTGCTGGTGCGGAACCTGGGCAGATCCAGGCCACCACAGAACCGTTTCGGAATAGCACTTCCCAGCACGATTGCGCGTATCTGGGGATCGGCTCCTGCTTCGCTCAAGGCGTTCATCAGCGCGGTGAGCAGCGGATCGGTGATGCCATTGACTGGCGGCGAGTCGATCAGGATCTCGGCGACCCCGTCCTCCACGTTCGTCTTGATCATGGGGTGAAATTCCAATCAGTGAAAAGTCGCAATGCCGCCCGTCAGGACCACGGTGTCGCGGGCCGGTACCAGGCAACGGAAACGCACCGCGTCAGGATCGTCGCGCCAGATCTCCGTGCGCAGCACCTCGCCCGGGAACATCGGGGTCGAGAAGCGACCGCTCATCGAGGCCAGGCGCGCGGGTACATCGCCAGTGCAGGCCTGCACCAGCGCGCGGCAGGCGATGCCAAACGTGCACATCCCGTGGAGGATGGGCCGCGGGAAGCCGGCCGCCAGCGCCACCTGCGGGTCTGCGTGCAGCGGGTTGGGATCGGCACTGAGCCGATAGACCAAGGCGGCCTGGGGCAGCACGGGTATCTCGACCACGGCGTCGGGTGGGCGCGTCGGGTTGCTGTGTACGTTGCCGCGAGGCGAGGGCGATGGCTCTGCACCGGAGAACCCGCCGTCGCCGCGGCACAGGGTGTGCTGCTCGATGGTGGCCAGCAAAGTGCCCGTCTCGTCGTCGAACAGCTGGCGCTCGAACACGAGCAGCGCACCCTTGCTCTTGCCTTTGTCCACGATGTCCAGCACGCGGGTCTCGCCGCGCACACGTCCGCGCGGGGGCAGCGGTGCATGAAAGCGCACCCGCTGCTCGCCATGCACGGCGCGCGTGGCATCGATGCCGGTGCGCGGATCGCTGATCCAGAAGCCCGGGTGGCACAGCACGTTGGCAAAGGCCGGAACCACCTTGAGCCCTCGTTCGTAGACATAGGACAGTTGCCCTGGATCCCCGGGGTCGCTGCCATAGCCCAAGGCGAGCGCGTACAGGATCGCGTCTCTTTCGGCGTAGGCCTGACGCAGGACGGGGAACGTCCAGTGGCGAACGGCGTTCGTGTCGATCACGCTCAGACCGGGTCCCAGTCGAACACGTCCTGAGACCGGTCCAACTTGAAGAAGGAAGGGCGCAGGGCCGGCAGGACGCGCTCCGCGACGGTCTGGGGCGTCCAGCCTTCGGCCGTGTGCATGCCGCGCAGCGGGCGGATCTGGCTCATCAGGAAGATCTCGTTGGCGCGCACGGCGAAGATCTGGCCGCTCACATCGGCCGCCGCGTCGCTGGCCAGGAAGACCGCCAGCGGAGCGATCTTGTGGGTCTCCATTTTCTGCAGTCGCTCGACGCGCGCTTTCTGCTCCGGGGTCTCGGTGGGCATGGAGCCGATCATGCGGCTCCAGGCGAATGGCGAGATGCAGTTCGAGCGCACGTTGAACTTCGACATGTCCATGGCGATCGACTTGGACAGCGCCGCGATGCCCAGCTTTGCGGCGGAGTAGTTGGCCTGGCCGAAGTTGCCGATCAGACCCGAGGTCGACACCATGTGCACGTACGAGCCGGATTGCTGTGCCTTGAAATGGGGGGCAGCCGCACGCGAGACATAGAACGTGCCGTTCAAGTGCACGTCGATGACCGCGCGCCATTCTTCCACGCTCATGTTGTGGAAGAAGCGATCGCGCAGGATGCCGGCGTTGTTGATCACGCAGTCGATCCGGCCGAACGTGTCGACGGCCTGGGTGACCATCCGATTGGCCGCGTCCCAGTCCGACACGCTGTCGCCGTTGGCCACGGCGATGCCGCCGGCGGCGTTGATCTCGTCGACGACGGCCTGGGCACGCGACAGGTCCTGCCCAGTGCCCTCGATCGATACGCCGAGGTCATTCACTACCACGCGGGCACCTTCGCGTGCGAGTGCCAGCGCGAAGTCACGGCCGATGCCGCCACCGGCGCCGGTGACCAGAACCACCTTGTCCTTGACGAAGTCTGCGTTGGACATCACTGGTCCTCCTTGTCGGCAGGCCGCAGGTGCGCGGTGGCCGTCTCCTCGATCCGGTGCCACACCTCTTCAGCCATAGGGCGACGCGTCTCTTCCAGGATGTGCCCGACGAGGCCCACGGCGCGTGCCATCACACCCAGGCCGCGGCAGATCTTCCAGTCGAACGCCATCTCGCAGCACAGTGCGCCGATGGCGCCCGTGGCGTTCATCGGAAGCACCTTGCCACTGGCGCGGCCGGCTTCCGTCGCGATGGCTTCCATCAACTGTACATACGGCCCGTGAAATCCGTTCTCCTGGGCCAGCGCCTTCAGACGCGGTGTGCGCGGATCGATCGGCTTGTGGAACGGGTGACCGATGCCTGGGACGATCCGCCCCTGCTGCCGAAACGACTCCACCACGGCAGCGGCGAGGGCAGAGAAATCCGCATTCGGGTCAGGCTCGGGCATCGCTTCCTTGAGCATCTTGGCAGCCCCCTCCATGCTGCCCACGAAGACGGTACCCAGCCCGCTCAATCCAGCTGCCACTGCGCTTTGCAGCGACTCGGGTGCGCCGAGATAGGTCATGCGCGCCACCAGCGCGCTGGGCGTGATGCCGTGCTCCACCAGGGTCACGACCATGGCGTTGAACATCCTGGATTCGGCCGGCCCGGGAAAGCGGCCGGTGAGTTCCAGGAAGCCCATGTCGCCCAGGTTCAGATGCCCAAGGATCTCGTTGGTGAAGTCCTTGTTGAACAGGGTGATGCTGGAGGCATTGCTCCAGCCGATGTCGGTACGAATCTCTTTCTGTTTTCTCGCCATGAGGGTCTCCGATAGGGCAATTGCAAAGGATGGCTGGGCAGCTGTGCGCCTGCAAGCAAGCCAAAGAAACTGGGTCGTCACGAACAAGCGGCCCCTTGTTCGGCCTGTCGAACAAATGACCTGATTGATGCGCCGCAATGGCATGCGGTGTTCTTATGATTTCTGCATGAGTCGTCAAGAAATACGGAACTGGAAGCGAACGCTGCGGCGAGCACAAGCCGATGGCAGCATTCAATTGGCCCGCGATGCGGCGCTGAGCCTGCTGGCGCGCAGCATCGAGTTTCGGCATGCGCGCTTGGCGATTCTTCGGTTTGCCGACGCAGTGGGCGTGGGAGCACAGCCGGCACCCGACCAATGGCGCTACTGCCAGGATGCGGCATCGGCGTCGAAAGACCCGGTGCTGCGGATGATCTACCGACGCGCTGCCACTGCAGCCAGCTCGGCGCGTCCGGCCGGTCCAGGCGAAGGGACCACCTGATCCTGCGGTCCATCTGCCCGGCGCATGCCCCCAGGCCACGGCGCGCGTGTCCTGGGCGTTCTTGACGTGTGTCCATCTAATCCACGTGCGCGCCCGAACTCTTCACGACGGCACTCCATTTTTGAATGTCGATTGAAAGCATCCGGGCAAACTGGGCCGGCGACGTGGCAAGCGGCTCCGCACCCTGCGCAGCGAACTTCTCGATCAAGTCGGGGGCCTTGAGCAAGGCGTTGACGTCCGAGTTGATCTTCTGAACGACATGGGCCGGCGTACCTGCCGGAACAAAGAGCCCGAACCAGGGATTGACGTCGAATTCCGGGAAGCCGCTTTCGGCGATGGTTGGAATCTGCGGGAAGGCGGGCGAGCGCTTGGTGCTGGCGAGCGCGATGGCCTGCAGCCTGCCCTGCTTGATGGCGCCAGTCACCGAAGGCAGGCTGGCGAACACCACGTCGATCTGCCCTGCCATGAGGTCCTGGATCGCGGGGGCGGCGCCTCGGTAGGGGACATGCGTCATGTTGATACCGGCCGCGGTGTTGAGCATTTCGCCCAGCAGATGGTTGACCGAGCCGTTCCCTGCAGAGCCGTAGGTGACGCGCCCATCGCGCGCGGCGCGCACGAGCGCCGACACCGTCCTGATCGGAGAGTCCGCGCGCGAGACCGCCACAAAGGGCAGGGTTGCCAGCGTGGCCACGGGCGCGAAGTCCGTTTCAGGATTGAACGACAGTTTCTTGTACAGACTGCCGTTGATGGCATGCGTTCCCACGTAGCTCATGAGCAGGGTGTAGCCGTCGGCGGGTGCTGTGGCGACGACCTGCATGCCCACGTTGCCGCCGGCACCGGCCCTGTTTTCGACGATGACGGGCTGCCTCCATTGCTCCTGCAGCCTTTGGGCAACCAAGCGCGCCAGCGTGTCGGAGGCGCCCCCCGGTGTCTGCGGCACGACGATGCTCACTGGGCGCACTGGAAAGCCCTGGGCTGAAGCGCCGAGGGCCGACAAGGCCAGTGCCGTCCACACAAGGGATAGCCTGATGGTGTTCCACATGGGTTGTCTCCAGGTCGTGGGCTTCGAGCCGTTCTCACCCAGCCGCCGAGAGTACTTTCAAGGTCTCGGCAAACAACTGGTGGAATGGCCCGTCCAGAACCGGCCCATCCAGGCGCCGTACCGCGTCGGCCACGCGGCGCTCGAGCAGCCTGCGCAGGCGGTAGCGCACGCGGTCCCGACGCACGTCCGTCTGGCGGCGACCGTCAGCCAGCCACCGCTGATGGCGATCGACCTCGTCGGACAGGGCGGCGATCGAAGCCGGCCGTGACGACGATGTGAGCAGCACCGGCGGGCGCCAGGCATCCGACGGTCGCTGGGTCAGCGCGGCAATGCGCTGGATGTCGGTGGCCATCTTCTGCGCGCCAGGCAGGTCTGCCTTGTTGATCACGTAGATGTCGGCCAACTCCATGATGCCGGCCTTCATCGCCTGCACGATGTCGCCGCTTTCGGGCAGCAACACCAGCACCAGGGTGTCGACCTGCTGGCGCACCGCGTACTCGGCCTGACCCACGCCCACGGTTTCGAGCAGCACCTCGTCGAACCGATGCCAGTCCATCAGGTCGAGCATTTCCGGCAGGTTGTCCGAGAGGCCGTCGGTGGTGGAGCGCGAGCCGATGGAGCGTATGAACAGTTCGGAGATACCGGGCAACTCGTCCATGCGGATACGGTCCCCGAGAATGGCGCCGCCCGACCGGGGGCTGCTGGGATCGACCGCGAGCACGGCGATGCGCCGGTCGTGTGCGCGATGCAGCGCCAGTTGGCCGGCCAGCGTGCTCTTGCCCGCGCCAGGCGCACCGGTGAGCCCCAGGCGCTTCGCATGCCAGTCGTCCGGGCCGATGCTCGGACCCGGTTCGCCCGGCCTTGCATTCGCCAGCCGCGACAGGGCCTGGCCCAGCGCGTGGCGGTCCAGCGGCGGGCGCTGGCTCATGCCGGCGCTCCGTTCAGAACCTCGGCGTGGTGCTCGTCGAGCAGCGGCGGCAGCCTGTAGCTGGGCGTCTGGCCGTCGAAGCGCAAGGGGCTCGCGATTGCGCGCAGGCCGCTGCCAGGCTCGCCCAAGCTCACCACGAGGCCGCGTGAGCGCGTGAGATCGCCGTCGAGAGACTGGGCCAGGGTGCGGATCTCGGACACCACCAGGCCCAGCGGCATCAACCGATGCACCCACTCGGCGGCGGACTGATGCATCAGCACCTCGCCGATCGCAGCCAGCACCACCGCGCGATTGCTGCGCCGGCTGTCCATGGTTGCGAACAGTGGGTCATCGACCCACTCCGGCCGTTCTACTTCAAGACAGAACTTCTTCCAGAACTTGTCGTGGGTGATGAACAGTGTGAGCCAGCCATCGGCGGTGGGAAAGATCTGGGCTGGCACCATGTAGGGATGCGAGGAGTTGGCCAGCCGCTCGACGGACTCCCCGGCGTTGAGCGCAGCACCGGCCAGGTAGTTGAGCTGCGAGAGCATGACGTCGTACATGGCAACGTCGACTTGGCCACCTCGCCCCTCGACGATCTTGGCCAGCAGACCCATGGCGGCCACGATGCCGGCCGAGTTGTCGACCGCCGAGTAGCCTGCCTTGGTGGGGGGCGAGGAAGGATCGCCCGTCAGCGCCATGACGCCGGTCAGCGCCTGGATCACATAGTCGTAGGCCGGATTCTCGGCATACGGTCCTTCCAGGCCATAGCCCGTGAGTGCGACGCAAACCAGGCGAGGGTTGCAGGCACGCAGTCCCTCGTAGGTCAGCCCAAGCTTCTTGATGGCCGACGGGCGCAGATTGGTCACCAACGCGTGCGACCTGGCCGCGAGAGTTTCGAGTTCCCTGCGTCCTTCGGGCGATGCGAGGTCCAGCACCACGCTCTTCTTGTTGCGGTTCAGGCTCGCGAAATAAGCGTTGTGGGGCCCGATGAAGTGGGGGCTGACGCGCCGCGCAATGTCACCCTCCGCCGGCTCGATCTTGACGACCTCGGCCCCCATGTCGGCCAGCAGCAGGCCGCAATACGGGCCTGCGAGCATATGGCCGACCTCGATGATGCGCAGTCCGGACAGCGGTCCGTTCATGCCAGGCCTTTCGCCATGCGGGCCACCACGGTCTCAAGCGGCATGTCCGCGGTGAACACCGCCATCACACCCAGCTCGCGCAGCGTCTCGTGGTCGCCACCGGGAATCGTGCCGCCGACGAAAACCTTGATGCCCGCGGCCCCTCGCTGGCGCAGCTCGGTGATCACATCGGCCACCAGTTCGTTGTGGCTGCCGGAGAGGATGCTCAGCCCGACGGCGTCGACACCCTCGTCCACAGCGACCTGGGCGATTTGCTCCGGGCTGCGGCGCAGGCCCGTGTAGATCACTTCGGCGCCAGCGTCGCGCAGCGTCAGCGCCACGATCTTCGCGCCGATGTCGTGCCCGTCCAGGCCAGGCTTGCCGATCAGGATGCGGCGACCCGCAAGGGGCCGCGCTTCTGTGGTGGTACTCATAGCTTCACCGGCTCCTTGAATTCGCCCCATTCCTTCTTCAGGCGGCTCACCATTTCGCCCACGGTGGCATAGGCGTGGCAGCACTCCACCAGGTAGGGCATGACGTTTTCGTCGTCCTTGGCCGCAGCCGCAGCGAGTCGGGCCAAAGCGGTGTCGACGGCAGACTGGCTGCGGGTGTCCAGCACGCGCTGGAACTTTTCGAGCGCACGCTGTGCAACGGTAGGGTCGAGCTGGAAGACGTCGCCCACGCCAATCTCTTCATCGGCCTTCCTGAAGAAGTTCTGGCCGATGATCGCGTGGCGGCCGGCGTCGGTGTCGAGCTTGCGCTCCAGGCCGCGCTCGGCCAGTCGCAGCTGAATCCAGCCATCCTCGATGGCGGGGATCACACCGCCGTAGGCGTCGATTTCACCCATCACCTTGAGGATCATCTCCTCCATGCGATCGGTGTGCTGCTCCAGGAAATAGCTGCCACCCAGAGGGTCGACCGTGCGCGCAATGCCGGTCTCGTAGGCGATCATCTGCTGCGTGCGAACGGCCAGCTCGGCCGAGAACTCGGTCGGAATCTGGAACGCCTCGTCCAACGCGCAGGTGAAGATGGACTGCGCGCCGCCGAACACCGCGGCCATGGTCTCGACGGCCACGCGCACCACGTTGTTGTAGGGCTGCGGCGCCACCAGCGAGGAGCCGCCACATACCACGCCGAAACGGAAGTGCTGTGCCTTGGGGTCCCGGGCGCCATAGCGCTCCTTCATGAAGCGGGCCCACAGGCGTCGTCCGGCGCGGAACTTCGCGATCTCGTCGAAGAAGTCCATGTGCACGTAGGCCACAGGCAGCAAACACCAGAGCGTCGCGTTCTGTTGGAAACCCCATGCGACGGCATTGAGCAATCAACTGCCGAATGCGCATCGCGTTGGTCTGATTGGGCACCACATCCCAGTCCACGGCCATGGCTAGGACCATGTTCGTGATGCCGACCTGTTCCAGTTGATCCCATTCCATCGGTGTGTAGATGCGCTCAGAGGTGGAGCCTGTGTTCGATGGTTTTCCAGGCGCGGATAGCTGCCGAAGCTGTCCAGTGGGTGAAAGAGCGATCCATCCAGGCAAGGCGCCAGTCACGTGTTGCCACTTCGCCGGACTGAGCGTGAAGGGAAGTTGCCAGTTCACGCGCGGGTCCCACAGACGCAGCGGCCACTGGCGCCCATCGGGGCGCTGCACACGAATTTCTTGCGCCAGTGCCTCAGCGAGCATCTGGGGGCCTTGATGGCCGACGAACCAACCAGCCACCGGATGCACAACGCCCAGGGGGCTTGCAGCAGAAAACACTCGCTCGATGGCCAGCTCAATCGTCAAGTTGACAACGCGTTCAGCATCGGCCTCCGAGGGTGCGAAAAGCAGATAAGGACGCTGCTCAGACGCGATGTCGGGGTGGAGCGGTGGCAGGGGGTATCTGACCACTCGTCCGGCCGCCTGGGCTTCACCCACCTCACTTCTATCCTTCAGTGGGTCTTCCAGCATCGGATCGACCAAAACGGCAACACTGGGGCAGGGAGCGACTGTGATGGCTTTGCGCAGCAGCTGTATGCCGTCATTTACTCGTTGGTGGACGTCATTCATGGGAAATCTCTCCACTCACGGCTATACCGCTGCGCCAGTCAACGCGGCATCTTGCATGGCTTTCGCACAGCCGGAGAAGCTAGAAGGCTTGGCCAAAGACACAGAGGATGAACTGCTTCCCCCCGTCGTCCACACCTTGCTGGCCGCCTTGAACTGCACACTGCCCGGCGCCTTGAGGGTGATGCTGCCGCTCTGGATGTCGATGGCTGCGCCGGCGGCGGTCAGCAGCACGCTGGTGGGGGCGCCGACGAGGACGTTGGCCTGGGTGCTGGCCACGTCGATGGCCTGGCTGGCGGTGAGTTCGGCGGTGGCGGTGTTGGCGCTGGCCTGCAGGCTGCCGGTGGCGGCGTGGATGGCGATGCCGGTTTCGGTGTTGGGCTTGCTGGTGCTGCTGGCTTTGCCATAAGTGAACAGCACGGCGCCGGCCTTGGCCACGCTGGCATGGTGGCCCTGGGCCAGGCTCAGCCAGTCCTGGCCGGCGCTCAGGGTCAGGCTGGCCTGGGTGCTGAGGATGGTCTGGGCCGGGGTGAAGAGGCCCAGGCCGGCCGGGGCGGTCAGGGTGATGTCCGGACGGTCCCAGGCGCTGATGCTGCCCCAGCCGCCGTCGATGGCGATGGTGTTCTCGTCGCCGGTTCTTGCACTGGTGCTGTCACCGCCTTGCCGGCTGTCGCTGGCCTGCAGGCTGGCGGCCAGCGCCGCCAGGCCCTGTTCGCTGGGCAATTGGTGGGCGGTGTCGCCGGCCTGAGCACCGGCCACAGCGGGCTCACCCGGCAACTGAGCCTGGTGGGCCTGGGCGGTCTCGGCCAGGGTGTGCACCAGGTCCTGCGCGGTCTGCAGGGCCTGCAGTGGGTCGCGGGCCTGCAGCTGCTGGCCGGCGCCGGTGCTGGGGGATTCCGCAAAGGCAGTGATCAGCAGGCCGCTGCCGCTGCGCAGGGCGCCATGGCCTTGGGTGAGCAGGTCCAGCCCATGGCCGCGCGGGGCCAGGCGCTGGTTGTCCTGCTGTTGCAGCAGGGCCCCCAGTTGCAGCTGGCTCACCAGCGTGGAGCTGACCAGCTCGATGCGGGCGGCCTGGGGGCTGTCGTCGAACACCAGCTGGCCGAAGCCGCCCTGGCCGCTGCTGGAGCTGGCCAGCTCCTGGCTCTTGTAGCCCAGCAGCACGGCCGGGTGCTGGTGACCCTGGTGGGGGGCGGCATCGGCCTGACCCGGGAACCAGGCCGGGGCCGCGCCCACGGCCCCGGCGGCACCGGCACCCTGCTGGTTGCCCTGGGCGTCGTCGCTGCCCTGGCCGTTGTAGGCCACGGCGTGGACCACCGGGCGGTCGATGTCGCCGCCGACGAAGCCCACCACCACCTCCTGGCCCAGCCGGGGGATGAAGACCGCGCCGTGGTTGGCACCCGCGATGGATTGGCCCACGCGCACCCAGGTGAAGCTGGCTTCGCTGGCAGGCGCATTCTCGCCCGTGGGGTGCATCAGACGGTGGCTGGCGTTGCCGCCGCGCTGCCAGTGGAACTGCACCTTGATGCGGGCGTCGCGGTCGGTGTGCACGGGGCCGCCGCTGCCCACCACCAGGGCCGTCTGGCTGCCGTGCACCGAGGGCCTTGGGGCCAGGCGGACATCGGGTTGGGCCAGACCTCGATGCAGGGCAGGCGATAAACAAGTTGGTACAAGGTGAGCGAGCTGTTGTTCGCATATCACCCGACGCACGAGGGGATTGGTTGGACAATTTCCAGAGTTCTCATCTACAAGAAGACCTGAAGGGAGTTCTCTGTCATGTTCTGGTTTATTGATTCGACCTTGCCGCGCACGTTGCGCATACGACCTCCTGTGTTGGCTGCTCTGGGGTTGTTGGTCAGCCTGGGGGCCTGCAATGCCAAAACGCCACAGCCACAGGTCAGCGCAGGCCCAGTGGCATTGCCCACCGAATCGCAACTCGAAGCCCAACGTGCCCTGCCAGCGGTCAAGGCACTGATGGACAAGACGCGCAAGAACCTGCGCTTCATCGAAGGCGGCAGCTACGAGATGGGCGATTTCGGCCCCAAGCACAGCGAGGAGCACCTCTACTACACCCGCGGTGATGACAATAAGGCAGTCCACAAGGTCACGCTCACCTCGTTCTCGATGAGTGCCTACAAAAGCACATGGGAAGACTTCGATGTCTACAGCACAGCACTGGGGCAGAAGCCGCTACCGGCCTTCGTCGAGAAGATGCGGTTTCCCAAGGCCGCAGCTGGCGTGGACTGGTATCAGGCGCGGGGTTACTGTCAATGGCTGGGGGCCTTGCTCAAGCTGCCCATGGATTTGCCTACCGAAGCGCAGTGGGAATACGCAGCGCGCAACCGGGGGCAGTACTTCTTGTTCGCCACCGACAACGGCAAAGCCGAGGATGGGCGCAATGTGTGGAGCTTTGAGCAACGCGAGCGTCAGCTTGATGAGCTCAAGCTTGGGGCGAACCCACCTTCACTTCCCTTGGGCCAGTTCCCACCCACGCCGCTGGGCCTGTACGACATGATGACCGACGGTCACGAGTGGATGCTGGACTGGTATGCAGCGGACTACTACGCGCACTCGCCCGAACTGAATCCGCCCGGTCCTGCCACGGGTACCGAGAAAGTCCTGCGTGGTTCCTACGGGCGCGCGGGGGAAGGCCTGGTCTATGGTGATGGCATGACCATCACGCGCAGCAAGCGGGCACCGAATCCTCCGCTTTTGGACAAAAAGGATCCCACGTCGCGGCAAGTCAGTGACTCCACCGCCCGCTGCGTCGTGAACCTGGACAAGCCAGTTAGTGTGCAACCCTGATCCTCAGGCCAGTGACGAGCCCGGATCGCCTGCATAGGCTTCGCCCAGGCAGGCGGTCTGGATCTCTCCAAACTGCGGGTGTTCCTCTCCGTCCATGCTGGCCAGCATTTCAAAGGCAGGCGAGTCCAGCGCCGCCACCTTGTAGCCCTTGGGGAACTTGCCTATCAGTTTGCCACGGTAGCCCAGGTACTGGTCCAGGTAGTCATTGCCAGAGCCGGATTTGTCGCTCACTGGCGCCATCACTGGCCCATTGAGCACCTCGAAGACCGGCGGCAGTTCGGCAAGGGACAGGCCATTGTTCAGAAAGCGCAGGACGTCTCCCTCATTCTTGCCGGCAGGGGTGGCGCTCTTCGCGCCGCGGGCTGTCATGTGCTGCATCACGTTGTCCCACTCGGCGGCGGTCTGCACCAGTTTCATGATGGTGCAGATGGCCTTCTTGTGCTGGGGCAGATAGTGCACCTGCGGATCCCACGGGGTTCCGCCCACCTCGGGCGTGTCCTTCAGGTGGCTGGGCATCCCGTGGCGGGTGATTTGGTAAAGCAGCATGCCGCGGGTTTCGGGCGGGGCGTGCACCAACCAGTGCGGAGCGCGGTTGATGTTGTTGACCAAGGCGTTGCGTTGCTCGGCGATTTCCATTTGCTGTTCGAAGCGCCCGAATGTGTCTTCCACAATCGCAACGATTTCTTCCACACGCTTCACGTCCTTGGGGCTACACCCTTCCTTCATCAGCAGAATGAGCACCTGGGAGTAGGCCGTGAACGCCTGGTGGCTGATGTTCACCATTTGCTTGAACCCTGCGTACAGCAACTGGTAGTGCAGCCATTTGACGAACTCGGCCACCTTGGCCCCGTCTACCGTGAATTCCAGGGCGCCCTTGCCGCCCAGGCCCCAGCACACCCGTGCCGAGGCACGCACGCGAAATTTGCCCGTGTCGTAATAGACCGCCAACGAGGCGCTCAGCCCTGCGCCTGCATTGCCAGCCAGGGTACCGGACACCTCGGCAAAGCTCACAAAGTCCTTTTCCTGCGGCGGTAGCCACTGGATCTTGCCTGCGGGTGTCACGCCGGCTTCGGCACCTGCGAAGGCGTCGATGCTCACATCCAGACCGTTGAGGTTGTCAGGGGCCTTTTCATAGGGGCCCATCGGGTCGAATTTGGGCAGATGGCTGGCGGGATGCAGGTCTTTGGCATAGGAATCTTTCGCGTCGACCGGTACGGCATGCGCTACCTGCTTACCGCCCTGCAGGCTGATGCCCACTGCACCCGTGGCCACCACCTTTGCACCCGCAAAGCCATAGGCGGCCACCTCGATGACAAAGCGAATGGCCCCCAGGTCTTCACCGGCGACCTGCATCATCCAGCCCTTGAGCGACGGCACGGCATATTGGCCGGTGATCTTGCCTTCGCACAGCACGATCTTGCCTTGCAGGTTGCCCTGAATCTTGGCTTTCTTGGACTTCCAGTCCACTTCCGCGCTGGCTCCTGCGCCCCCCACCAGGCGCAGCCACTGAGCTTGCGCATCCACCTGGTAGGTCTCGCTCTGCATGACCGTGTCGGCGTACTGATTGCCGGCGACATCCAGCAAGTTGAAGATCTTTGGATCGGTCTCCCATTTCTTCTCGTACTTCAGGCTGGTCTTGATCTTTGCGAACGATTCTTTCAGCGCTGCGGCATCCAGGGTCTTGGGTTTGACTTCGGCACTGCCCTTGTTGCCAGCCGGCCCAGCAAACTTCACATTGAGCTTGTACTCAGTTTTGTTCAGCCGCTCGTTACGCAACTGCATGTACTTGTCGGTGCGCAGGTAGCGGCGGCGCAGGCCCATCTGCGCTGAACCGGTGGATGAGTTCGGCCCCTTCGAGTAGGTCTCAAAGGTGATGACCTCCTTGAGGTCGGCGGACTTGGAGAAGTTCTTGTTCAGCTCTGACTTGATCTTCTCGTCCGCATTGTTGAGCGCCTTCTCGGCGGCTTCGATCTGCGCTTTGTCTCCGCTCTCCAGCGCACGGCTCAAGTCCAGCTTGGCCACATGTTTGGCCGCCATGATCTTGTCCAACTTGCCGCTGATTTCTTCAAATTCGTCGAAGTCGGCTTGGCCCACCATGATGAGTTCGTCGTCCTGTGGCGAGATCAGGATCGGCAGGCTGGCCTTGCCGGCCAAGTGGACTTCGTGTTCAGCTTTGGGCTGGGTGGTGGCTGCCACCGTCTTGAGCGGCACGACGTAGTTGCCCTCAGGTTGCCCCTGCAGCAAAGGCGTTAGCCGTCCAGATGCCACGCTGACCGTTGTCTTGGGAATTTGGAATTTGAAGACCAAGCGTTGCGAGCAATGGATGACGGGTGTTTTGCCGTCGGCGTCGGTTGTGCCTGTGATAACGCGATTGGCATCTGAGTCGCGTGCTGCAGCTTCTTTGCCATTGGCATCCAGGGCGTAAGCGGAGAATTTGGCGTCCGGTATGGGTCGATGGTCCGCATGGCTGATAAAGCGGACTTGGTAATACGGGACCAGGCGAACCCTCTGAATCTTGTGCCCTTGCACCTGAGGTCCGGACAGCTCAATGGTCGTGTCGGCATCAGGAGATACTGTGTCCGGCGCAGTCCACTGCCGCCCATTCAGGCGCACGACCAATGAGCAGCGGTCCTTGTCTGTCATGCCCTCGAAAGTCTTGGTTTCTCCTTTGGCATCCGTGATTCCCGAGGCCACTGATGCACCGGCAGAATTCGTGACCTCGTAGGTAACGCCGACGCCTGGCAGATCGACATTGCCGTCGCGGTAGTAGAGCCTGAAGCTTCCCTTCATGGTCTTTGCACTCTCAGCGTTGGGTCACGAGGAAGCCTTCTTGCTCGGCATCTTCGATATAGATGTTGATGTTCTGTGGCCCATCAGTGGTCAACTGTTCTGTCATCCCTTGTGAGTCGGTCGTGCCTGTGCGAATGCCTCCGTCAGGCAGGGTCAGCACATACGACTTGTTGGCCAACGGTTGCCCCTGTAGATCCTTCGCGACGAAGCGCAGGTAGTGCTTCATGTCCAGGGCGGGTGGCTTGTTCAATCGGAGGTCTGCATTGACGCTGGCCCCCCCTGTCCACACCTTGCTGGCCGCCTTGAACTGCACACTCCCCGGCGCCTTGAGGGTGATGCTGCCGCTCTGGATGTCGATGGCTGCGCCGGCGGCGGTCAGCAGGACGCTGGTGGGGGCGCCGACGAGGACGTTGGCCTGGGTGCTGGCCACGTCGATGGCCTGGCTGGCGGTGAGTTCGGCGGTGGCGGTGTTGGCGCTGGCCTGCAGGCTGCCGGTGGCGGCGTGGATGGCGATGCCGGTTTCGGTGTTGGGCTTGCGGTGCTG
>NZ_BADL01000563.1 GCF_000333615.1 Ideonella sp. B508-1 | reverse complement strand
CTGAGGGCCAGCCCCAGGCTGTTCAGGCCGGGAAGCGGACGGGCAGGCCGCGGGCCAGGGTGGGGTGGTGCATCTCGGACTCCTCGATCAGCGCAGCAGGGACGTGGTGTCGGTCCGCGACGTGCCATCCGGCGCAATCGTCAGCGTGACCAGTGAATGGGCGGGCAGGTTCATCTGGCGACCGTCTGAAAAGTGCGCGGTCACCAGGTTGCTGCCTGCGTTGACGGCCAGGTAGCGGCGCGCACCATCGGCCTGGGCGAAGACCGCATGCAGCGGCACGTCGGCATGCACCCGGGTGTCGCGCGGCCCCAGGCTGCGCAGCGTGTTCAACCAGAACCACATGTGGCTGCGGCTCTCGCCTTGCTCCACGTCGCCGCGGTCGTCCCACTGCGCCAGGGCCGTCGGTGCATCCCACAAGGCCAGGTAGCCGGCGAAGATGTCTTGCCAGACATCCCGGGGCGTGCCGTCGCCCGGCCCGGCCGCGCGGTACTGGGCTTCCCGCTGGCGCAGGGCCTCCAGGAAGGAGGCGCCGCCCGCAGGGCAGCCGGCCGACAGGTAGGTGCTCGCTGGCGTCAGCGGGAGGATGTTGATGCCCTGCACCTCCCTGGGGTTCTGCGTCCACCAGGTGTCGTAGGCATAGCGCCCCCCGAAGACCTGGGCGGCCACCGCACGGTCAAAGCGCGGGTCGAACACCTGGCGGTGGCAGTCGTACCAGTAGCTGGCGATGGCGTCGGACTCCGTGCTGTACAGCGCAATGCCCAGCTCGGTCAGCCGGCGGTTGCCGGTGATCTCGCCCCAATAAATCAGGGCGGCCCAGGCGTTCATCGCCTCGGACGAGGACTCCTGGTTGTTGCCCGCGTCCATGTCGGCGTCGCCGCTGGCCCAGGAATGCCCCTCGTAGGGATCGAAGTTGCGCAGAAAGGGCGCATCCGCGCGTCCCCGCTCGTCGGTGGCGATGTCGCGCACCAGCAGCTTGGCGATGCCTCCCCACTGGCTGTCCGAGGCCAGGGCCGGGTCCCGCAGGGCCAGCATGGACAGGGCCTGCAGCCAGTAGCCATAGTGGAAGTGGTGGTCGTTCATGTGGGCCACGCTGCCGAACTCGTCCGGGTAGCCCAGCAAGCTGCCGGTGGTGGCATCGTCCACGAAGTGCCGCGTGCCCCCTTCGGCCCGGAAGTAGCGCCTCATCTGTTCGGTCATCAGCGCGGCCAGGCGGTCGGCCTGCTCTTGCCGGCCCTGAACCTGGGCGATGGCCAGCAGTTGCGCTGCCCGGCCCAGGAACTTGCCCACCCAGTAGGTGCCTGCGCCCTGTTTCTCCAGTGACTCGGGTGTGCGTGCCACGTCCCCCCGCAGGAGGCTGTTCAGCCGGTCGGCGGCCTGGGCATCGCCCAGCGCGGGCCACAGCGGCACGATGCCGACATAGGGCGTGACCGTGTCGAAAGACTGCAGCGCGCCCACGCGGATCTCCCCGCGCACGCTGGGATAGGCCCAGGGCAGCTGCAGACCGGCCGCGCGCAGCCGCTGGTGCGGATACAGGCCCACCAGCGGCGGCCGCGGCGGGCCTTGCAGGGTCTCCGTCTGCAGCTCGTAGTGGGTGCGTACCTCAGAAGCTGCAGCGTCATAGACATAGCTCACCCGGGTGCCGGTGATGCGGGTGGCCGCGTGACTGGCAAAGGCCTCGAAGCTCTGCTTCGAGTCATCCGGCAGGGCCGCCACGGCCAGCCAGCGCCCCCCCTCGGGCAGGCTCAGGGACAGGCGCGTGGGCGTCGTCCACTGCGCCTTGGCGCCCGTGGGCAGGAATACCCCCCAGGCCTTGCCGCCCACCCGCAGGTGCAGACGGGTGGCATCGCTGTCGGGCAGTGTCTGCACGTCGGCGCGGAAGTCGATGCGTGCGCCGCCCTCGCTGAAACGGTAGTGACTGATGGGGCTGCCGTGGGCGATGGTGGCCCGCATGTGCTGCGCCCCGTGGGCCATGTCGATCTGCACATCCCAGTCACCGTGGCCTTCCAGCCGCGCATCGTCGGGCTGGAAGGCCTCGGGGGCCACCACCAGCAGCGGCTGGTGCAGCCAGTTGACCGAAGCCACGCCGGTGGGGCCGGACTCGAAGCGGGGGTCCGGTCGGCCGATCTCGAAACCCAGTTCAGAAGCCCGGTAGCTCAGGGGGTGGGCGTACAGCGGGTGCGACCAGCGCTCGTACACCAGCGACGAGAACCAGGTGTTGCTGGGGGCTGCGCGGCCGGTCATCTCGGCCGTGCGGTAGGTGGGCACAGGGGGGCGGGCATCGCCCTTGGACAGCAGACCGCCTTCGGAGAAGGCCTGCTGGACGAAGCCCGCGCCCACCGGACGGGGCGGTGCCTCGGCCGCCAGGCAGACGGTGGCCGGCAGAACGGCGCACAGCAGCAGGCGCCGGGGCCAGGAAGCGGGTTTGGCGGCGTGCATGCTCAGAACACCAGCACGGTGCCCAGGGTGACCGACACCGCTTCGCGGTTCAGGCGCGAATCCACGCCGTCGAAGGCGGTGTTGCTCGGCGCGCTGATCGGGGCCGGGCCCAGGCGATCGAAGTGAGTGAAGCCCAGCCCGCCGTAGACGTTCAGGTCCGGGTACAGCTCGGGCACCTTGCGGCTGAGATTGAGCTTGGCGGAGTACGCGCTGTTGCTCTGACCCCATTGCGTCGGGTTGTCGGTCTTGGCCTGGCCCAGGTGCACCACGCCCACCGAGGTCGTCCAGACGCCATCCACCCGGCTCAGGCCCAGCATCCAGTCGCGGGTGCGTGCCCCGTAGCCTGGGTAGATGGTGTTGCCCGGCTGCAGCGTGAGCGGGCTGATGTTGAAGCCCCCCTGCCACACGCAGCCGTTGTACTTCTCGGCATAGTCGCAGGTGAGGGCGCTGCCGGACCAGTAGCTGCTGCGCAGGCCCCAGGTCAGCTCCCACTGCGGGGTGAACCAGTGCTGGCCCTCCAGCACCACCATCTTCTGGCGGTTGGCGTTGCCGAAGACCGCAGGGCTGGTCTGCACCGGCAGATTGGCCGCGCCCACCAGCGGGTTCTTGCCCCAGGACGCCATGCCCGCGCCGCGGGCGTCGTCATAGACCAACTCGATCAGGTTGCTGTCGTCCGAATATTGCAGGAACAGCTCTGTCAGGCGTGGCTTGGGCGCGTTGGCGTCGTACTCCGGGTTCCAGGGGGAGTGGAAGCGATCGTTGGTGGCCAGGGTCACCTCGGCGTGCAGCTTGCCGTCGCCCAGGCCCATCATGGGGGTGCCGTAGCGCAGGGCTTTCTTCAGCACGCTGAAGCCCGCCCCGGTTTCCGACCACTGGGTGGACAGGCCGATGGGGTAGGAGAAGCCGTCCTGGCGCGACCAGGCGCGCGACAGCATGGTGCCTGCATCCAGCCGGCCCCAGGTCGGGTCGTCCACCCAGACCCCCTTGGCCAGCCAGGGCTGTCCCACGATGTCCTCCTTCCACTGACGCCAGCGGCGGCTCAGGCTGGCCCCCACCGTGGTGCCGCTGTCGAACTCGTACTTCAGCTTGCCGTCGAGCTGCACCATCGAGGTCCACGCGCTGCGGGTGGCCACATCCTCGGTGGATGCGCCGCAGCCCGGAAATCCCAGCACGCCACGGCTGTCCCCGTAGCAGGGCTCGGTGGCCTTGGCGGCATGGGTCGAGCGCGTCCACTCCTGCTTGGCAAAGCCGTCCAGCGAGAGGGGGCCCAGGTCATAGGCGTGGCAACTGGCGGCACCGCCGATCAGCAGGCCCAGGGCGGTGGTGCGGACTGGATTCATGTCATGGACTCCGTGTTCAGCTCTCGCGGAAGACGCCATTGGATGGGTCTCGACGTTCTGGCAGCAGGCACACGGGCCCGTCATCAACGTCTGAAAGCGGTTTCATGATTGCAGACTGGGAACCCGTCCGACATCCCAGGAAACCCTGAATGCCCGATCAGGCAGGGCGTTCTGCGGAAGCAGAGGCCCCGCTGGCCGGCCGCTCAGGACGGCCGGCCCGGGCAGCAACGCGTCAATTCATGCAGCAGGCCACCGATCTATGAAAGCGTTTGCATTCGCCAGAGGAACCCAGAACCCCGGCCCACGGACCGGGTGCGCGTTCCGGGCAGGCCACGGGCGAAGGCAGGGGGGCGCAGCTCTACGGGTGGCGGTCTCTCCGCCGCCGGCGTGGCGCTTCAGGCCATGGCCACCCGCACCGGCCCCCGGCGCCGGCCGCGGCCGGTGGGGGCCTGGCGGGCAAAGCGCCCGGCCAGCGCGGTGGCGCAGTGCGGGCAGCGGCCCTCGGGCGTCAGCTCGTAGTGCAGGATCTCGGGCCAGTCCCGCACGATCAGTGCCGCGCCGCAGCCGCTGCAGAAGGTGGTGCCGCCCTCCGGGTCGTGCACATTGCCGGTGTAGACATGGTGCAGGCCGTAGTCCAGCGCAATGCGCCGGGCGCGCTGCAGTGTGGCCGTGGGCGTGCCGGCCATGTCGCTGAGCTTGTAGTCCGGGTGGAAGGCGCTGAAGTGCAGCGGCACGTCCGGCCCCAGTTCGCGGGCCACCCAGCGGCTCAGGGCCTGCAGCTCGGCGTCGCTGTCGTTCAGGCCGGGGATCAGCAGCGTGGTCAGCTCCAGCCAGCAGTCGGTTTCGTGGTGCACATCGACCAGCGTCTCCAGCACCGGGGCCAGGTGGGCGCCGGTCTGCTGGAAGTAGAAGTCCTCGGTGAAGGCCTTGAGGTCGATGTTGGCCGCGTCCATCTTGGCGAAGAACTCGCGCCGCGGCTCGGCGTGGATGTAGCCGGCCGTCACCGCCACCGTCTTCACGCCCAGGGCGTGGCAGGCGTCGGCGGTGTCCATCGCGTACTCGGCAAAGATCACCGGGTCGTTGTAGGTGAAGGCCACGCTGGCGCAGCCGGTGTCGTGCGCCACCTGGGCGATCTGCGTCGGGCTGGCCTGGTCCATCAGCCGGTCCATCTCGCGGCTCTTGGAGATGTCCCAGTTCTGGCAGAACTTGCAGGCCAGGTTGCAGCCCGCGGTGCCAAAGCTGAACACGCTGCTGCCGGGCAGGAAGTGGTTGAGCGGCTTCTTCTCGATCGGGTCGATGCAGAAG
>NZ_BADL01000564.1 GCF_000333615.1 Ideonella sp. B508-1 | reverse complement strand
CGGTGATGGACCAGGGGCCGATCTTGGTCAGGGCTGCATCGAATGCGGCGGGGCCCCGGCGCAGCAGCGCCTTGCGCCAGAGCTGGGCCAGGATGACCGGGATGACGATGTAGAGCACCACCGAGGTGAGCAGCGTGGCCCAGGGCACGGTGATGGACGACAGGCCCAGCAGCAGCGCCACGATGGGCGCGAAGGCGAACACCATGATGGTGTCGTTGAGCGCCACCTGGCTGAGCGTGAACAGCGGGTGGCCGTGGGTCAGCCGGCTCCAGACGAAGACCATGGCCGTGCAGGGCGCCGCGGCCAGCAGGATCAGGCCGGCGATGTAGCTGTCCAGCTGGTCGGCCGGCAGCCAGGGGGCGAAGAGCTGGCGCACGAACAGCCAGCCCAGCAGCGCCATCGAGAAGGGCTTGACGGCCCAGTTCACGAACAGCGTGACGCCGATGCCGCGCCAATGGGCCTTGACCTGGTGCAGCGCGCCGAAGTCCACCTTCAGCAGCATCGGGATGATCATCACCCAGATCAGCAGGCCCACCGGCAGGTTGACCTGGGCGACTTCCATGCGGCCGATGGCCTGCACCGGGCCGGGCAGCCACTGGCCCAGCGCGATGCCGGCCACGATGCACAGCGCGACCCAGACGCTGAGGTAGCGCTCAAAGACGCTCATGGGGGCGGGCGCCGCCGGGGTGGGCAGCGTGGTGGCGGTGTTCATCTCGGTGTCCTGCTCAACTGCGGGCAATGTCCTGCAGGGCAGCCTGCAGCGCGGGGCGGTCCATCGTCTCCAGCGGCAAGGCCAGCAACTGCAGCATGCGGTAGCCGATGGCCTGGCGGGTCAGCTCGAAGGCGCGGCGCTTGTCGCTCACGCCATCTTCGTTGGACGGATCCGGGTAGCCCCAGTGCACCTTCACCGGCTGGCCGTTGCCGCCGAAGAAGATCGGGCAGGTCTCGGCCGCGGCACTGTCGCACACGGTGATGACGATGGACAGCGGCGGTGCGTCCGGGCCGGTGAAGGCATCCCAGCTCTTGCTGTGGAAACCTTCGGTGGCGATGCCGGCATTGGCCAGCGCCTCCAGCGCGAAGGGGTTGATGCGGCCGCTGGGCGCGGAGCCCGCGCTGTGCGCCTGGACATCTTTGCCCAGGCGGGCGGCCAGGTGGTTGAGCATGCCTTCGGCCAGCACGCTGCGGGCCGAGTTGTGGGTGCAGAGGATCAGGACGTGGGTGGTCATGGTGGGGAGGATCTCAGCGGGTGCCGATGTCCTTGATTTCTCTCTTGATGGCCAGGGCGTCCAGGCTGGCCAGCGGCAGGGACAGCATCAGGCGCAGCCGGCGCTGCATCGTCACGAAGGTGTCCAGAAAGGCCCGGCGCTGGGCGTCGGTATCGCCTTGGACGGCGGCCGGGTCGGGCATGCCCCAGTGGGCGGTCATCGGCTGGCCGGGCCAGACGGGGCAGACCTCGCCGGCCGCCTGGTCGCAGACTGTGAACACGAAGTCCATCTGCGGCGCGTCGGGCTGGGCGAACTCCTCCCAGCGCTTGCTCCGAAAGCCATCCGTGGGGATGCGGTGTTCGGCCAGCACGGCCAGGGCCAGCGGGTGGACCGCGCCCTTGGGGTGGCTGCCTGCCGACCAGGCACGGAAGCGGCCACCTCCCATCTCGTTGAGCAGCCCCTCGGCAATGATCGAGCGTGCCGAGTTGCCGGTGCAGACGAACAGGACGTTGTAGACCTTGTCGCTCATGGCCGTCCCTCAGCAGCAGCCCGAGCCGGACTTGACCGGGATGCCGATGGGCTTGCCGCGACTGGGCGTGCAGCAGGCGGTCGCCTCCGTCTGGGCGGCAGCTTGGGGGGCCGCGGACGGCGCGCAGCAGGCCGACGGCGAAGTCTCGGCCTGGCCGGCTTCCTTGAACACCGGGATGTTGCCCAGGGTGTGGAAGTGCTCCCAGGCGATGCCCTGCGGGTCGGTGACCCAGTGCTTCTCGCTGCGGGCGTAGCAGCAGGTGGTTTCACCCTCGTCCAGCAGCGCCATGTCGGCGGCCTCGGCGCGGGCCTTCATCTCGGCCAGCTCGGCCGGGTCGTCCGTCTGGATGCCCAGGTGGTCGATGCCGGGCTGGCTGCCGCGGGTGGAGATGGCGAAGTTCACCGGCGGGTCCTGCAGCATCCACTTGGCGTAGTCGGCCTCGACACGGGCGGGCTCGGCGGCGAAGAGCTTGGAATAGAAGCCGATGCTCTGGCCCAGGTCATCGACGTGCAGGTGGACGTGAAAGCGCTTCATGGTCGTTCCTTCAGCAAGAGGAGGGTTCAGCAACACGCGGGGCCGCAACTCGACGCGGCCGTGGCGGGCACATCGCAAGGCTGCCCCTGGCAGCAATGTGCGGTGAGGTAGGCCAGCAGATCGTTCATCTGCGCCAGGTGGGGCTTGTAGAAGAGGTTGCGGCCCTCGCGGTCCACGTTCACCAGGCCGGCATGCACCAGGCCCTTGAGGTGGAACGACAGGGTGGAGGCGGGCAGATCCAGCAGGGCGGACAGGGCGCCCGGCGTCATGCCGGCGGGGCCGGCGCCCACCAGGGCGCGGAACACCCGCAGGCGGGCTTCCTGGGCCAGGGCGGCCAGCGAGGCGACAGCGGTTTTCTCTTCCATCATTCCATTATCATGGAAATAATGGTCCGGGTCAAGTCCGTACAGGGTGTTGCGCCGTTGGCGCTGGGGCCCCTGGTCAGGCCTGCGCCCGGCCAGATCCCCGTCAGGTCAGGCGTCCGGCAGAAGCCGCCCTTGTTCTCCGAACCGCAGTGTCTTGGCGGCATCCGGCTCGAGGGAGAGTGCCCGTCCTGGGCTCAGATCTCCCAGTGCCTGGGCGTCGCGCGTGTCCAGGCGGGCGCGCAGCAGGTCGTCCAGGCCCGCCACCCGCAGATGCAGGATGGCGCAGTCTCCCAGTTGCTCCACCAACTCAATGGCGGCCTGGGCGGCATCGCTCCGGTGCGCACACACGCCGATGTGTTCCGGGCGAAGGCCGATTTGGCAGACCAGCCGCTGTTCTTGCGGCACGCAGGCGGCCCAGAGCGCCTTCAGCGCGGTCGAAGCGTCGTCCTGGGGGCGGCTGATCAGGTTGATGCGCGGCGTGCCGAGAAAACCTGCGGTGAAAGCCCCCGACGGGCGCTGGTACAGCTCCAAGGGGGCACCGCATTGCTCGATGAGCCCTTGGTTGAACAGGGCGATGCGATGTCCCAGGGTCATGGCCTCCACCTGATCGTGGGTCACGTAGATCATGGTGGTGCCCAGTTCGGCATGCAGCCGGGACAGTTCGATCCGCATGTCCACACGCAGCGAGGCGTCCAGATTGGACAGCGGCTCGTCGAACAGGAAGACCTGTGGCTTGCGGACGATGGCTCGCCCGATGGCCACTCGCTGCCGCTGGCCGCCCGACAGCTCCTTGGGGTAACGGGGCAGCAGATGGGACAGTCGCAGCACCTCGGCCGCGCGCCCCACCTGGGTTTCTCGCTCGGCCTTGCCCACCCCGGCCATGCGCAGCGCAAAGCCCATGTTCTCGGCCACCGTCATGTGGGGATACAGGGCGTAGCTTTGGAACACCATCGCCACCCCCCGGTCCGCGGGGCGGATGTCGTTGGCGCGCCGCCCCCCGATGAGCAACTCGCCCGCCGTGATGTCTTCCAGCCCCGCGATCATGCGCAGCAGCGTGGATTTGCCGCAACCCGACGGACCCACGAAGACCATGAATTCCCCGTCGGCGATCTCCAGATCGATGCCCCGGATGATTTCCGTCTGGCCGTAGCGCTTCTGGATGCCACGCAGGCTGACGCCACTCATCTCAGCGCTCCCCGACCGCCCGGGCGCGCCGGCCGCGCACCTGCTCCAGCAGACTGCGGTACCAGCGTGCACTGTCCTTGAGCCGACGCTGCTGGGTCTCGTAGTCCACATGCACGATGCCGAAGCGCTTGGCATAGCCGCTGGCCCATTCGAAGTTGTCCATCAGGCTCCAGACCATGTAGCCGGCCATCGGCACACCCGCCCGCATGGCGTCCGCCACGGCGGCAATGTGCGTGCGCAGGTAGTCGGTGCGGTCGGCATCGTGGATGGCGCCGTCCGGGCCCAGTGCATCCGGGAACGCGCCGCCGTTCTCGGTGATGTAGACATCAGGCAGGGTGTAATCGTGGTGCAGCGTCAGCAGCAGGTCGGTGAGGCCGCGCGCGTAGATCTCCCAGCCCATTTCGGTCAGGGGAAGGCCGCTGCGCCGGGTGTCCCAGGGACCTTGGGCGCTGGCCATGTGACGGGTGTAGTAGTTGACGCCCAGGTAGTCCAGGGGCTGGCGGATGAGATCCATGTCGCCCTCGCGCATCTGCGGGACATCGCCACCGAAGTCATTCCATGCCTCCTGTGGATAGCGCCCGAGGAACAGGGGGTCGGTGTACCAGCGGCGCCCCTTGGCATCGTCCAGCCGTGCACGTGCACGGTCGGCCTCGCTGTCCGTGGCCGGATAGGCCGGCGCCAGGTTCAGCACGATGCCCAGGCGGGCGCTTGCGCCCGCCCCGCGCAGCGCCTTGAGTGCCATGCCGTGGCTGACCAGCAGGTGGTGGGCCACCTGCAGCGCCACCTTCCGGTCCCGCAGGCCCGGCGCGAAGATGCCCTGCTCATGGCCGAGCATCGCCACCACCCAGGGCTCGTTGTGGGTGGTGATGGCCGCCAGCCGGTCGCCCAGGCGCTGCTGGATCCCCAGTGCGTAGTCGGTGAAGCGGTCGACCACCTCGCGGGTGGCCCAGCCACCGCGTTCCTGCAAGGCCTGCGGCAGGTCCCAGTGGTTGAGCGTCAGGTGCGGCCTCAGACCGCGCGCCAGCAGCCCGTCCACCAGGCGCTCGTAGAAGCCCAGGCCGACCTCGTTCCAGGCACCGCTGCCCAGCGGTTGCACCCGGGGCCAGGAGACGGAGAAGCGGTAGAGATCCACACCCAGCGCCTGGATCAGGTCCAGGTCGCTGTCCAGCCGGTGGTAATGGTCACAGGCCACATCGCCGTTGCTGGCATCGGCGATCACCCCCGGTTGGCGACAGAAGCGGTCCCAGATGGATTCGCCCTTGCCGTCCTCGGTCGAGGCACCCTCGATCTGGAAGGCGCTCGTGGCCACCCCCCACTCGAAGGCGGGCGGAAACTGCAGGTGGAGGTCTTGGTCTGAGGTCATGTCTGAAAAGGCTAGGGCCGTCGTGGCTTGGGGGCTACTTCACTGCGCCCGCTGTGAGCCCGGAGATCAGCTGCCGCGCGGACATTGCGTACAGCAGCAACAGGGGGATGGTGGCGATGGCGGCGCCCGCCATCAGCGCGCCCCACTCGGTGTTGAAGGGACTCTGCAGCGTGCGCAGAGCCAGCGGCAGCGTGTAGGCATCCAGCGAGCGCATCACCACCAGGGGGCCGATGAAGTTGTTCCACGAAGCGATGAAGGCGATCAGCCCCAGCGTGCCAAGGGCGGGTTTGAGCAGGGGCAGCACGATGCGCCAATAGATGCCGAACTCGCCGCAGCCATCCATGCGTGCAGCCTCGATCAGTTCCTTGGGCACGGCGCTGGCAGCGAACTGCCGCATCAGGAAGATGCCGAAGGCGCTCGCTGCGCCCGGGATGTACAGCGCGCGGTGCTGGTCGATCCAGCCCAGGGCGTCCATCACCATGAAGGTCGGGATCATGTTCATGAACGAGGGCAGCAGCATGGTGGCCATCACCAGTGTGAACAGCGGCTTGCGCAAGCGGAATTCCATCAGCGCGAAGGCATAGCCGCCCATGGAGCAGAACAGCAGCGTCAGCGCGGTGGACGCGAGCGCCACGTACAGGCTCCAGCCCAGGTTCTCCCAAAAGGGCAGGTGGCTGGTCAGGATGGCGAGGTTCTCGCGCAGCCCATGTCCGAACCACAGCGGGGGCGGCAGGTTGAAGATCTCGCTGCGCGTGTGGGTGGCGAACACGAACATGAACCAGAAGGGCGCGAGCATCAGCGCCGCGCCGACCAGCACCAGCATCCAGGCGCCCAGGCGACTCATGCGCGTTCCCCCTTGCGCGGGCCGAAGGCCCAATGGGTGAGCCAGGTCAGCAGTACGATCACGATGCACAGCAGCCAGGACATGGCACTGGCTCCTCCGAAGTCGTTGAAGTCGAAGGCCATGCGGTAGAGGTAGATCGCCGAGGTCATCGCCGACTGGTCGACACCACCGGTGCCACCGGTCAGGATGAACGGCTCCTCGAACAGTTGCAGGCCGCCGATGACACTGAGCGTCACGCCGAAGAAGATCATCGGGCGCAGCCCCGGCAAGGTGATGAAGCGGAACTGCTGCCAGGCGTTGGCGCCGTCCAGGGTCGCGGCCTCGTAGAGGTCGCGCGGGATCGTCTGCAGGGCCGCCAGGTAGAGCACCAGGTTGAAGCCCAGATAGCGCCAGAAGACGATCAGTGCAATGGCGGGCTTCAGGTGCGCCGCGTCGTTGAGCCAGTTGATGCGCTCCATGCCCAGCACGCTGTGCAGCACGGCGTTCACCAGTCCGTAGTCCTTGGAGAACATCGCGCTGAACAGGATGGCAATGGCCACCGTGGAGGTGATGTAGGGGACGAAGTACGCGGCGGTCAGCAGGTCACGACCCCGGCGCACGGCGCCGTGGATCCACACCGCCAGCGGAATGGCCACCAGGTGCTGCGGCACGCCGGTGGCCACGGCCAGCCACAAGGTGTTGCGCAGGGACTTCCAGAACCACTCGTCGCCGATGGCGAAGCGGAAGTTGTCCAGCCCGACAAACTGCATCGCGCGCAGGCCGCCGGTGGGTTCCCACGACTGGAAGGCCAGCCAGAACGAGAAGCCCAGCGGGAACAGGCCGAAGACCAGAAACAGGATCAGGAAGGGGCTGATGAAGACGTAAGGTGCCCAGGACGGCGGCAGGCGCAGCACGCGCCAGCCGTGTGCCGTCGGCACAGTGGACGCCTGGAGGGCGGGGGACCGGTCAGCGGAATGCACGGCGTTCCAACAGTCTGCGGGCGTCGGCCAAGGCCTGGTCGATGTCCTTGTTCTGGTCCAGCACCAGGGACAGCTCGGTGTTGATCACCTCGTCCGCGAAGCGGTCCTGTTTGTGCACCGGCGTTGCCTGGATGCGGCGGGCGGCATCTCGCCACAGCCGCCGTGCGCGCTGCCCCCCCAGAAAGGGCATGGGCTCGTCAAAGAAGGGGGCGTCCTGGGCTTCCAGCAAGGCCGGAAAGGCGTCCTCGTTCTTCAGCGCCGCCAGTTGCCGATCCCGGTCCAGGGTCAGCATCTCCACCAGCGCCCAGGCGGCTGAGCGGTGGGCCTCGGGGCACTGGCGCGGCAAGGCGTAGAAGGTCCCGCCATACGACACGTAGCTGTCTTCGGGCAGTTGCGCCACACGCCAGAGTCCGGCGGTGGCAGGTGCGATCCAGTGCGCCATCTGTCCGACCATCCACGCACCATTGAGCTCGGTGGCCTGCAAGCCGCGCTTGAATCCTTCGGCCCAGTCGTTGGTCCAGGTGGCCACCTGCGCATCCAGCCCTTCGCGGCGCACCCTGCGGGCCAGCGCGAAGGCGCGACGGAAGCGTGCGGATTCCACCAGCACTCGCGAGGCGGTGTCGAAATAGATGCCTTCGCCCGGGCCGCGCCCGATCCGGCACAGGATGTCCTTGACGCTCTGCGCAGCGCCGATCAGGTAGGCGCCGGTGCGAGCCTTGATGCGGATGCCCGCCTCCACCCAACTGTCCCAGCTCCGGGTCAGGTCGGTCAGCGTCACCCCGGCGCGTTCGGTCAGGTCGGCCCGGTACATCAGCGTGCCAGGACCGATGTCGGTGGGCACCGCCACCACCGCGCCATTGCGGCTGACGGCCGTGTCGTAGGCGTAGGGAACGAACCTCGGCTGCAGTGCCTGCACATCGAATGGCGACGGGCGCAGATCCATCAGTCCGCCCCCCTGGGAAAACCGTCCCACATAGCTGGCTTCGAGGGCCATCACGTCGGGCACCTTGACCGAGGTGGACAGGGCGGTGGTCATGGCCGTGTGGTGATCGGCGTACTGGCGGCTGATCAGCCGCACCTTCACGCCAGGGTATGCCGCCTCGAAGGCCGGAATCGCGGCCCGGATGACTTCGTCCACTGCCGGGAAGGCCGCCACCTCCAGTTGCAGGGGCGATGCCGTCACCGCGGTTGCCGACCGACCCCATGGCGCGCCCAGCGCCCAGCCTGCCGCACTGGCCAGCAGGTGGCGGCGTCGGGTCAGGGGAGAAACCTCGGACATGGACATGTGCGACAGGGCGGGATGAACTCGGCGTGGAGGGAGTGCCATGAAAGCGCTTTCATGATTGTTCTGCAAGCGCCTTCCACAGAGATTCCGTGCTTACCCTAGGCGCTCTGGCGCGCCGAGGTGTGGCGCCGCGCTCAGCGCAGCAGGCGGCGAGTGGATTCGCGCGGCACCAGCTCGGGTACCGGCAGGACGACCTGCGGAGCCTCTCCGCGCAGCAGGCTCAGGACCGCTCCGGCCGCCTGCGCGCCCATCTCGTAGACCGACTGACGCACCGTGGTCAGGGGCGGCGTGGCAAAGCGGGCGGGGGCCAGGTCGTCGAAGCCCACCACAGAGACATCGTCGGGGATGCGGATGTTGCGCCGGTGCAGGCCGAGCGCGGCGCCGATGGCGGTCTGGTCGTTGGCCGCGAAGATGGCCGTGAAGGGCTGGCGCGATTCCAGCAAGCGGGTGGCGGCCAGCAGCCCCCCGGTTTCGGTGAAGTCGCCTGGCAGGATCAGGGTGGGGTCCACCGGCTCGCCGGCCTCCTCCAGTGCCTGCCGATAGCCGGCCAGTCGGTCCAAGGCATCGTTGTGCGCGGGGTCGCCCGCGATGAACGCGATGCGGCGGTGGCCCAGGTCCAGCAGGTGGCGGGCGGCCAACCGCGCGCCGGTCAGGTTGTCGAACTCCAGGCTGAAGAGCTGCGGCCCCTGCAGCTTGCGACCCACCACGACCAGGGGTACCCGCAGGGACAGGGCCTGCAGTTCCTCGTCGGGCAGCCGGCCTGCCAGCACCAGCAGCGCATCGACGCGGCGCGAGAGCAGGGCGCTGATGGCCTTGCGCTCCTCGGCCTCGCGCCAGTGTCCGCTCACGAAGATGGGGATGTAGCCAGCGGGCTCCAACTGGTCTTCGATGCCGCGCAGGGCCTCTCCATAGAACGGGCTGGAGATGGTCTGTGTCACCACCCCGATGCTCAGGGTGCGCCCGCCTGCGAGGCCGCGCGCCACCGGGTTGGGCTGGAAGCCCAGCTTGGCGATGGCCGCGTCGATGGCAGCCTTCTTGTCCACGCTGACGGTGGCCGTGCCGTTGAGGATGCGGGACACGGTGCTCGGCGAGACACCGGCCTCCTGGGCCACCTGCTTCAGCGTGATGACGCCCGCAGAAGAAGCGGCCTGCGCGTGGCGTTTGCGGCGGGAGGGGGAAGGGCTCATGGTGGTCCGGAGAGGTGTCCGACGGCCTGCCGGGTGGCGCCGGGACCGTCAGAGACGGTCCCGTGCATCCCAAAGCATCCCAGTATCGCCGAGGAGGCAGGGCCGCCCCGCCGCCCATGGGCTCAGGGCAGGAAGCGGATGCCGCCCTGCAGGGCGATGGTCGTCGGGTAGACGCCGTTCACCGCCACGGTCGAGTTGGCCCCGGTGCTGGCGCCGCCGGCGGTCAGGGCGGCGGCACCGCCGTCACCCTGGAAGTCCACCTGCGACACCGGCGCCACCGCCAGGGCTGCCGCGGCCGTGTTGATGCCCGTGCCGCAGTCCTGCGTCACCACGAAGGACGACAGCGGCAGGGTGTACTGGGTGTTGGCTGCCGCCGTCGGGGTGACGATGGCCACCAGCTTCAGGTTGCAAGCCCCGCCGTTGACCGTGTAGAGCTTGCCCAGCGTCAGCAACACGCCGAAGTTGTTTGTGCCGCTGGAGAACCATTCCGGGTTTTGCCCCAGGTTGAAGCTGATCTTCGTCTGGCCGCTGAGCTGCACGCCGCTGGTGTCACCGGTGGTCGACAGCCCCGTGGTCAGCCCGGGGGCCTGGATGTAGATGCCGGCGTACTGGCCGGTGGCCGGGGAAGGGGTCTGGTAGTAGAAGTAGTAGCTGCTGGCGTCCGCGCCGACGCTGCTGGCGCTGCTGCCACCGGCACCGCACCAAGCCGGATCCCAGCTGCAGGCGTAGCCGTCCAGGTTGCTGCCGCCATAAGCGCCGTAGGCACCACCCTCCACCGTCAGGTTGCCGCTGTTGAAGCCCGAAGAGAACACCAGCGTCGGCGCCACCACGGGTGCGGCGGCCACGGTGATCTGGGCTGCATTGCTGGTGGCCGGGGCGTAGGCCGCATTGCCGGCCTGATAGGCCGTGACGCTGCAGCTGCCGGCGCTCACGTAGGTGACGGTGCTGCCCGAAACCGTGCACACGGCCGGGGTCGACGAGGCATAGCTGAAGCTCGTCAGACCGGACGAGGCCGAGGCCGACAGGCTGGCGCTGGCGCCGGCCGTGCCGCCGGTGGGGGCACTGATCGTCACAGTCTGCGTCAGGGCGGAAACCGAGCTGCCGGTGCCGCCGCCGCAGGCCGACAACATGGCGGCCGACAGCGCGGCGATCAGGAGACCGGGAAAGGCAAATGTGGACGCGCGGGGCATGAATGCACTCCTGTGAAGGTCCTGTGGGGATGAGGCGTGGTGCGGGCTCCCCTGGCGGGGAAACCGGCCACTCAGGGCACCATGTAGCGGACGTAGGCCACGCCCATGGTTTGGTCGAAAT
>NZ_BADL01000565.1 GCF_000333615.1 Ideonella sp. B508-1 | reverse complement strand
GCCAGACCTATGCGGATGCCGCCAGCTTCCTGGCCGCGCTGCCGCCGCCCGAGCAACTGCGCCCCGGTGCCCTGGTGCTGGACGTGCGCATGCCCGGCATGAGCGGGCTGGAGCTGCAGCGCCTGCTGGCCGAGCGCCAGTTCCCGCTGCCCATCCTGATCGTCACCGGCCACGGCGACGTGCCGATGGCCGTGCAGGCGCTCAAGGCCGGGGCCTACGACTTCATCGAGAAGCCCTTCAAGGAGCAGTACCTGCTGGACATGGTGGGCGCGGCCATCCGGGTGTCGCAGGAGGCCCTGGCCCGGCAGAGCCGCCAGCGCTCCGTCGGCGAACGCCTGGCCCGCCTGGGCCGGCGCGAACGCGAGGTGCTGGACGGCATCCTGGCGGGCAAGCTCAACAAGGTCATCGCCTACGAGCTGGAGCTGTCGGTCAAGACGGTGGAGGCCTACCGCGCCTCCATCATGCTGAAGATGGAGGCCGGCTCGCTGGCCGAGCTGGCCACCATGGTGGCCAAGGCCCAGGGCTGAGCCTGCGACGGCCTCTCAGGCCCGGGTCGGCCGCGCCATCTCCGCAACCAGGGTGTCGACCAGTACCGCCGCCGGCAGGGCGCGGGCCAGCGGCGCGCCCTGGCCGGCCCAATGGGCTGCGTACTGGGAGGCCTCGTCGCTGCGGCCCCCGCGGCTGGCGGCAGCATGCAGTTGCTTGGTGGCGTCGTAGGCCCGTGGGTAGGCCGCCGGCTGCAGCCCGGCGGGCAGCTGTTCGCCTTCTGCGATGAAGGGGCCCACCAGCCCGCGGGCCGGGCGCCCGGACAGCACGCGGGTGAGCCGGGTGTGCTCGGCCCGCCCGCTCTGCAGCGCGGCGCGGTAGGCCGCATCGGCCGCCGATTCCGGGCACAGCACGAAGGCGGTGCCCAACTGGGCCGCCACCGCTCCCAGGGCCAGCGCCGCGCGGATGCCCGCGCCATCCATCAGGCCGCCGGCCGCAATCAGCGGCAGGCCGGTCTCGCGCCGCAGGCGCTGCAGCAGCACCTGGGTGCTCAGGCCTTCGTCGGGCGCCGAGGGGTCGAACATGCCGCGGTGCCCGCCGGCCTCGATGCCCTGGGCCACGATGGCGTCCACACCCGCGGCTTCGATCTGCCGGGCCTCCGCCAGGCAGGTGGCGGTGGCCAGGGTGACGATGCTGGCCTGCCGCAGCGCGGTGATCCACGCCGCATCCGGCAACCCGAAATGGAAGCTGACCACGGCGGGCCGCAGTTCCAGCAGCAGCGCGAACACGTCGTCAGACACCACGAAGCTGCGGTAAATCTCCCGCAGCTGCGCGGGTGGCGTCAGGCCCAGGGCCTGGAAGTGCGGGGCCAGGTGGGCCAGCCAGGCGGCATCGCCGGCCGGGTCGTCCGGTGCTGGCGCGTGGCAGAAGACGTTGACGTTGAAGGGCCGCTCGGTCAGCGCGAAGGTCTCTTCGATCATCGCCCGGGCCTGCGCGGCGGTGCTGGCGCCGATGCCCAAGGCCCCCAGGCCGCCCGCGTTGGACACGGCCGCCGTCAACCGGGGCGTGGAGACGCCCGCCATGGGCGCCTGGAAGATGGGGTGGCGCAGGCCCAGGCGGGCCAGCAGGTCAGGGGTGGATGGCATGGCGGGAATTCTCTCGCCGGCGCTTCAAGCCTGCGGTCTGCAGGGGTAGGCTGGTGGCTGGACACGCTTGCCGGGAGAGCCCATGACCCGTCCGACCGATTCCCACGCCCGCCAGCAGCGCGATGCGGCCCTGCGCACGCTGGACGAGGCCATTGCCGACCACCTGGCCCAGGCCCAGCGCTCGGGCGAGCTGCAGGGCGCGCCCAGCTACGGCAAGCCGCTGGCCGAGATGGTGGGCTGGGACGAGACCCCGGTCGAGTTCCGGCTGCCGTTCAAGATCCTGAAGAACGCCGGCGTGCCACCGCCGGAGATCGCGCTCTTCCACCGTCGGGCCGCGCTGCGCCAGGCGCTGGCAGACGCCTGTTCCGACGAGGCGCGCGGGCGCTTGCAGCGGGAACTGGGCAAGCTGGAACAGGCCCTGGCCCTGCGGCTGGAGGGCATGCGGGCGACGGGGCGGGTGTGATGGGGGGGCGGTGGAGGGCCCGCTCCGTGCAGGGTTTCCTGCGCTGCGTCACATGCTCGAAACAGCGCCCGGTTTTAGAATTAGGGGTTTCCCTATAAATACAGTGTCTTAGAACACTGACAACACCATGCGCTCCGTACTCACCTTACTGAAAGACTTGTTCCACACCCCGGTGTCCTCGCCGGAGGACAGCCGCGCGGCCTATCTGGCCGAAGCGGCCCATCTGGGCGACGCCGAGCGTCGCCGCTGCGAGATCGAGCACCGCCAGCGCACGCTGCTGATGCTGGCTCCCCAGCTGACCCCGTTCATTCGCTGATCGGCGTCCACGCACGCCCCGCCCGCGGTGCCAGCCACCCGGGCGGGGCGTTTTCTTTGGGGCCTCAGACCAGGGCTGCGATGCGGTTGCGGCCCTCTTGCTTGGCCCGGTAGAGCTGCTGGTCCACCGCCCGCAGGGCGTCCTGTGGCTCGGCCCCGGGGCCGGGCGTGAAGGTGCCCATCCCGATGCTCACCGTGACCCGCTGCCCATGCGGATTCTGCGCATGGGGCAGGGCCAGCTTGTCGATCAGGCGCAGGCAGCGCTCGGCCACGCGCTGCGCGCCGGCGGCGTCGGTCTCGGGCAGCACCAGCACGAATTCCTCACCGCCGTAGCGGGCCACCAGATCGCGCGGGCCCACCAGGGCCAGGCGCAGGGTCTGGGCAATCTCGGTCAGGCAGCTGTCACCCTGCAGGTGGCCGTACAGGTCGTTGTACTGCTTGAAGTGGTCCACGTCGATCAGCAGCAAGGACAGCGGCTGCTGGCTGTGGCGGGCACTTTCCCACTCGCGGGCCAGGCTGGTGTTGAACTGGCGGCGGTTGGCAATGCCGGTCAGGCCATCCTTGAAGGACAGGGCCTCCAACTCCTTCTGCAGGGCCAGCAGCTTCTCTTCGGTCTTCTTGCGTTCGCTGATGTCGAACATGAAGCCGACCAGCGATTCCACCTCGCCCTGGGCGTTGCGCACCACATGCACCACGTCGCGGATCCAGACATAGCCGTTGTCCTGGGTCAGCGCCCGGTAGTCGGCCTCGTGGTCCACCCCAGCCTGGGACTGGGCGATGCAGAAGTTCACCACGCGCTCGCGGTCCTCGGGGTGGATGCGGCTGGCCCAGTCGTTGGCCGACACCCAGCTGTCCTGGCGCCAGCCCAGCAGGGGCTCGATCTGCGGGCCGATGTAGGCAAAGCTCATCGTCGGCCAGTCGATCTTCCAGGGAATGGCCCGGGTGGATTCCAGCAGGGTCTTGTAAACGGCACTGTCGTTCGGAAGGTCGCTGATCTCAGCCATCGGGGTACTGCTCAAGTCTGCCAAAGCGCACGTTATCGCAGATCAAGATGACGGGCGGGATACCGGCGTCGTTGCCAGGGCCTCCAGCGCCGGCAGGCCCACGGGCGGCTCCGCCTGCCAGGGCACCGCGTGCAGCCGCCGGGCCAGGCCCGAGGCCACCCGGCGCACCTGAAGCTGCTCGCCGGCCAGGCGGGCCTGCAGCAGCGGGTCGCGTGTGCCGGTGGCCAGCAGCGAGCGGTTGAGCACCCAGGCCCAGGGCTCCACCCCGGCGCGGCGCAGATCGTCCTGCAGGGCCGCGGCCTGGGACACGGGCGTCGTCTCCGGCAGCGTGACCAGGATCACCCGGGTGTAGGCCGGGTCCTGCAGGCGCATCAGCGGGGTGACCACGTGCAGGGCCGGCTGGCCCTCGAATTCACGGGTCATCTGCCGGTGGTAGGCGCCGGTGGCGTCCATCAGCAGCAACGAGTGGCCGGTGGGCGCGGTGTCCAGCACCACGAAGGCGCTGCGCGCCTGCGCCACGGTGCGCGAGAAGGCGTGGAAGACGGCCACCTCCTCGGTGCAGGGCGAGGCCAGGTCCTCGCGCAGCAGGGCCAGTTGCTGCTCGTCCAGGCCGGGCGCGCGCGCGGCCATGATCTTCTCGATGTAGCGGGACGTCTCGGCCTTGGGGTCGATGCGGCTGACGTCCAGGCCGGGCAGCGAGCCGGCCAGGGTGTCGCCCAGGTGGTCGGCCGGGTCGGTGGTGCTCAGGTGCACCGCATGGCCGCGCTGCACCAGGCCCACGGCCAGGGCGGCGGCCAGGGTCGTCTTGCCCACGCCGCCCTTGCCCATCACCATGATCAGGCCGCGCCCGGCCTGGGCCAGCTGGTCCACCAGATGGCCGAAGCTGTCGGCCTGCACGTCGGCCGGCGCCGGGGGCAGGGCCGGCAGGCTGGGGGGCGTGTCGCTCAGCAGCTGGCGCAGCGCGCCCACGCCCACCGTGTCGAAGGGCCGCAGCGGCACCTGCACCTGCGGCAGGGGCTGCAGCGCCGCGGGCAGATCGGCCAGCGCCGCGGCTTCCTGGCGGGCGATGGCGGCGGCCACGGCATCGCTGGCCTGGGCCGCCGGGAAGACGCCGTTGATGGCCAGGCGCTGCGCGTTCAGGCCCAGCGCGGCCAGCTCCTGGGCGCTGCGGCCGGCTTCGGCCAGGGCGCTGCGGTCGGCCCGGGCCACCAGCACCACGGTGGTCAGCGCGGGGTCGGTCAGCGTGGCCAAGGCGGCGTTGAAGCGGGATTCCTGCATCTTCAGCCCCGAGTGCGGGCCCAGGCAGGAGGCGCCCCGGTCGTTGTCCTGCAGAAAGCCGCTCCAGGCCTGGGGCAGGCTGAGCAGGCGCAGGGTGTGGCCGGTGGGCGCGGTGTCGAACACCACATGGTCGAAGGCCTGCGCGCCACCGGCCAGCAGGCCGGAGAACTCGTCGAAGGACGCGATCTCTGTCGTGCAGGCGCCGGAGAGCTGCTCGCGCACCGTGTCGCGTTCCTCGGTCGAGGCCTGCGCCATCTGGGCCAGCACGCGCTGGCGGTACTGGTCGGCCGCCACCTGCGGGTCGATGTTCAGCACCGACAGGCCCGGCACCGCGGGCACGGCCACCGGCGCGTTGCGCAGCGGCACGCCCAGCATCTCGTCCAGGTTGGACGCCGCGTCGGTGCTGACCAGCAGCACCCGCTGGCCCTGGTCGGCCAGCTGGATGGCGGTGGCGGTGGACAGGGATGTCTTGCCCACACCCCCCTTGCCGGTGAAGAACAGGTAGCGGGTGGGGTGGGGGACGAGGTTCATGTCGGTGTCAGCTCAGCCAGGCTTCGATCTTGTCACGGCTGGGCAGGCCGCCGGCATGCACCACCTGGCCGTCCAGCACCACCCCCGGGGTGGCCATGACGCCGTAGCCGATGATGGCCTGCATGTCCTGCACCTTTTCGATCGTCACCGGCACGCCCTTGTCCCGCGCCACCTGCTCGATCAGGGCGATGGTGTTGCGGCAGTTGGCGCAGCCCGAGCCGAGAACCTTGATGTCTTTCATGTTCACTCCTGGTTGAAGAACGGGGGCGGTGCCGTCACAGCACCGCGTTGAAGACGTAGCCCACCAGCAGGATGCCGCCGGCCACCACGCCGGCGAAGGTGGCGATCAGGCGCGGCTTGAGCGCCTTGCGCAGGATGATCATCTCCGGGGCCGAGAGGGCAATGACGCTCATCATGAAAGCCAGCACGGTGCCCAGCGCCGCGCCCTTGCCCAGCAGGGCCTGCACGATGGGGATGATGCCGGCCGCATTGGTGTACATGGGCACGCCCAGCAGCACCGCCGCCGGCACGCTCCACCAGGCCTCCCGTCCCATGATGGCGGCCATGAAGTCCTGCGGCACATAGCCGTGGATGCCCGCGCCCAGGGCGATGCCGGCCACCACGAAGGGCCAGACCTTGCCGACGATCTCCCGCACGTGGCTGGCGCCGGCCTGCAGGCGCTGCAGCATGCTCTGCAGCTCGCCCGCCACCGTGGCCCCGCCCTGGCCGCTGGCCACGGCCTGCACCCAGTCCTCCAGGTGGCGTTCCATGCCCAGCCGGCCGATGACCCAGCCGGCCACGATGGCCACGCTCAGGCCCAGCCCGAGGTAGAGCGCCGCCACCTTCCAGCCGAACAGGCCCAGCAGCATCACCAGCGCCACCTCGTTGACCATGGGCGCGGAGATCAGGAAGGAGAAGGTCACCCCCAGCGGCACGCCGGCCGAAAGGATGCCGATGAACAGCGGCACGGCCGAGCAGGAGCAGAAGGGCGTGACGATGCCCAGCAGGGCAGCCAGCACATTGCCGATGCCGGCACGGTGCCCGGCCAGCAGGGCACGGGTGCGCTCGGGGGCGAACCAGGTCTGCACCACCCCCATGACGAACACCACGCCGACGAGCAGCAGCAGCACCTTGGGCGTGTCGAAGAGGAAGAAGTGCAGCGCTTCACCCAGCGCCGTCTGGCGGCTCAGGCCCGTCCAGGCCAGCAGGGTGTCGGCGAAGGCGGTGAGGTGGGTGTAAGCCCACCACCAGGCCGGCAGCAGCACGGCCAAGCCAATCCACCAGCGTTTCAGGGGCGTCATCGTGTGCGTCCTGTGTCGTCCTTATCTGAAGACGCAGGACCGCCCCAAAAGATGCAGGGGCGCCGACGCGGGCGGGCTCAGGGCTCGCGGGGCGTGAAGCAGCAGACGCCGCCTTGCGGATCCAGCACCACCTGGCAGGAGGCGACCAGCTGCGCGCGCAGCCGGCGCCGGGCCCGCTGCACGCGCGACTTGGCCCCTGCCAGGCTGATGCCCAGTTGCCGGGCATAGGCCTCCTGGCTCAGGCCCCGCAGGTCGCACTGGGTGATGGCGTCGCGGTCGGTGGCGCTGAGCTCGTTCAGCACCCGCGGCAGGCAGGTGGCCAGGCTGTCCACGGCCGGGGCGGCGTCCGGCTCGGCCTCGGGCAGGCTGTCGTCCAGCGCCACGGTGGGGCGCTGGCGGCGCCAGTGGTCGGTCAGGGCGTTGCGGCTCACCTCGAACAGCCAGGCCCTGGCATTGGCCACGTCGCAAAAGCGGCTGCCCATGCGCAGGGCCTTGATGAAGATCTCCTGCAGCAGGTCGCGCGCCAGCGCCGGGTCGTCCAGCCGGCTGGCCAGCCAGGCCTGCAGTTCACGCTCGTGGGCGTGCCAGGCCTGCATCAGGCAGGGGCGGGCTTCGGCCACGCTCATGCGCAGCGCGCGCCTTGCTCGTACCAGCCCTTGCTCTGGTTCACCACCCGCACCACCAGCAGCATCACCGGCACCTCGATCAGCACACCCACCACGGTCGCCAGGGCCGCGCCGGATTCAAAGCCGAACAGGCTGATGGCCGCGGCCACCGCCAGCTCGAAGAAGTTGCTGGCGCCGATCAGGGCCGAGGGGCAGGCCACGTTGTGGGCCTCGCCCACACGGCGGTTGAGCCAGTAGGCCAGGGCCGAGTTGAAAAACACCTGGATCAGGATGGGCACCGCCAGCATGGCGATGACCAGCGGCTGCTGCAGGATGGCCCGGCCCTGAAAGGCAAACAGCAGCACCAGGGTGGCC
>NZ_BADL01000566.1 GCF_000333615.1 Ideonella sp. B508-1 | reverse complement strand
CCGGGTGGACTTCACCGGCACCAGCACCCAGCAGCGCAACAAATTCAACGCGCCCAAGTCCATCACCATGGCCGCTGTGCTGTACGTCTTCCGCACGCTGGTGGACGACGCGATCCCGCTGAATGCCGGCTGCCTGAAACCCATCGAGGTCATCGTGCCCGAGGGCAGCCTGCTGAACCCGCGCTTTCCGGCGGCGGTGGTGGCTGGCAATGTCGAGACCTCGCAGTGCGTGACCAATGCGCTCTACGGCGCGCTGGGCGTGATGGCGGCCGGGCCGTGCACGATGAACAACTTCACCTTTGGCAACGACGAGCACCAGTACTATCGAGACCATCTCCGGTGGCTCTGGCGCAGGTCCAGGCTTTGACGGCACCAGCGTGGTTCAGACCCACATGACATGCTGCTGGCCGGCGCGGGCACCCTGGTGCTGCTGTTCGCCCTGGGCGCCTTCGAGGCCGGTCGGGCCGGGCTGGCCCGTGGTGTGGCCGCCGTGCTGGGCCTGTGGGCGGTGGCCGTGCTGGCCGGCGGCCTGTCCGGGGGTGACAGCCTGGTGCAGCCCCTGGCCCATCTGGCCCGGGCCGGTGGGGCGCCTGCC
>NZ_BADL01000567.1 GCF_000333615.1 Ideonella sp. B508-1 | reverse complement strand
GGCAGCACATTAGGAGGCGGGAATACCCGTAAACGGGTGGCGTCAGTCTCCCGCGCCTGGGCATTGCTGTCTCTCCCAGCATGCTCGGCGCCACTCCCACGGCGGCACCGGCTGCTGCTGAGCCCACAGACCACGGCCGGCTTGGCGCGCGGCGTCTTCGTGGCTGTACGTCTCTGCGTTTCGCACATAACGCTTGTTCTGGCGGTACGCCATCGCCAGGCCCGCGTCGATCATCGCCATGTTCACGTCGATGCCGTCCACGAACACCCGGCACACGTAGCGCTCGCGCACCGAGCCGTCATCGCGCGTCCGCGCGTCGATGTCGTAGCAATCTGCCCGAGCCGGCTTGCCCAGCGTCATCGACTTCATCTGCTGCGTGGCCTTGGCCGAGTAGGGCTGTCCCGGCCGCCGCTGACCATGACCCGTCTCCGGCGCGTCGATGTCGGTCAACCGGATCACTCGCTTGAACCCGTCTGCATCCAGAACAATCAAGGTGTCCCCGTCGTCCACGTGGATGACCTTGCCCTCGATCTGCCCCGGCATCGGGATCGTCGGGCCGTCGCCGTGGCCAGCGGCCGAACTTTCGCCCGCGAAAGCGATGGCTGCGATCAGCGCGAGGCCAGGCAGGGAAGGGCGCTTGTTCCTCATTCCTGCCCTTCAGCTCACGCGCAGCGGCTGCAACACACGCTCGGTCAATTCCTCGATCTGGTTGATGGATGCCATGTAGTCGTCCACCCGGCGCTTCATGTCCAGCCAGTCGTTCTTCGTCTGCACCAGCACGTCCAGCTCGTCACCCTCGTACATGCCGCTCTTGATGCAGTCTTGGATGTCGATCAGCAGCAAGCCCATGTTGTTCAAGGCGTAGCGCAGCCGGTTCTTCTGCTGGCCGTCGAGTGCCGTGCGGCCGAAGCGCACGTTCTCCACGTCGCGCACGAACCCGTCAAAGTCCTTGCGGTGGTCTTCCAGCAGCGCGGCGAACGCGCCGAGAAGACGGAAGGGGCGATCTGTGTGTTTCATGGTGTTGTCCTCGTGGGGATGGTTCAGGTTTGGCAACGCGCCCCGTGGCCGCAGGTTCTGCACTTCGCGCCCCGGCTCTTACGGGGTGTCGCGCCGCCGCTGACCAGGGCGATGTATCTCTCGATCAATGCTTCGCAGAAGGCGTCATCCCGGAGATCCACCTTCATGGCCACACGCTTTCCATAGGCTCGGCTGTTTATCGCCAT
>NZ_BADL01000568.1 GCF_000333615.1 Ideonella sp. B508-1 | reverse complement strand
AGGATCTCGTTCGCGGTCGCATCGCCTTGCGAATCGGTCGATCCCCGCACGTAGATCACCTCCGCACCCTTGGCGCGCGCTGCGAACTCGGCAACCGCTTTGCGGCCGTCGTCCGTGAGCTTCGATTGCGCATACGCGAAGAACACTGTTGCCTTGCGCACGTCGGCCGCGGCCGGGGCCGGCTTGTCAGCAGCCTTCGCCGGCAGCGGTGCCGGCGCCGCTGCGGCCGGCAGGGGTTGCGCGGCTGGCTGCGAGGCCTGCGCCACGAGGCGCTTCGGTGTTGGAGCCTGAAGTGCACCAACAACCAGAGTCCTCTCCGGCTCAGTTCTCGCCGGCTCTTCAACGTCCATCGTTCGATAGCCACCAAGCACCGGAGTCTTTGCCGTTGGGGCTGCGCATGGGTTGCACGGCTCGAAGTAGCCTTGCCCGTCTGCCCCACGCACCTGCTGCACGCCCACAGGCGTAGGAAAGCCCATCAATTGCGCGCGTGGCCGCTCCGGCACCGGCGTCGAACAGCCGGCCACGGCCACTGCGGCTGCTGCGAGCGCTCCATACATGGCAAGGCCCTCATATGGCACCCCTTGTCTTGCCGGACGCATCAGCTTGGCTCGGCGCTTGCCCTTGCGCGTGAGTGCGATCTGCACCGACTGCCCTCGCGGCTTGAGCTGCACCGTCCCGTGCTCGATGTGCCGCTTAACCGCCACCGTGAGGCGGGTCAGCTCGTCGATGTTCTCGGCCGATCCAGGCGCTGCCTGCCGGATCAGCGCTCTCACCCCGATGACGGCGCCGCCATCGAGGGCCTTGATGATGGCGGCCGAGTCTGCCGCCGTTGGGGCGAGTGTTTTCATTCCGGTCCTTTAGCCCTTGACGACTTCCTTGAAGCCGGCGCCAGGCGTGAAGCGCGGCCGCACGCCCTCGGGGATCACCAGCTTTTCGCCGGTCAGGGGGTTCCGCCCCGGCCGCGCAGCCACCTTCGCGCGCTCGAACTTACCGAAGCCCGTCAGCTTCACTTCACCACCACCAGCCACCGTGTTCTGCACTTGGCCAATGAAGCTGTCTAGGAAGCGCGCCACCGAGGCTTTGGATGCCTCGGTGTCCTCCGCGATGGCGTCGATGAGTTCTTGTCGGTTCATGTTGGTCCCTTCTGGTCACAGTTGAAGAATCCACGCAAGCCGCGTGAAGGTTGCGGGCACAAGCCCGTCGAAATACTCGGTCTTGGCCAGGTGCATGGCTGCTGTCGTTGGGAAACCGTCTTCGCGGTTGTCCACGGCCCCCCACAGCTCGATGTCGTGCCGCTCCACCAGCTCAAGGATCTGGTCCTCACGAACCCCGCGACAGTCCGGCGTCGTGCCCAGCACGCGGTCCCGAAGATCCACCGAGAAGAACTGGCGAAGCTGCTCCACCGTGTGTGTGTTCTTCCAGTTCGAGGAAACAACGACATCCACGCACCTGTGCTCGCGTAGCCAAGCCTCCAGCAGCGGCAGGTAGATCGGCGAGCCCGATTGCGCCGGGTGCAACACGCCGTCGATGTCCAGCATCAGCACGCGCCTGGCCGGCGTCCGAGACAAGTGCCCGTTGGGTTGCTTGTCGGACCGGGAAGGGGAGGGCGGCACGGTTTGGGTTTCGCGCGCGAAACCCGTCCCAGCCAGCCACTTCGCCCCGAAGCCCATGGAGGCGAGGATGTCACCCAGCATTTCGTCTTACCGAGCGAAGTCCCTGGCGGTATCGCGCGCCTGGTCCTTGGCCGGCTCCTTGCCTTGTTCGTAGACCTGGCTCTTCTCGGCGCCGTACTGGATGGCCACCTTTTCGCCGGCCTTAACCTCCCGGTCCAGATTTCCCTTCTCGAAGCGCACGGCCACGTCGTCCGACAGCTTGACGAGCGCGTGCTGTGACGATGCCGCCACGACTTCGCCCTTCACGTCCCGTTGCAGTTCGCCTGCGTCCCGAACGCTTCTGATTCCCCGAGCCTCTGCCGCCAGGTCGATGACCCTCTCTGATTCCGCCTTGGTGACGGAACCCTTCGGCACCTCCCCGCGTTCGAGCTGGTGACAAAGCTCGGACCTTGCCGCGAAGTAGCTGCGCTCGCGCTCATCCTGGCTGGCTGTCGGGCTCATCTGCTGACGCAGATCCCGGAGCTGCGCGTAGGCCCCATCCAGCTCGGGGTGCTTGGCCAGGGCCTCGCCTTTCGGGAGGTGGTTGAACGCCTCCGCACGCTGGAACTCGGGGCTCTGCTCGATTCGCGTCAGCTCGCCCCGTGCCGTCTCCAGCTTGCCTTCGATGGCCTTGTCCGGCTGCTGCGTGCGCTGCTTGGCCAGCGCCGCGATGTCTTCGAGGGCCGACACGTAGTCCCGCTTTTCTGCGTGCGACCAATCGCGCCCCCGTTCTTGCTCAAGTGCCTGCGCCGCCTCGGGGGGCTTCTTCCACTCCCCGCGCTCCTGGGCGTTCTCGTACACCGGCCGCTGGTTGGAGTCGTAGACCTTGATGCGGTCCACCAGCTTTTCGGCCTCCAGGGCCGCAACGCTGCGCGGTATAGCCGCGAAGGCCGCATCGTGCTGCTCTTGGTTCACGAAGCGGCCTGTGCCGCGCTCGCTCACCTGTTCTTCAAACCGCAGCCGTGCCCGCGTGATGGATGTTTCCGGGTTCACGGCCATGACTCGGGCCTCTACGTCGTACCCGGCCTCCTTCAGCCTGGTCGCCAGCTCCCGGATGTTCTCCGGGTTGCGCATCGTCCCGTCAACGACGAGATTGCGCTTCTCTTCGATGGCCGTCATCGTGAGCCGCGTCGCCCACTCGCCGGCCTCCTTCTGCGTGCGGTCGGCCGCGTTCTGAGGGTCGTCGCGCGAGAGCTGCTTGTAGCGCGGGTTTTCCTCGCGCATCCTGTCGGCGTCGATCACGACGGCACCGCCGCTCTGCCGCATTTCCCGCACAGCCTCCCCGGCCAGCTCGGATTTGCCGGAGCCGGGCTGTCCACCCAGGATCACTGCCCGAGGGTTCTCCTGCGGTTGCGTGCGCTCCAGCGCATCGCGCTCAACGCCCTTGTAGGCGTTCTCCATCGCGTACTTGGACACGTCCCCAGCCATGGCAGCCCCTTACTGGTAAAGGGCACGCGCCTGCGGGCCGTAGGTTGCGATGGCGGCCTCGATCCCGGCGATGTCCTTCGTGTCGAGCGCTTCGCGGGTGTCCCGCAGCGCCTTCTTCGCAGCCTCTGCCGCAGCGATCACCGCCTGGTCGGGCTCCGGCTTGTCCAGCTCGTTGGCGATCACCTCCGAATGATGGGCGATCACTGCGCCGATCACGTCGCATGCCACCTCGTACCGGACGCCTGCGCGGTTGAAAAGTTCGCTGCCCACCTTGATCCCCTTGCCTTGTTGGCCATGACGGCCGAATGCGGCCTTGTCGCCGCCGTAGCCCATCACCACTTCGATCAGGCCGAAGGGCATACCCTCGGCCGCCACCAGGCGCTGTCCAGCGCCGTCTTCGTTGAACTGTTCAGCCAGCGGATAGACCTTCGTCATCAAGTTCCTTTCAGTCGTTGTTCGAGTTCTCGCCGCGCTTGTTGCCGTACTGGTGCAGCGGCCACAGCCATGCATGGGTCAGGCGGAACCTGAGCCTGTCGATGGCACTCAGCCGAGCCCAGCTCTTGTGCTTGCTCATGTCCATGCGTCGATTGACCACCAGGCCTGCCACCAAGAACGACAGCAGCAAAGCGCCGATGGTCTTGCCCTGGAGAATCCACAGCAGCGCCAGTAGCGTCAAAACCGTCGATGCGATCGACACCATGGCCGTCAACACCGGCCCGCCGAACATCCTGGCCTTCGCCTGCTTGTTCAGCGCCCGCTCCTGGCTGGCCCTTTCAATGGCCTGCCCGAACGCCTCTCCCTCGCGTCGGTGCGTGATGGCGTGGATGTACTCCCAAAACCACCAGACGCACATGGCAGCCCACACCGACACCGAGAACAGCATTTGCAGCCCGCTCATGAGTCAACTCGCGCTCGGCCGCTCGGCCTTGTCTTCGTCCGGCAGGCCGGCGAAGTCGCGCCAACCCATCGTGAACACCATGACGGTCACGCACACCAGCACCAGACCTTGGTAGACCCCGTACACGGTCGCCTCGGTCGCCTGGATCGCGTCGGCTACAGGCATCGCCCGCCCTCCGCCGATGCGCTTGCAGTCAATCGCCTTGTCGGCAGAGCGCCTGCCGCAGTCGAAGTCCATCACCGAGCCAACGGGCGCGTTCCGAACCGCCGTGTCCGCCCAGGCGTAGATGCCCGTGATCGTGTCGTGGATCGGCGAGCCGCCCAGCAGCGTGATGACGATTGCCAGGCCCCCAAGCGCTTGCGCTGGCCAGCTCACGAAGACTTGAAATAGGCGCTTGCCCACATGCCGCGCCACCCGCACATGCTTGGTGTTCCAGTCGATCTTCTTCATGTTCTCTCCCATCCCTTTCATGAACTCGCCAGGGTGCGTTCTCGCTCCATCTGCATCGAGTCGCGGCCGCGGTCGCGCTGCGGCTCTTGCCCTCGCTCGTAGACCTGGCTTTGCTCCTTGCCGTACTGGATCGAAACCGAATCCCCGGTGTGAACGTCCCGGCTGAGGTTGCTGCGCTCGTACCGCACGGCCACCATGTCGCCGACCTTCAACATCGCGTGGTGTGAAGACACCGCCACCACCTCCCCGTGGAACTGGCCGCCGAGCCGATCAGCGTCACGGACCATCAGGCCCCGGTACGTGGCCGCGTTGTCGATGACCCGGCGAGATTCCTCCATGCTCACGTTGCCGCCGACCGACTTTCCTTCGTGCAACTCGCGCGAAACTTCGGCCCTGACCGCCTCCACGTCACCGCCGCTGCGCTGGGCGTCGTACAGCCGCTTGAAGGCGCCATCCAGCTCAGGGTGCTTGCCCAGCGCCTCCCGCTGGCCCTCGCGCCCTTGGGCCTTGTCGAAGGCTACGGCGCGCTCCACTGTCGTGATTTCGTAGAAGACTTCCTTGATGGGCTCAAGGTTGCCCCGGGCCGATTGCTTCGCGGCCTCGTTCCATGTCTGTTTGTCCACGCGCCCGTAATCGAGGGTGTGCCCCGACTCCTTGGCCAGCTCGTTCATGTACTCGCGCGTGGTGCGGCCGTTTCCTTCTCTGAACGGGTGCAAGTCATTGACTGCTGCATACACCTCGCCCATCTTGGCCGCGAACTCTTTGCGATCCAGGCCTCGCATGTAGTTGGCCTCTTCGACCGTCACCTTGATGAACTCGGCCTTCAGCGGGATGTCTTCCTTCAGCGCGAACACGGTTCGATCACTGGCTGGCCCCTTGGCGATGTCCACGGTCCTGACCTCGCCAGCCCACTCGTAGACATCCTTGAACACCTGCCGGTGGATGTCGCGCATGTGGTCCAAGCCGTAGTCCCCCTTGATGGGGTTCTCCTTCAGCTCCTGAATCCGAACGGCCGTCACGCCGCGCTCGAAGCGCTGAAGCTCGCCCTGGTCCCTGATGTCCGCCTTGTTCTTCAGAACCGGCGTCCCTGGGTAGGTGTAGTCCTCCCAAGCGCTCATGACGCGCCCTTGGACTTGGCTCGCTCCACGTAGAACGCCACCGCCTGGTCGGGGGTCAGCTCGCCGGCCGCGCCTTCTCTGGATCG
>NZ_BADL01000569.1 GCF_000333615.1 Ideonella sp. B508-1 | reverse complement strand
AATTAGTAGGCCCGTCGAAAAATATACCAGAGAAGTAGTGCCGTCAGAGTGGCAGCATCATCGTCTCACTGCGACAACCCACCCTGCAATGGCCGCTGCGATAAATACAGTCATCACTAGCGGCATCATCGCCAGGGCAAGCCTTCGGCTTCGCGGTATAGGCAGGCGCTCCATTACCGCGAACACCTGAACAGTGCTCATCAGGGCTAGAAGTACTGCCCCGACGAACCCAATCAGTTGAAGCAGGCCCATTGGCACCGCCAAGCCCCACCACCCGTGGCGTGTTTGCGCTTGGCACGCTCCCGCCAAAGCTCCTGACGCCAACCCGTTCTTTACCGCGTCCATCAGGTCTTTGAAGGTTGCAGGGCCTTCTGTCGCACCTGCTATCCAGGCAATGAACTGGTCTCTTCGAGACTTGGCCGCTTGAGCTTCTGTAGGTTCTTCGTTCACGGCTTTACCCCTAGCGCGGGGAGTCCTGTTGCTTGCGCAAACTCTTCGCCTGCGGCCTTGAACAGTTCGGCGGCCGCCAGCCCTGCGCTTTCGGTTGTCGTTGAGGCCGAGGCCCGCAGAAGCTCACCGCCAGCGCCGCGAGCGAGGCTCACCACGGCCCGCTGCTTGTAGATCCACCCCTCGCACTTGGCCAGGCACTTCCCGTCAGGATCGCCCGTCGTGCTCTCGTTCACCGCGTCGCGCGCGCCCGCCCTGTCACCGACGTTCGAGAAGATCGTCCCGAACAACATCACCAGAGGGTTGAAGCTCACCATCACTGAAGCACCTCGGCCCGTCTTGGTCTTGAGCGTTTTCGGGTCTTCGGCGTAGTCGCCGGCCCGCACCTCGGCCGTTCGGCCGGTTCCTGGGCGCAGCGCCTGAAAGCCCCATCCAGCTCGTACCGGACATCGGCCGCTTCCT
>NZ_BADL01000570.1 GCF_000333615.1 Ideonella sp. B508-1 | reverse complement strand
CAGCGTGCGCATTGCCGCGCGCTGCAACCTCACCCTGGTGCTGGGCAAGAACTTCCTGCCGGACTTCCCGACGCCACTGCAGTCCGATGGCAGCCGCATGCCCATCGACGACTTCCTGCGGCAGGAATCCTATGACGGGCTGGAACAGCGGCTGCAGCTGCTCTTCCCGGACGCCACCGAGCGCGAGGCCGAGCGCCCGCGCTACGTGGAACGTCTGGAGTTCGAGCTGGGCACCATCCTGAAGATGGGCTTCCCCGGCTACTTCCTCATCGTGTCGGACTTCATCAAGTGGGCCAAGGCCAACGGCTGCCCGGTGGGCCCGGGCCGGGGCTCCGGTGCGGGCTCGCTGGTGGCCTATGTGCTGTCCATCACCGACCTGGACCCGCTGAAGTACAACCTGCTGTTCGAGCGCTTCCTCAACCCGGAGCGGGTGTCCATGCCCGACTTCGACGTGGACTTCTGCCAGAGCAACCGCGACCGGGTGATCGAGTACGTGAAGGAGCGCTACGGCCGCGAGGCCGTGAGTCAGATCGCCACCTTCGGCACCATGGCCGCCAAGGCCGCGCTGCGCGACGTGGGCCGGGTGCTGGGCATGGGCTTCGGCCATGTGGATTCCATCGCCAAGCTGATCCCCGCGCCGCCGGGCAAGCATGTGACGCTGGCCAAGGTGCCGGAGAAGCCCAATCCCAAGCTGGTCTACGCCCGCCTGGAGGCGCCCGAACTGGAGCAGCGCGAGGCCGCCGAGGAAGAGGTGGCGGCCCTGCTCAGCCTGGCCGAGCGGGTCGAGGGCCTGGTGCGCAACATCGGCATGCACGCCGGGGGCGTGCTGATCGCCCCGGGCAAGATCACCGACTTCTGCCCGCTCTACCAGCAACCGGGCAGCGACTCGGCGGTCAGCCAGTTCGACAAGGACGACGTCGAGCAGATCGGCCTGGTGAAGTTCGACTTTCTGGGCCTGGCCACGCTGACCATCCTGGAGCTGGCCAAGGAGTTCATCACCACCCGCTACCCCGACCAGAAGGACTTCGCCTTCGAGAAGATCCCGCTGGACGACAAGGCGGTCTACAAGCTCTTCTCCGATGGCCTGACCGAGGCGGTGTTCCAGTTCGAATCCCGCGGCATGCAGGGCATGCTGCGCGACGCAATGCCCAGCCGGCTGGAGGACCTGATCGCCCTGAACGCGCTGTACCGCCCGGGCCCGATGGACCTGATCCCGTCCTTCGTGGCGCGCAAGCACGGCAAGGAGGTGGTGGAGTATCCGCACCCGCTGGTCGAACCGGTGCTGTCGAAGACCTACGGCATCATGGTCTACCAGGAACAGGTGATGCAGACCGCCCAGGTGCTGGGCGGCTACAGCCTGGGCG
>NZ_BADL01000571.1 GCF_000333615.1 Ideonella sp. B508-1 | reverse complement strand
CGAATATCTGCACGAGCTCTTCGCCGAATACAACCTCACGGCCCCACGTCATGACCGTGTCGACGCACACATGATTGCGGCTGGCGTGCACCCGAGCCCGGCGGGCCTTTGGCGCTGGGGCTTTGAGATGGGCATCGGATACCGCAAGGATGTCGATGAAGCGGATCTGATCGACACCTTTCTTCCCCAAAGCACCGCCCGCGTTCGGCGGGATGCCGTCCGGTTTGCCAAGTGCGACTACTCCTCGCCTGAAGTCCGAGAGGCGCAGTGGACCACCCTGGCCAGACAGTTTGAGGGATGGAACCTCCCTGTTTGCCACTACCCAGGATCGATGTCCACTATCTGGACCCCGAACGTCGCGGGCGTCGGCATGCTCCGCCTGAGCCTCAGCGATCAGACGAAGGCATCGCCTGAAGTCTCCTTCGAGGAGCTTCTCGACAGTCTGGCCTATGAAACCATGATGCGGCCCCAGATTGCCCACGACAACAGGATGCTGAAGGTGGAGTTCCTTCGCCGACGCAAGTTGATGGTGGAAAGGGCAACGCTGATGACCAAGGAGGCGCTTCAGAAAGCCTCTGGGCCTATGCCGACGATGACGGAAGCCAGGGCCATGGAGCGGAGTCTGAGCCCGGACCTTCCTTCCTCCGCAGCCATGCAGACTGAGGCGGCGGATTTCAGCGACTCATCGGCTGCTCACCGGTCGCTCATCAATTCCTTGTTGGCGTCCGTCGATGAGGAGGACCGTGCATGACCCAAGCCTCCACGCTGAACCCCTATGCCGGCAACATCCTGATTGATCCTCTCGGGCCGTTGCTCTCGCGGGAGGACGCCGTCAAACACCTCTTGGAAGTCCCCCCGCGCCCCGGAAAACTGAAGGACATCCCTCGGCATGTTCGCAGGCACATGCTGATGGAGGTCCGGAATTTTCATGTACCGCCCGAGGTGGAAGGTCGGCTGTTTGAAACCATCGACCTCATGCTCCGACGGTCCTACCTCGATCGGAACCCTGTACAGCCTGGCACATGGCGCACATTGAGTGGGGAGGTGGTGAACTCAAAGCGTCCCGGCTCGATGGCATTTGGGGCTGCTGTCGAGGGGCCTTCTGGTTCCGGCAAGACAGAAGGCTCCATGCGGTGTCTCAACTGCTTTCCCGAGCTTGTCGTTCACGACACCTTTCCCAAGCTCGCAGGGCCGCATACCCAGGTGGTCTGGCTTTCCATCGATGTGCCCGCCAGCGGATCGGCGGAAGATCTCGCTCGGGCATTGATGCTGGCGTGGGAGAGAAGAACCGGGAGCGGCCGGTTTGCAGCGCTGCTTCAGCGGGAGCGCTACAAGAACCCTATGGCCGTACTCGACGAGTGGCGCCAGGTCGCTCTTTCCCACTTTCTAGGCGTTCTTCATCTCGACGAGGTTCAGAACTTCTTCAAGATCGGTACTCTGGAACAGCGCAGAAAGAGGAAGACCGGAGAAATTCTTGAGCTGAGCATCATCGAGGATCGATGCCTGAAGTGGATCCTGACGCTTCTCAACACCTGGGGAATGCCTGTTGTGTTCAGCGGCACGCCCGATGGCATCGGCGCAATCACAAACCGTCTCAGCAACCTTCAACGCTTTGCCACCGGCGGCTTTCACGCCTTCAGCACCTTTGGCTCTTCAAGCGACCCGTCGTTCGAAGTATTCCTCAAGGCGCTGTGGCCCTATCAGTACGTGCAGGAGCGGCTCAAGTACGCCGCTGAGCATGCCGAGCTGATCTTCCTCCTGAGCGGGGGAGTTCAGCGGATCATTGTGGCCCTCTGGATTGCGGCCAATCGGATCGCGCTGGAACGTGACACGGACGATCTGCGCGTCGATGACTTCAAGGAGGCCGCCCGAACCTATCTGGCGCCGTTGGCACCAGCCGTTTCCGCCATCCTCAGCAAAGATCCGCTGCGCATGTCTCGTTACGAAGATCTGGTCAGTCGGGATTCGACCTACTGGGGCCGCTTCTGGCAGCGGGTTGGGGAGTAGACCGCATATTGGACGCACCATCCGCTTTGAAGAGGCCGTGGGGAGCGCCCTGCGCTGGTCGGCAAGGTCTTCGTCTGTTCAGGCCTTGTCGACCAGCAGCTCTTCAGCCTTGCGGCCTGCTGCCAACGCATCCTTGAACCACTGCGGCCGCTTTCCGCGACCAGACCAGGTCTTGCCAGTTCCATCGCCGTACTTGGGCAGGGTGGCAGGTTTGACCACCTTACGCTCCGCCACCTTCGCGGCCTTGCCGCCTGCGGCTCGAAGTGGCCGCCTGGCGAGGCCCAAGTCTTCTGCGGTCAGTCCGTAGTGGGCAATCGCCTCCTTGATACGGTCGATGACCCCTTGGACCTCTTTGGCCTTGATCGACTCGGCCTGCTTTCTCAACTTCTCAATCTGTGCTTCGATCTGGGCAAGCGACTTGGCCATAGAAATCCTCGGACAGTGGAAAGGGACGCAAGTATCGCGCAGTAGCACTGGATCACGCGCGTTCTGCGGGAGGGATTGGCCTTGCTACTGTCTGCGCCCTCGGGAACAGGACTCTTCTCAATCGAGTATCGCCATGGCTTCAGACCTTCCAACATGCTCCGCCTCTCCTGGCGTCACGGCACGCATGCCTCGGCCCACTTTCTGCGGCACCGCCTCGCTATTGGCCATTTCCTGAAGCACAGACACCATGTTCGGACAGCACTCCCTGAACAGCGCGAGTAATTCAGAATCAGTCATATTGCCGAGCTGTGCACTCTCAGCAAGCGACTTCCCTTCTAACAGCAACGCAGATAGCGCTTGACGACGCCCCGATTTGTTCGCGCCTGAGAGGGAAGGAAGGCCAAGCTTCTTGAAGTGATACTCCGCTGTTCGGCGCGGTAATTTGAACTGATGTCGTACGTTTGAGTGGTCTCCGTAAGAGCCCGCGTAGGCACGAAGAATCCGCCAGTCTTCTGGTGCGGACGTGGAAGATCGCTTGACTCTGGGCTCTGGTCGGTTCGACTCGCTCTGCTCGGTGAGTGAGTTCAATGCCGCCTCAGAAGTTGGAAAGAGCACGGCTGCCGCCAAGAGGTAATTCCAAGCTCCTGAAGCACCTCGTTCCAGGTGCAATACTCCATCGACCTTATTGAGATGCCGCCCAACTGGCTTGTTCAACAGGTCCGGGCAAATGGTACCAAGCCACTCCCTAGGGAAGCTCTGAACCATGAAATCGCTGAGTAGAGGGCTTGAGCCTTTGCCACCATGTGTCCTGAATCCAAGGCTTCTAGCTTGCGACTTCAGAATCGCAGAGGCGATTCGTACATCCAATGGCTTCGGTCGCTCCGCCAGTCCTGCGGCCACTTCCAAGTAGCGACCCACTGCAGCATTGTTCGCCGCTGCCCTCCCAAGTGACAAGGAGACGCGTTCAGCAGTGTCCAGATGCGAGAGTGGCGTCTGTTCACTGCCTCCCTTAGCCAGAATGTAGAACAGGGGAGCGCCGTGGCTTGCACACCATACCTGACCGGGGATCTGGATATTGCGCCTCCAGTAGCTGACGCCGTGGCGATCCACATCTTCTTCGGCGCACTCAGGGCAAAAATACAGCCCATCACGTGCCGTCTTGACCCCACTCTTAAACGCAAATGAGAGCCTTTCCAGGCTGCCATGCATGAGTTCAGGGTAATAGTGTGTGATGGCGCGTCGGAAGGGCTGTGTTGTGTGCTTTTGCGCGAACTCTTCAGCGGTCTGGTCCGCCATCATCGCCAACAGTTGGGCCACAGGCAATTCGCGCTGCTGCCTTGAAGGCATACCGACGTGCATGGCCATGGCTTTAGCGAACTCATTTTTTGAGTGATAGCCGTTGGCTCGCATCAGTCGTCCCAGATAGCCGAGATCCAGTTCCTCCGGCAGCGGACAGGGCCTCACCAACATGCCGCTCATGTGGTCGTCTCTCCTGGTGACTTCAGAACGGACAGGGACCTGATCACGGTGGCCAGTGCACGCGCATGCGATGCAGACCCGTCCCAGGCGAACTGAACAGCCTCCACCAATTCATCGTTGGCCCGCACGGCATCTGCGGTCACGCCGGCTTCGAAGCGCTCCACGTAGAGGCACACCTCTTCCAAGAGTCGAGATGGGCGCACGCCCCCCGCGGAAAGGATCCGACTCACCTGGGACTGACTGGCGCCCACGGCGTCGGCGATCTGCGATTGGGCGATGCCAAGGCGACGAGCCTGTTCAGCAGCTCGGAGCACGCGTGCCTGAAGAGCAGCAGTGATCATGCTTAAAGCATATCACAGCGCATATATGCATACTTCCCACGGACTCATGCGTCTCCTGCCGTGTATGGCGGATCGTGTCTGTCCATGGTCACTATGACAGTTGGCCCTGGATCCGCAGCCTGTGAGACCTGCAGCCTCGCCGGCGCAAGAATCAGCTCAGTCCGAGGGCGTTTCGCGATCGGCTCAGGCTGCGCCCCAAGGCGAGCTCAAGGGCTCTCCGGGTCAGAGGAAGCCTGTCCAGCGCCCGCAGCTTGGCTTTGAGTGAGGGAACTGCTTGCACGAGGCCTTGCAGGCGAACGCCCTTGCCAGGGAGATCGTTCGCAATGGCCAGAGCGGCTTGCTCTACAGCCGCGGACAGTCTCAGGTCACGCTCATCCCATCGGACAACGCTGCCCCGCGGCTGCTTCTGAGCCTCCGTCTGAGGCGAATGCGCATCGAGCCAGTCTCTGTCATGCCGGTACAGCCAGGCATAGGCTGCCTGCGCTGTAGCCCGGACCAACTTGATGCCCAGCCCAGGATGCATGCGCAAGGCGCGTGTCCACTCGGTGCGTACCTGTTGGCGACGAGACTCGAGGCGAACGTGATCCCATCGTTCCTTCAACCCGGGCTCGGACAGCAGCACACGGGTGATCGTCGTGATCGACAGACCACTGCGCTGCGACACGGTCGCTTTGTCTTGCCCTCGGCGCAAAGCTGTGACGATGAGCCGCCGGAGCTGCGTATCCATGCTCTTGGGGCGCCGCTGTATGGAGACTCCCGCCTTGGACATCCAGCCAAGAGCGGTGTTGACGTCTACGCCCACCTGGCTTGCGGCAGATCGCGCAGAGGCCCCTTCGCGCACCAGCCGCAACAGAACCTGCTGCCCTCCCTCAGCCGCCGTCTGGTCTGCCTCTTCAAATGCCGGCAATCCAATCCGTGGACGCGCTGGCAGGTGCAATCCATCGACATAGCCAAGAAAAGTCGCTGAATCGCCAAACAGCCAATAGATCGCCACCAACGCTCTGAGCGGGTGGATGCCAGCTCGCGGGGGCCGCAGCATTCGTCCGATTTGCGAGACGGCCTCGTCCAAGGTTTCGGGCAGCGCAGCCAGCTCTGGGATCTCACGAAGTGGACTCACGCAACGCAGAAAGTCAGGCGCCAAGTCAGACATCCGAAGGCTGCCTGCAGGGGTGAGAGCTCCCATCTCATTGAGCCTCGCCATCAAAATCGACCAGACCCCAGAAGCATTGAGCCAACCGTCAGGCCGGCTCTCATGAACCAGGGATATGGTGAGTATGGAGAGACGAGCCAAGGACAAGGCTGCAGCGGAAGACAGCCCCCGAAAGGGGAGCTGCAGGCGCTCCTCGCGCGGTAGCTGCCAAGAGAAGCGCTCTATGCCGTTTGTCTTCACGTTCAGCTGCAGCAACGGCTCACCGTGCCGAGCACAGACCCAAACGCCCGGGTATTGATGCTCAAGCCTCCAGTAAGGCCACCCGTGGACTTCGACACCTTCACGGTGGCATCTCAAACAGGTCTTGAGGGGGTGACTGGCACCGAATCGACTCGTCAGCAGACCCAGCTTGAACTTGAGGTGAGCCACGGAAGAGCCGGACATCCTTCGAGCAGCCTCAGTGACAACCACCCTGGAGGCAAATGGCCGATAGAAGCGAAGGAGCGTTCTGTCCATGGCGAGAGCCTCGGCGCACCCATATGCGGCTCGCGTTCTGCCACAGAACGCGGCCAAGTGGCTTGGTAAGTCATGCTGGGTTCCGGCTCGCGCGTGCCCAAACAAGGCTTCGGCCGTCAGGCCAGGAACGCCGTGCCCCCATAGTCGATGCAAGCGAGACACCAGGCTGAACAGAGTCTCCTCCGGCAGCCATTCGAGAAGCGGCTCTCTGGTACCAATGAAACCTGGACTACCCATAATCCGCCTAGCCCGGGAAGGAAGAGCATGGAGCTTAGTCCAACGCTGGCCGGCCTCGCACTGCGCAACAGATAGGCGTCCTGTAATAGGACTCGACAGCCATCACAGGAAGCTTGGTGCGCAAAGCAGCGGCAGCAGACTGTGGAGAACCATTGCCCGAAGACTGCTCCCCGTTGCAAAGCGGAAATCTGAGGCAGCTACCTAATACCTGTCACCGCGAAAAGACGACTTAACTCTCCTGCGGCCCTAACCCCTCCCGATCGGCGCAGGCGGCGGGCAGGACTCCAAATCATCCGCCCGAAGTGAACGTGTCCAAGATGCTGCAACACTTCGATCTGGTGGTTCGGGTGCGTTGGTACCTTGCCGCCGCTCACCCCGCGCGTTCAAGCACTTCGAGACCGCGCTCTCTCCAGAATCCGCGGTCGGGCAAGAGGTGCAGGAATATTCTCGCCAGGAGGAAGTCCGATGCAAGGAAATCGTCCAGGTTCATGGTGCCCATCAACGAGCGCGAAAAGTAGGTGTTGTACAGCTTGAGTGCCTTGAGCCCGTCGCTCGAGAGGAAACGCTCCACGGGCAGCGTGCGATCTAGCATGATGTCGCAGGTCTCGAAACAGTAAAGCGGGTGATGGCCGGGGTCGAAATGATGGTGCGGGATGGAGTTCACGGCGTCCTGTTGCCTCGCGATCTCGGCGCGGATCGCGCCGGGGTCGCCCCAGTCGTGGACCGTCGCCTGCAGGCAGTTGCGTGCGGCGGCGCGCAGCAGCGGGTTGCCCGGGCGCGCGGCGAAGACGGCCTCGCTGTACCAGTGAAGGCGGCTGTCCAGTACTTTGGGAAAGATCGCTGGGCACGGGTGGGCCAGGAGGATAGTGTCCGCGTCCAGCCACGCGCCCCCGTGCGCCAGCACGTAGGCTAGGCGGATGTAGTCGCTCTTGGCAACGACCGCGACGGTTGCAGCGGGTGCATCGAACTCCAGCGCGCGGAAGTGCCACTCCTTGTGCTCGTGCGCGGAGCCGATCGCCGCGGTGAGGTTGCCAGGCGTGAGTAGGTGGAAGTCGTCGCCCAGTACATGGCGCATCCAGACCAGTGCAAGCGCGACGTAGGGCGGCATCGTGCGTCCCGGCACGGTCTCCCAATAGCTGACGAAGCGCGTGCGGTCCGTCATCAACGCTCAGCCCAGGGACGACGTGGCAGGCCCTGAGCATCAAGCAGGCCGTGGGCGACCAGATGTCGCTGCACCAGAGACAGCGACGCAGCGCAGGACACCTCGCGCTGGAATTCGTTGCCCAACGCGCTAACGTACAGCGCCAGCAGGTTGGCGGGCGGCAGGCGCTGCACGAAGGCCGGCAGCGCGGGCCGGTTGGCCGCCGCGAAAACCAAGCGCAGCGCTCGCAGAATAGGGACGTTGCCGGGATGCGCCAGGAACGCGGCGACGACCTCATCGAGTGCACCAGATACCTCCGCCAGGTTCAATCGTTCCTCGATCGACGGATCTCGCAGCGCGACGCCCGGATCGAGCGCGATCGCGTACAGGGAGCGGAAGGAGCGTGCGCCGTTGCGCATCGATGCCTCGAACACCTTGTCGGCGGTGGAGCCGGTGACCAGCACGTCGTCCCCGAAAATCACGTGGACCGCCGACCAGCGGTAGAAATCCGGACCCGGGATCACGTGGTCCTGCGTCAGGGAGATACGCTGGCGCTCCTCGGTGCTCAGGCTGGCGTAGTTCTCGCAGGGCGGCGCGATGCGCGGCAGCTTGACTTCCACGATGGTGGGTAGGTCTAGGCCTGCCAGGAATACGTTGAGGTGTTCCAGCACGATCGCGTACAACACGTTGGCGGTGGAGGGCACATTGCGCCAACCGGTCGTCATCATCGCTACGCTCTCGCTGCGCGCGCGCGCGTGCTCGAACAGGCGCCGCCAGTCGCTGTCGGGATCTCGCAGCGCGTGTTCCAGCATCGAGACGATCCGGCCGGCGAGGTGCCGGATGTCCTCGATGCTGCCGTGCTTTGCGCGGCTGTAGCGGCGCGCCAGCTCGGTGGCGTCGGCACCAGACGCCATGTCCGTGAAGCGGCCGTCGGTGGACTGGGTCAGGTGCACGGCCGCGCGGCCGCCGAAGACAGCAACGTATTCGTCCATCCCGACGATGCCGCGTGTCTTGAGCGCGGCCGCGAACGTACGGAAGCCGCGGGACACGGCGTCGGCGTCCTGCTTGGCGGCGAGGAAGACGGCGCGCAGCTGGTCGTCGGCGAGCGCGCCATGTTGTTCCCAGGAGTCGTCGAGGCGCGGCGGCTCGGGGGTGGCGATGGTGAGAGTCATGCGGAGCCCCAGGACGTGCGCGGGTCGAGGCGGACCTCGACCCGCTGCCGCCCTTCGTAGTAGCAGATGGCGTGGAGGCCGAGCGGGACCAGCTCGGCCAGCATGTCCCTCAAGCCGGAGCCAACACTGTCCGGAGTATGCGCATCCGATCCTACCGTGAAGGTCGCACCGCACGCCAGGAGCTGTGGCAGCGCCTCGCGGCTCGGGTAGGACCAACTGCCGTGGTGTTCCCGCCTCGTCACGGGATCCCAGGAGCTCTTGCGCAGGCCCGACGCGTTCAGCTCGTAGGAGACGTCGTGGCGCCGGAACAGATCGGCCAGCGGGAGAAAACGCGTGTGCCAGTAGAACGCCGGGACGCTGCGCAGCAGCGCGTCGGGATGGCCGATCGCATCGAAAAGGCCGCTGCCCACGGACTCCTCGAGCGCCAGGAAGAAGTGGTCGAGGACCGCCGGCTCGTTCAGGCGCGCCAAGTCCCAGACGTTCACGCGGGTGCCGCCCACCATCAGGTAGTGGATCGACCCGATCACGAAGTCAAGGTCGAGATTGGCCAGGAGTCGCTCGGCGTGCGCCCGCGCGTCGGACATGTAGTCGACCTCGAGCCCGGTCAGGATCCGGATGCGGCCGGCGTGTTCAGCGCGCGCGCGGCGGATGTCGTCGAGGTAGGCGTCGAGCTCGCGTTCGAGCAGGCGGTTGTCGCTGTCGACGTGGAAGGGGGCATGGTCCGTGATGGTCAGGACGTCGACGCCGGCCGCGATGGCGGAGCGGACCACGTCGTCAACGCTGCCGGTCGCGTGCTTCGAATAGGCGGTGTGGGTGTGCGAGTCGACGATCATTTGGCGGCCAGCTGTTGCATCATGCCCGGGTGCTTGGCAATCTCCTTGACCAGCCAATACGGATTGTTGACGGTGCTTGCTAGCGCGCGCACGGCGTCCTGGTCGTCGATGCGCGCGATTGCGTCCAGGAAGGGCGTCGTGTGCAGGCGGTGCAGCAACGGGTCGCCGGCGACGCGGCCCGCCAGCGCCTCCCAACTGAACGAGTCCGCGTGGATATTGCCGAGGGCGAGGTACTCGATGCCATACAGCGCCACAGCGCCATCGGGTTTAACGGTGACGTCGAGGCCGTTGTGCAGCGGGGCGGGATTGAGGCTACCGAGCGTGAAGCGCTTGCCGGTGCGCGCCTCGATGGCCGCGATGTAGGCGTGCAGGTCCAGACGTTCGGTCGCGACTTCGGCGCCGGGGTGTACATGGTTCTTGTAGTCGATCGCGAACGTACGGTCGCCGACGACGAGCTGGTCCGCCAGCGGGCCGGCCTCGACGATGCGGGGCTTGCCCGGGCAGTCCGCCGCCTCGCGCAGCAGGTAGCCGCGCGTGAAGGCACGGTCCGTGTCGACGGAACGGAACGAGAAGCTCAACGCGCCCTGCGCCGCCGCGAGTGCCCGCCGCAGGCTCGCGCCGTGCGGACGGTGACGGATCTTCTCGACGTGGTACGAGTCCGAGCTGAGCCGGATGTTGCAGGTGTCCCCGTGCGCCTGGAGGATGGCCTCCGTCTTGTCGTAGAACCGGTTCAGGCGATCGTGGGGCAGGAAGCCGCTGGTGATGAACTCGAACGCGACGCCGCCGCGCGACAAGCCCAGGATCGCGTGGAACGCCGCGACGTTGTTGAGCGGCTCACCCTCGCCGCTGATCGAGACCCGCTTGACGGACGGGTGGTTGATCAGCCTGGCGAGGTTGTGCCGGCCCTGCTCCGACAGTTCGAGCTGCGCGCCCAGGCTGTGCCGGTCCGCGTACATGCAGAAGCTGCAGCCGATGCCGCAGATCTGCGTGATGTCGATGTACAGCAGATGACCGCTGAGTTCCATCGTGTGTCCTTTTCTGGTTGTCGAGTCGGCGCGGCGTCAGGCGTGCTGGCGCACGTCGGTGGCAGTGACAGCGGAGCGGTTACCGGCCGGGCGCGCCAGCACGCGCAGCAGGCCGTCCCGGATGTCGTTCTCGTCGAAGGCGTCCATGTGCTTGCGGCCCGTCCGTCGATAGTGCGCCACGTCTTGCGGGACCCGCACGGTGGTGACGCTGGCGGACGGCGCGGGAAGCCAGGGGTCATACGCGTCGCCCAGCGAGGGAAAGATGGCGACGAGCGGCTTGCCGAGCGCGACCGCCACGTGCGCGATGCCGGTGTCGACCGAGACTACGGCGTCGGCTGCGCCCACTGCCGCGATGGCGTCCTGCACCGTCTCCAGTCCGTCCAGGACGCCCACGTTGTCGCGCGCCACCGCCTGCGCGAGCGCCCGCGCTTGCGCACGCGTCGCCGGGCTGTCGAGGATGCGGAACTGCGTGCTGGGCAGAGCCTCGGCCAGGCACGCCAGCGTGCGAGCGGCCTTGGCGGCGCCCATCGACTTGTCGGGACGGCTGGCGTATGCGTTGAACGCGACATATGGCGACCCGTATCGCGCCGGTGAGACCGGGTGCAGCAGCGGCGAGGTGTCGACGTCCCGCAGCCCCATGCGGCGAAGCACCTCGGCGTAGCGCTCCTGGATGCTCGAGCCGCGGGTAGCGTCGGCCAGTCCGGGCCGCACCCGTCGAAGGCCGTCGTCCATGCCGTGGACCTGCGCCGGCCGCAGCAGCCAAAGGAAGAACAGCTCGCGCGGCGGCAACCTGCCGCCCATGTGCACGACGACGTCGACATGTCCCAGGCGCCGCCACAGCTGAAACAGCGCGAGCCATCCGGGACGGGCGGGAGTGACCAGGAGGCGGTCGGCGCGGAAGTGGTCCACGTGCAGTCCGGCCAGTTCCGGGGTCGTCGCCGCCAGCACCTGCCAGCGGCTCGACTTGCGGAGCTCGCGGTACACGAACGATGACACCACGGCGTCGCCGAGCTTGCCGTCCCAGCGGACGAGGAGCACGGTCCCGCCTGTCGGCTCAGGCGCTGGGGACGGGTGGCGGTCGAACAGGAACCGGGCGAGTCGGCGACCGGTCATGGCGCGGCGGACTGCTGACGGGCCAGTGCCAGGTAGCTGCTGCGCATGAAGGCCAGCTGGATCACGCAGGGCACCGTCACGCGGTACGCGGGACTGGCGAGCGACGCCAGCGTCCAGACGCCGCCGACGGTCAGGCCGACCGGCCCGGCCAGGGCGGTCACCGCGCGGGCACCCGCGAAGCCCGCCGCCGCGCCGTAGGCCCCGCCGCTGGCCAGCGTGCCTGCCACACCGCGCAGGGCGGCCGCAGCGCCGGCCGTGAACGCGCCAGCGCCCGCGACGTCGCCGACGACGCTGCGCTGGAGAAGCTGCTCACCCGTGCCCGCGGCGACCACCGCGCCGATGGCGGCCCAGAGGTCGGGACGATCGTCGATGGACTCTGGCACCGGGGCGGGCGAGCTCTTCCAGCCGGACAAGCCGGCGAGGACCTCGCTGCGCTGGACGGCTGCCGCCTTGTCCAAAGCCTGCTGCAGGAGCCGTTCGAGTATTCGCCGTTCCAGGCCAAGCACGTTCGTGGCACCGGGCGTCGGGGCGCCGAGCTTCCCGGCGACGTCGCGCACAAGCTCTTCATAGCAGATGCCGCCACTGTTGCGCGCGCCTCCGGAAACGAGGCGGCGAAACACGTTGGCGACCGAGTTGCCGCCGAACAGCAGCAGCTCGCGCTCGATGGCGGCGCGGGCGGCGGCGTCGAAGTGGCCGCTGGATTTGGATCGGTTCAGCAGCGTGGTGACGCCCGAGTCGAGCACGAGTCGGCCCTTGCCCTCGTCGGTGAGGTAGTCGCTCAGCACGGCGAGGTCGATGGGGTGGGCCGCTGTGAGCAGCGCTTCGAGGCTGTGAGGCTTCCGTAGCAGCGGGGAGTAGTCGTGAACGTTGTGATCGATTGGGTTGGACATCAGCCAGCTCCGTGTTCTGCGTCTTGCCGGACCTGCTCGCCCATGAAGTCGGACTTGTTCGCGGAGGTGCCGAAGTGGACCGCGATGGCCATAGCGAGGCCACGCACGCTCGGATCGAGCTGCGACAGCGGCATGGCTAGGCTGTTGGCGGCGATGCTGGACGCGTGCTCCGTGGCGGGGCCGTGGCCGAACATCATGGTGGCCATCCGCGTCGCGTCGCGGACCAGGTCGCGCGTGTAGCCGCGGTACTCGGTGTTGCCGACGGTCTCGCGCTCAAAGGCGAGCAGGGTCTCGCCGCCGGCGCCTGATATCACGTCGATGTAGGTCTGCACGCCGGCCAGCAGCCGGCTCCAGTCGTCGGCGGTCATTAGCAGCAGCGCCGGCGGCAGGCCCAGCGCCTGGGCGAGACGACATAGGTTCTCCAGCCCAGGGTTGCGGCCTTCGTCGCTCTCCACGGGCGTCATGTAAGTGGACAGCGTCGCGCGCTTGACATTGGAATGTCGCGACAGCGATGCCTGCGTCCTGCGGGTCGGCTCGCCGTCGCGGCTGTCGCCGCCATACGTCGTGATCCGCCGCAGCGCCGTCTTGATCTGCACCACTGCGTGGTCCTGCGCAGCGCAGGGCGGGGAGTCCTTGCTCCGGGCTGTTTTTTGCTTCTTGGGCGTCGTCACGTTCTCGCCTTGCCGGATCGGATGACTCGAGTGTAAAAGGCGAGAGCGACGACGCTAGCGGCGCCGGCGACGAAACAGATGGCGAACGCCGCGAGCTGCTCGAGCGGGGACTGGTTGACCATGGCTCGGACTCCCGGCTTCACGCCTTCTTGCGAGCGGCAGGCGGGGCCGATTCCTCTTTGGCGGCCGCTTGGTAGAGCGTCAGCTCGCCCGCGCGCGTGACCATGCGGTCCGCCAGCACGTTGACGTCCTCGAAGGCAAGGCCGGTGCCGCCATTCGTGCCGAAGAGGTTGTACTGGGTCTGAGAGATGCCCTGACCGGCCTGGCCGGGGGCGAAGGCGTCGCGTTCGTTGCTCATTCGTCCTCCACCCTGCGGTGGCTACGTGTTGGAGTGACCGAAGTCTGCCAAGCTCGGCACCGTCCGAGAAGCGCGTCTAAGGCGCTGCACCAATAGGTTGGACAGTCGGCTCGCGGCGCCTCGGCGACCCGTGGAATGTCCAATAGGTTGGACAGTTCGGGTTGAGGCGCCGGCTGCTCGCGTGTAGTGCCAAGAGCGTGCGACGAGTAGATCCCCGAGTTCCCGGATCGCGCCTAGGTTGAAGGTCTGGTCTTCGTCACACCGGCCGCTCAGGCTGCGGCCCGCGAAAGTCCGAGAACAGTCTGAAGGCGCCTGTCGGCACTGGACAGGCGGCTATGCAACGGTTGCAGTCTCTTGTCGCCAGCGGCTCTACTCGCGCCTTCTGGTGCCAAGCAACCTTTTTGGCCCGGCGACCGGTGGAAGGTTGAAAGGCCGCCGTCCGAGGTGAAGTAGTCACGCGACCTCTCGCGCCCGGCCAAACTCTCAACGACCGCTGCCTTGCGGCGCGAACTAGAAGTACCAACCCGCACACTACCCGACTCCGGAGGTACAGCTTCATCGTTGCCTATGAATCGCCTTGACTGTCTGCGCGAACGCGTCGAAGCACCCTTCCTTAGACGCCATGAACCGGAGGTCAAGGCCGTCAGGCGTGGAAAGGTGGAGTGCGTTGTAGGCGCACACCGGCAACTGCCTGTTGTTCTTAAAGCGCTTATCTGGCCCGCCTTTCTTGTTCACGTACTGCCACGTGTGCTCGATGACCCGAGCGTCGGAAGGTAGGGACTCGTGCTCGATGAACTGGCTCGGGCGACTGGCAACTTCCAGCCGGTGATAGTCAATTGCGCCCACGGACTTACCTTGGAACGCTAGGACTCGGTCAGGAAAGAAGGCCAGCAGCGTTCGTCCGGCCCGCAGAAGAGGCACGTCGACGTTTGAGGCCACTCCTGGAGGCTGACCGACTGAGAAGCTGGCCTCCTCGAACTTGAGACCCTGTGCCGCACCGCCGGTGTACTTCGTATCGGCGTACTGCGCCGTATTGGCGACCGACCTGAGCTTGCGCGCTTCCGCCGCGGTCCGGGTCGACGCTGTTAGCTGCTCGAAGACTTGGCAGCTTTTCGCATCTGGTTCAAAGAAGAGCACAGTCAACCGCTGAACTCCGTCTCTCCACTTTACCCAACCCACAATCACTGCAAACAGCCCGGCCACGACCAGATGAACCGCCGTAGGCCAGCTCTGGCCCATGTTGCGAAACAGGAGGAATGCAACGAAGAGCCCGACTGCTGCGAACGGCCAGAGGGCTTGGCGGCTGCGCTGTTCGTTCATCGACTGAAGTAGCGCATCGCCATTGGAGTCTGCTAGTTCCAGCACGTCCTTGGCGTTGTGCTCGACCGTGCCAACGACTGTCGGCGAAGGCCCATCATGTAGTTGCGGAGTGGGTGCTTCAGCGGGTGTGGTGCTTGGTGGCCTTGCAGGCGTGCCGACCGTGGATACCGGACTGCTCCTTGCGCCCAAGCTCTTGCGGTAGCGGAAGCCACCAACACCCCCGCTGATATACGCACCTCGAGGGCCAGCCCCGATGCGAAGTCCTGGAATCCCGGCGGACACGCCTATACCCGAACCGGAGAAGTTGAATCGGACCGCGCCGAACCTAATGCTCTTTGAGAAGGTCACTCCCATCTGTCGCTCCCTGGTTGTTCTCGCGCTTGTCAGCACGTCCGCTGACCGACTGTGCCACCCCTTGGCTCTGTGACGCACTCAGCGTGTAGCTCGGACGCTCCCTTCAACTTCCGAGGCCATGCCGAGCGCCACGAGGCGGTCTACTGCTGCGCCTACCCTGGCCTCGGAGTCCGCTGGTGTTCTGGCCATGCCAATCAATCGACAGACTGCGCGCGCAATGTCTGCACGGGGCGAGGAGCCGGCGCGCTGCAGCACGTGCATTGCCAGGCCTCCCAGTTCCTCTAGGCACACCTCGTCGGCGGTGCGACGAGATGCGTCGTTGTGGTCACAGACGCGGAAGTCGTTCCAGGTTGATGGCTGTGCATTCTTCGGCCAGTAGAACGTGCCGCCCGGCTCGTTTGTTCGTTGCAGCTCCTGTGGAATAAGGTTCCTGAGGCGTTCCACTATCCGCGAACCGGTCCTTTCCAGACCCCACGCCCGGGCCACTCGACGGAACAAGACCATCTCGGGAACAGGCCCCTCTGCTTCCACGGCAAGAGCTAAGTGCCGCGTGAGAGTTGCCGCGGCGCGGTACTCGTAGAATTGAACGGGGTCACCGGACGGCAAAGTTGCCGGCGCGAAGACGCGCATGTGGGGCGCATCTGCTGGGGCAAGCTTGTCAATGGTCGCAGCCTCGGCTTCAGGGGGCACATCCTGTTCCGAGTCTTCAGTCGTCGCTTCCGCCTCCTCCATCCGCGCGGCGGGCGGTGCCGCGTCGGACGGCTCTTCTTCAAGGAGTGCGTGTAGCCAAGTCACCAGTCGCTCAATCTCGCCCTCGGCGTTCATCCACCAGTCTGTTGACCAGATTCGATGAATGCGCCACCCCAGCCCCTCAAGGACGCTTTGTCGAAGACGGTCGCGGTCTCTCGCCGTGGCTCCCGAGTGGTACGAAGCCCCGTCGCACTCGATGCCCACAAGGTATCGGCCGGGTGCTCTGGGGTCGACGACGCCGATGTCGATACGGTATCCCGAGCAGCCAACCTGCGGATGAACGGTCCAGCCGCGGTCGCGAAGCATCCTAATGACTGCGACCTCGAATGGGCTATCGGGTTCGAGGCCGGTCGGAGAGCTTCGCTCCACGAGCGCTCTGGGGCCCTTGAGAGCGAACTGCAGGTAGTTCTTGAGGTCGCGGGCGCCTGCGGCGCGAACCTTTGCCAAGTCGATTTGCTCCGGCATCAAAGTCGAGTAGACGACCACAGCCTCCCGCGCTCGCGAGATGGCGACGTTCAGCCTACGGTGGCCGCCTTCTCCGTTGAGCGGGCCGAAGTTCATCGTCGTCTTGCCGGCGGCGTCCGGCCCGAAGGTGATGGAGAAGAAGATGACATCGCGCTCATCGCCCTGGACGTTCTCCAGGTTCTTGATGAAGAGAGGCTCGGTCGAGTTCGTCGAGATGGCACGGTCCAGGGTGGCGTTAGACCTGCGCCTTGCGTCCAGTAGAGTCTCGATGAGCGCTTGCTGCGGCTGATTGAAGGTGACAACGCCCAGCGTCAGCAGCTTCCTGTTGGCATCGAGGTAGTGCTTCTCGATACCAGCAACGACAGCCTCGGCTTCGATGCGGTTGGTACGGCTGGCACCCCGGTCGTAGACCCCGTGAACTCTCTCGAACCGCACGGCAACGTCATCAGTCACCGGTGATGGGAAAGTGACGAGCTTGGAGTCGTAGTAAGCGACATTAGAGAAGGTGATGAGGCTCTCGTGGCGACTGCGGTAGTGCCACTGGAGGCTCAGGTGATTCATGCCGGCGCCCAGGCACTCGTCGAGAATGCTTTCCAAGTCCTCGACTTGCTCGTCGGAGCTATCGGGGCCATCCGAATCTGCGGACTTGTGGAAGAAATTCGTGGGCGGCAGCTGCTTGGGGTCGCCGACGACCGTCAGCTGCTTTCCGCGGGCAATGGCGCCGACCGCGTCCCACACCGGAATCTGCGACGCCTCGTCGAACACCACCAAGTCGAACTGCGCGTGACCGGCATCCAGGTACTGAGCTACCGAGAGAGGCGACATCAGCAGACAAGGCTTGAGCTTTGGCAGCAGCGTCGGCAGACCGCGGACCAGCTGCCGTACCGGCAAGTGGCCACGCTGCCTCTGCATCTCTCTCCGAAGTCGGCCAAGTTCGGTATCGGCTCCAACGACGACTCCAGTTGCTGCTGGCACCTTGCCCGCCAACTTTGCAGCAATGTACTTCTCGGTTAGCTTCTGGAACCTCTCATCGGCCTGCCTGAACTCTCGAATCTTTCGCTCATGGTCTGCGCTAGAGAAGCTTCGGAGGATGGGGTCGTTGTCGATGGTCTTTTTGACCCACCAACTGCGGTAGCTGAACTCGAAGTGGGTGGGACCATCAGCCAGCGTGACCGACCCGCTCTCAAGGCTCGCAACGAGACCTTGCATGCCTTGCCCAATTGCCTGGTCGCGGACACTGCGCCAGAGGCACCACGGTTTCAGCAGTCGCTGAGCACCTTGCCAGCCCGCGACAATACCTTGAACGCGTTCCAGCGCACCATCCGACCCCGGCGGGCCAGCCAGTGGTGCGATGGGCCGCGCAGCCGAATCGATGGCGTCGAGCTTCTGCCTAACAGCGCGCCAAGCATCTCGGTAGCCCAACAGTGCACGACCTACCTGACCGCTTGGTGCCAGCAGAGCCCTGTTCTCGACCACAAGGGGCTGGAGACGAACACGCAGGGCCGCGGCGCGCTCTGCGTCCGTGCCTGCGACAACGGTGACGGACTCTGCGAATCGCGCTGCCCACTGTTCATGCTCAGCAAGACCGGTCCAGTTCGTTCGGATTCCGGCGTAGCTATCCTGCAGCAGGGACTCCGCTTCGGCGTGCATGGACCGCAGGAACTGGTCCTCTTCGTTGACGTCGGCCAGCGACGTCAGCATGTCCTGGATGGACGAATCGGCTGGCGGCTTCCCGTCAGCACGGAAGCTGGCAAGGCGACCTTTGACACTCCGCTTGGCAAGGAAGGATTTCGGCCACCACGTGGTCACCGCACGTGACCACTCGGCCTTGAGCTCCGTTCCGTTGAGCTTGGCCAAGTCATGCTTCCAGCCTGGGCCGACCATGTCCCAGTGTGCCGACCTCAACTTGCCGTGCTTCACCAGCGAGTGGACACGAGCACGGACGTTCGCATCGTGCGCCTGGCGGGCCAGCCCCATCGGCACCTTGGGAGCAGCCAGCAGTACGTCTGCCAGTTGGTCAATCGAGGCGTAGGCGTCGAGGCTCAAGCCAGCAGCGGGGTAGTCGAGCAGCTTGCCGACAAGCTGTGCTTGCTCGCGAAGCACGCCGATGGCAACACCAAGGGCCTGGGCCTCGGCCAGCAACTCATCCTGCCAGGTCGGCAACCAGTCACCCTTGCCGATAAGCGACAACGGGTGTCCTTGAAGCGCTCCGAGCGAGCCGCCGAGCGCAGACATCCGGCGCGAGGTCTCGCGCAGATTTTCGAGTTCCACCTCGGAGTGGGTGAGCGCATCGGCCCACGGCATGGGCGACGGCTCGCGCCCCGAGTGCTCGATGCAAGTGCCGATGGCTTCGTAGACGGTGAGGCCGCTCGGATGTGAGCGGTGCAGTGAGCCAACGAGCGCATTGAGCTCTTGGCGGAGTCCGGCCAGCCGCTCGGCCTCTCGCTCCCAGTCCTGCGCGGTGCGCTGAGCAGCGATGTCAAGGGACTTTCACAACTGCTGTACGACGTCGGCCTTCTTGGCTTTCGAAGAGTGCAGCTCCAGACAGAACGGCCCCAAGCCGATGCTGACAAGGCGACGATTGACGACCTCCAGAGCGGCGAGCTTCTCCGACACGAAGAGCACGGTCTTGCCTTGAGCAAGAGTGTGCGCAATCAGGTTCGTAATGGTCTGGCTCTTGCCGGTACCTGGAGGACCCTCAAGGACGAGGTCACGCCCAGCGTCGACGACACAGATGGCCTTAAGTTGCGAGGAGTCGGATAGGAGCGGCGCCAGGATGTCCTGAGGGCGATGCGAGTCGTCCAGGCGATCAAAGTCACCGTCCTTGCCCTCTCTAGCGAATGCCTGACCCGGGTTGTCGATGAGGTGCTTGACGACGCGGTTACCTTTCAGTTGCTCAGTGCGGTCTTGAAGGTCTTTCCACATCAGATACTTCGTGAACGAGAAGATGCCGAGGTGCGCTTCCTCCTTCACTTCCCACTTCGCTATCTCGCGGACGGCTAGCCGAAACGCCTGAAGCACCTTGTTGACGTCGATGCCCTTGTCATCGGTCGGGATGGCGTCGAGCCCCGCAACGCGAAGTTCGAAGCTGGTCTTGAGCAACTGAAGCAGCGTCGGATTGACGATGGCTTCGTCGTCGTGGCGGGTGAGGCGGAAACCACTGCGAACCGACGTCCGTTGCAGCGAGACAGGAACCAACAAAATCGGTGCCAAATGGACGGCCTCGGCCCTCTCAGCCTCGGTCCAGCGCAGCAATCCGATGGCAAGGTAGAGCGTGTTCGCCCCGCCTTCTTCCAGGCCATTTCTGGCCGCACTGAAGATGGTCAGCAGGTTGCCGTCAAGCGCCTCCTGGGGCACTTTCGCCAAGAGTTCTTTCTGCGCTAGCGCCTCCAGGGCCATATCGTATAGAGGGGCTCGTCCGCCGCGGTCCGTGTGGACCTGCGCCATGCGTGGGTCCTTGCCTTCCATGATGGGGGGCAGAGGACGAATTCGGAATTCAGCTCCTTCGGCCAGAGCGTCTTCCAGCGCGGCCAAGTCGGGGGCTACGAACTGCAGTGTTGATTTGGTGGGCTTGAAGTTGAGCAGGCGATTCCGAAGCGTGAGGTCCAACAGCTTCGACTTCCACTTCGAGAGGCGGCCCTCTGGCGTGTCGTCAGCGGGCAGGTCCAGCGGAGTCAGGAACTCAGGGTCCAGAGCCGGCAGGGGAGGCGTCGGCTCAATCGCGACGGGCATCTCTTCCGCATCCGCCTCCGCGCGCTTGACCCTTGTCGCGCGCGAGGGCAGTGGCTTGATTTGTAGTTCGCGCGCGCGGTGAATGTCGATGGCGTAGCGGAAAGAGTCCTCCTCCAGCAAGTGCGCGTGGCCTTGCTCCAAGGCAATGCGCAGCGATGGCCGGCGACTGTGGTGTTGAGCCACGCCAGTCGTCTCGAAGGTCAGGAATTCACCGCTGTCCACTCGCTTGCGGACTGCCTGAACGTCATCCGTCAGCGGGTCAGGAAAACACGCCGAGTGAAGCCATACGCCGACCCACGCATGGCCTTCCTTCATCAAGACCACGGCGCGAAGTCCCGCCTGCTCCAAGCACGAGGCGAAGAGCATGGCCAGGTCCAGGCAGGTGGCCACGCGCGTCTCCAAGACACGTTCGGGCGTACGAATCTTCTGGCCGTCCGTGCCGAAGGAGGCGGGAGGCTCTGCGTACTGGAGAGAGTGCGCGCAAATCGTGCTGTAGAGAGCTGAGACCTGCTTCCATACGACGTCACGGCTCTTCGACTGGTAGCCGTCCATCGACAGCTCGGGGTGCTCCGAACGCAACAGCTTGGACGCCGCTGCGATGAGAACATCCACCGCCGGGTTGTTGGGCATGCAAAACGCAGCCAAGAGCTCGGGCAGCGCGCGCGTGCCGGCCCACTGGTCGTAGGCCAGGACCTCTACGGGCTGTGCTGAGTGGGCGAGCTCTTCGGTTCCGGTGAAGACCGAGACCTTGACAGCGGCGTTGACCGACTCTTGGAGGTCCGCGAGGAATGCGTGGTCGGGATGGAGGTCGACGGGCGAGATGCGTCGCGTTTCGGACGGGCCGAGGCGGTCGAACCGGACCTTAATGCCTTGCGCAAAGCGGGGGTTGCAGGTGATGAGCACCTGCAGGTTCTCCAGTGCTTCCGTGCCATGGTTTGTCAGTCGTAGCGAGCGAATGACTGGGACGGAGTTTTGGATGGACGCGTAGCCAAGGGTGGCATCGGACTCAACTTCGATGGCGATGCCGGTCGGCTGCGTGATTGCAGCGATCTCAGCCTCTTCCTCTTGGCTTCCCATATCGGCGGCCTCCCTGCCAGCAGCCTATTCTTAGTTGCCTGCCTGCGTTTGTATCACCTTGGCTCCGTAGCATGTACGTTGGCCCAGTCCAACTCGCTGGCTGCGTTGCGGAGGATAAATCAGGGCGACGGGTGCATCGTCCGGCTAGATTAGTTGAGTGCGCGCCGAGCTACGATGATCATCCGGCCGGCGGCAACAAGCCGAGCAACTCGAAGGTTCGTCTAGAGGGTCAAGCGGACGTGCCAGGCATGTTCTGCCGAGCGACCGGTCTCGGCAGCTGCTGACATTCAGCCCTTGCGCCCGAATGTCTCTGCCCAGCCTTGAACGGTCTTTAGTTTCGCCAGCGCGGGTGACCGTATCTGGCCGACTGCTGACACAGGCTCCCATTGCAGGAAGCAGACCTTAGTCATATCGTCATCAATAGTGATGACCGCTTGCAGCGCTCCCGGCGAGAGCCCGAATCCGGCCACTTCCGGACAGCACGATGGCCGCACCTTCGACTGCTTCCGTCGCCTTCCGAAAGGCTGCACTCGCTGTATTGCGAGTTTCCAACAGCCCATAACGAAGCCTGATATACCCTTCGTAGAAGAGCGAGGGAGACACTCTTGGACAGCAAAATTTCTAGAGGGACAGCGCTGGCCCTTTTGGCCGGTGCGATAGGTTGTGTTCAACGCAGGCGCTTGAGGCTCGTCGAGCGGATTGCGAGAAGCATCCACGGTGAGGCCATTCGCAGGGCGACAGGTCCGGCGCCAGTCCCCGCAAAAACGGCCAAAGGAGCCGACTGGAGGCAACTGGCGGCTCTTGAGATTAGGGACTTCAAAGCCATCCACGCGACAACAGTACAGCTTGGCCCCGTAACTATCCTTGTCGGCCCAAATGGCTCTGGAAAATCATCTGTTCTGCAGGCAGCTCATTGGGCGGCTCGCGCCGCGAGCTACATCAAGCCGAAGAATACCAAAGAAGTCATTTCATTTGACCGACTTGACTATCTACCCTCCAGCCAGCCGCTGCGTACAGCTCACTTTGCTGATTTAGGGTCGGGTGGAAGCACCACTCATACCTCCGTACGCTTCATAGGAACCGTCGGTGAAGGTGAGGAGTATGCGGCCACCGTGAAGATTTGGGCCGCCCGCAACCGGGGGGCTATATCCGCACACATTGAAGGAGGCGCCGCTGTAACGCCTTTTAAGCAACGAGCTACCTTCATCACGGCGTACATCCCTGGTCTTGCTGGTCTCGCCGAGCGCGAGACCATCTTGGCGCAACCTCAGATGCGACGCCATGCGGCCAGCGGCGATGCTGGCGGAGTTCTCCGTAACATTATTTACAACATCTCAGTGCGACAGCAAGGCGAGCTGGAAGGCGAAGGTGCCAAGCGGCTCGCTCGCTTGAATGAGCTGGTACAAAAGATCCACCCCGGCGTGACGATTTCCGTGGGCTTTGATGAGCGTGAAGATATTCATATCAACGCGAATTTTTCTAATGCGGCCGATCCCAGCACCCTTCGGCCGCTGGAGGACCTCGCGACCGGTGTGCTGCAAGTCGTTCAAATCTTTGCCTACCTAGTGCTCTTCAGGCCCAAGCTGTTGCTTGTGGATGAACCTGACGCGCACTTGCATCCGGACAAACAGGAGCGATTGATTGAGGCACTGGAGGACGCGTCGCAGGAATTTTCGACACAAATTATTGTGACTACTCACAGCCAGCATGTCGTCCGTGCGGCATCGCCAACGACAAAGTTGGTTTGGATGCGGGATGGCGATGTCGTGACAGATGATGAGTCCAAGATACGCCACCTCATGGGCTGGGGTGGTTTGGATAAGAAGGTACTATTTTTCGTCGAAGACGAGGATGCCGAACCGGTGCGGCAGTTGCTTCGACAGTGGCCTTCGCTGATGCGGCAGGTCTCCTTGTGCCGATGCTTTGGAATCGACAATCTGCCAAGACACCCAATGATTCGCGGATTGATAGAGGAGAACGACCTGGACTTGCGAATCCTGCTTCATCGAGACCGAGACTTCATGACTTCGGTGGAGGCTAAAAAATGGAGCACTCAGTTTTCGACCAAGCGTACCTGGACGTGGGTGACCGAACCGGTGGATGTTGAGGGCTATTTCTGCAATCCAGAGTACATTGCAGCTTCCTGTGGCATTTCGCTAGCCGATGCCCATGACGTGCTCAACACCGCATTAACCAGAATTCAGAGCGCGAGAAAGACTTTTTTAGAGAAGCGCACTCTAATTACCCGTCAACTCTATCCCCCCTCAGGTGGCAGTCCCGATAGCGAAGCGATGTGGGAAAGCGAAGGCGGGCAAAGAGTCGCAACTGTTCTCGGCAAGAGCTTGCACAAGGCTGTAAAGCAGGTTCTGCACGAGCGCAAGGTCTACGCGCACGCCCTGGGAAATTTCGAAATCCCTGCAAGCTTTGAGCTCGCAAGCGATTTAAAGATGATCCTGGAATTGGCGTTGGCCTAGCTGCCGCGGCAATGTCGACCGCTTTGCAGCCGAAACTGCTGCTTGTCTGCATCGGCGCCGAACGTCAGATCTCCAGGAGTCTAGTTGTCAGCGTCGCGAACGACGGCTATGGGTCGATCTGCAACTGTCGCAGGACGCGATAGCGGTCACTCAACAAGTCCAAATGCGAACGCCAGGCCCAGCGGTCGGTTCAAGAAGTGAGGCTGCCGGCCAGACCGTTCCAGGTCGTTCGATCGCTTCTGGCAGCAGCAGTCACTGGGAGCGCCATGGTCGAACGACCGAGATCAGTCTCAAGCTGACGATCTAGCGCCGGCAGGAACGCACCATCCCCTGCCCTTCCCCCTGCCCAAGATGTGTGGCGAGTCCTCTTGGCGCTCGCGTCAAACGACGACAGACCAGTCGCTGTCAGTCTTGCAAGCCGACCCGCTTGCTGTTTTTGACTCTATTTCCGAGTTTTCGACATTAATGCCATGTTTTCGACATTAATTGGTCAGAACAAACAGACGCTATGGCGACCCGCCCCCTCACTCCACCGTCACACTCTTGGCCAAATTCCGCGGCTTGTCCACGTCCGTGCCGCGTGCGCAGGCCGTGTGGTAGGCCAGCAGCTGAAGCGGCACCACGTGCAGGATGGGGCTGAGCGCGCCGTAGTGCTCGGGCATGCGGATGACGTGCACGCCTTCGCTGCTCTCGATGCGGCTATCGGCGTCGGCAAAGACATAGAGCTGGCCGCCGCGGGCGCGCACTTCCTGCATGTTGCTCTTGAGCTTTTCCAGCAGGGCGTCGTGAGGGGCCACGGTCACCACGGGCATTTCGGCGGTCACCAGGGCCAGGGGGCCGTGCTTCAGTTCCCCGGCCGGGTAGGCCTCGGCGTGGATGTAGCTGATCTCCTTGAGCTTCAGCGCCCCTTCCAGCGCGATGGGGTAGTGCAGGCCGCGGCCCAGGAACAGGGCGTTCTCCTTGCGGGCGAAGGCCTCGGCCCAGGCCACCACCTGGGGCTCCAGCGCCAGCACGGCCTGCAGCGCGGAAGGCAGGTGGCGCATGGCCTTGAGGTGGGCGGCCTCGTCGGCCTCGCTCAGCAGGCCGCGCACCTGGGCCAGGGCCAGGGTCAGCAGGAACAGACCGGCCAGCTGGGTGGTGAAGGCCTTGGTGCTGGCCACGCCCACTTCCACGCCGGCGCGGGTGATGTAGGCCAGCTCGCATTCGCGCACCATGGCGCTGGTGGCCACGTTGCAGATGGTCAGCGTGTGCGTCATGCCCAGGCTGCGCGCGTGCTTGAGCGCGGCCAGGGTGTCGGCCGTCTCGCCGCTCTGGCTGATGGTGACGACCAGGGTCTTCGGGTCGGGCACGCTGTCACGGTAGCGGTACTCGCTGGCAATCTCGACGCTGGTGGGGATCTTGGCGATGCTCTCCAGCCAGTACTTGGCGGCCGAGCCGGCGTAGTAGCTGGTGCCGCAGGCCAGGATGAGCACGCGGTCCACGTCTTTGAAGACGCGGTAGGCGCCGTCGCCAAACAGCTCGGGGGTGATGCTCTCCACGCCTTCGAGCGTGTCAGCAATGGCCCGCGGCTGCTCGAAGATTTCCTTCTGCATGTAGTGGCGGTAGGGGCCCAGCTCGGCCGCGCCGCTGTGGGCGTGCACGGTGCGCACCGCGCGCTCCACCGGGCGGAATTCGCCGCTGGCGTCGCGCGCGACGATCCAGTGCTTGCCCAGCTGCACGTCCACCACGTCGCCGTCTTCCAGGTAGACGATCTGGTCGGTGACGCCGGCCAGGGCCATGGCGTCCGAGGCCAGGTAGTTGGCACCGCCGGCGGCCACACCGCCCAGGCCCAGGATGAGCGGCGAGCCTTCGCGCGCACCCACCACGCGCTGCGGCTCGTCGCGGCAGAACACGGCGATGGCGTAGGCGCCTTTCAGGCGCTTGGCGGTCTGCTGCACGGCCTCGAACAGGTCGCCGTCGTACAGGCGGTGCACCAGGTGGGCGATGACCTCGGTGTCGGTCTGGCTCTCGAAGACGTAGCCCTTGGCCTTCAGCTCGGTGCGCAGCTCTTCGTAGTTCTCGATGATGCCGTTGTGCACCAGGGCGATCTTGTCGCCCGAGAAGTGGGGGTGGGCGTTGGCCACGGCCGGCGCGCCATGGGTGGCCCAGCGGGTGTGGGCAATGCCGATCAGGCCCTGCACATCGTCTTGTTCGATGTGCTCGCGCAGCTCGGCCACGCGGGCGGTGGAGCGGCTGCGGCGCAGCGCGCCGTCCTGGATGACGGCCACGCCGCAGGAGTCATAGCCCCGGTATTCCAGCCGCTGCAGGCCCTGGACCAGGACGGGAACCACATTGGCCGTGCTGACGGCGCCGACGATGCCACACATGAATTGCTCGCTTGGAAAGGCGACCCGCAGGTCGATGGGTGGCATCCTAGGCCCGTCAAACGCAAAGATGCTTTCTTGTTTCACCACCAAATGAAGGAAAATTTCTCAGTCACCCATGTATTGAATTTTCTTTCATTAATTAATCAATCATGGAATTTTCCATCCCACTGGATGCCATCGACTGGCGCCTGCTGGACCTGCTGCAGGCCGATGCCAGCCTGACCAACCACGCGCTGGCGCAGGCCGCGCATGTCTCGCCGGCCACCGCGCTGCGCCGGGTGCGGCGCCTGCGCGAAGCCGGGGTGATCGAGCGCTTCACCGCCCTGCTGGGCGCGCCGCTGGCCGGCCAGGGCCTGCAGGTGCTGTGCGAGGTGGTGCTGGACCGCCAGGGCGCCGAACACCTGGACGCCTTCGAGGCCCGGGCGGTGGACGAGCCGCTGGTGCAGCAGTGCTGGCGGGTGTCGCCGGGTCCGGATTTCCTGCTCGTCGTCTGGGCGCCGGACATGCTGGGCTTCCAGGCCCTGACCCAGCGCCTGTTCACGCAGGATGCGAACGTGCGCAATGTGAAGAGCTTCTTCGCCCTCAAGCGGGCCAAGTTCGACCCGCGGGTGCCGGTGGCCGCGCTGGCCGACGCCCGCGCCGATCAGGACACCCGGCGGTAGCCGCCCGGCACGCCACGGGGCGAGAGCACCCACTGCCAGAGCTGGATGTCGCGGGCGCGGAAGGCCCCGGCGCAGCACAGCAGGTAGTAGCGCCAGCGACGGTAAAAGCGCTCGCCCAGTTCGGCGCCGAAGCGGGGCCACGCGGCCTCGAAGTTGCGGTGCCAGGCCATCAGCGTGCGGTCGTAGTCGGCGCCGAAGTTGTGCAGGTCTTCCACCACGAAGTGCGGCTCCACCGCCCGGCCGATGCGGGCGATGCTGGGCAGCTCGCCATTGGGAAAGACATAGCGGTCGATCCACGGGTCGGTGCCGTCGGCCGTGTCGTTGCGGCCGATGGTGTGCAGCAGGAACAGGCCATCGTCGGCCAGGCAGCGCCGGGCCACGGCCATGTAGTCGGGGTAGTTCTTGTGGCCCACATGCTCGAACATGCCCAGGCTGACGACGCGGTCGAAGCGCTCGTCCAGCTCGCGGTAGTCCTGCAGGCGGAACTCCACCGGCAGATGCGCCAGGCGCTGGCGCCCCAGGGCGGCCTGCTGCTCGGAGATGGTGACGCCCACACAGCGCACCCCATAGCGCTCGGCGGCAAAGCCCATGAAGCTGCCCCAGCCGCAGCCGATGTCCAGCACCCGCATGCCCGGCTGCAGGCCCAGCTTGCGGCACACCAGGTCCAGCTTGGCATCCTGGGCCTGGTCCAGCGTGGTGGCGCCCTGGCCACCTGGCGCTGTCTGCCAGTATGCGCAGGTGTAGGTCATGCGCGCATCCAGCATGGCCGCGTAGAAGTCATTGCCCAGGTCGTAGTGCTCGCGCCCCACCTGCCAGGCCCGGCGCGGGTTCTGCAGGTTCAGCAGCTTGGCGCGCAGCACATGCCAGGCCATGGACAGGCCCTGCATGCCCTCGCCCAGGCGGGCGCGGATCAGGCGGGTGAACAGCTCGTCCAGACGCTCGCAGCTCCAGGCACCGTCCATGTAGGCCTCGCCCAGCGCCAGCGAGCCGCCGGCCAGCACCCGCTCGGGCACGCCCGGCTGCAGCAGGCGGATGTCCCAGGGGCGGTCGCCATCAAGCCGCACATCGGCCAGCGCCAGCCACTGGGCCAGCGCTTCGTGGGCCGGGGAACGGCCCCCTTGGCGCCCGCCACCGGACGCCGCTTCGGAAATGACCTCGTTCATGCACAAGCCCTGTCAAGGTGAAAGGGGGGTGCAAATGCGGTGCCCCTGCCGCATCGCAGCAAAGGCCAATGTGCGCCATTCCCGAGCGGGGCGCCAATGCAAAGTTTTGAGGCCCTGCATAGCCCATGGCTATGAATCAGCGCAGGTCGTCAGCATTTTCTGAACGCGCAGACGCCCTGCGCGGCCAGGCGGCTCAGCCCTGCTTGAGGATCACCAGGCCCTTGAGGTATTCCCCTTCCGGGAAGCACAGCGTGGTCGGGTGGTCCGGCGAGGCCTCCAGGCGCTGCATCAGGTAGCCGTCCACCTGGGCATCCAGGCCGGCACCGGCCACGATCTTGTGGAACAGCTCGGC
>NZ_BADL01000572.1 GCF_000333615.1 Ideonella sp. B508-1 | reverse complement strand
GTTGGGCGAGACAGGTGGCGGGCATCCAGCGCCACCAGGCCCTTTTCCTTCTCGGGCTGGTAGGCGATGGCGGCGATGATGCCCACGCCCAGCCCCAGGCCGACATAGGTCTTGATCACGTCCGCATCGGTGGCCTCAATGGCCATCTGCGGCTGGATGCCGGCTTGCCGGAAGGCCTGGTCGATGTGGCCGCGGCCGGTGTAGCCCAGCTCGTAGGTGATCAACGGTTGCCGGGCCAGGCGGGCCAGGGTCAGCGGCCGGCCATCGTCCAGTGGGTGGCCCTTGGGCACCACCACCAAGTGGGTCCAGGTGTAGCAGGCCAGCGTGAGCAGCTGCGGGTGGCGCGACAGCGCCTCGGTGGCGATGCCCACGTCGGCCTGACGGTCTTTCAGCAGCCGGGCCACCTGCTCGGGCGAGCCCTGGTGCAGGCGCAGCGACACCTCGGGGTGCAGGGCGCGGAAGGCCATCACCGCGCCAGGCAGCGCGTAGCGGGCCTGCGAATGGGTGGTGGCGATGGTCAGCTGGCCGGACATGGTTTTCACATGGTCCTGGCCAGCGCGCTTGAGCGATTCGGCGTGCGAGAGCATGCGCTCCACGATGGGCAGCATGCGCTCACCTGGCTCCGTCAGTCCGGTCAGCCGCTTGCCGGCACGGCTGAACAGCGTGAGCCCCAGCTCATCCTCCAGCTCGCGGATCTGCCGGCTCACGCCGGGCTGCGAGGTGTGCAGCACCTGGGCCACCGTGGTCAGGTTGTAGCCCTGGCGGGCGGTCTCGCGCACGGCACGTAATTGCTGAAAGTTCATGTGGCGGCCCCTGATTCCTCGTTCATCAAGGATCGATTCTGGGCAGCCCACCCCGGCTTGCGAAGGAAGGAATCCGAGTGAGATCAGCAGCGCGGCGCATATGGGGCTGCTTCATCGGAACGCCATGCGCAGCAGATCCGTGACGTCGTGCACGAACCCATGGGCGCCGTCGTGAACAGCAGGGCCAAGCCACTGCTGAAGGGGCGTGCGAATGCCGTCGAGGCGCTCCGCAAGGCACTCTTATATAATTCTCTGAACTATTCGCAGAAGATTCAAGTGAGCGCCACCAACCGTCGATCCAACGCCGAGCTGTCTCAGGAGATCGAGCGGCAGCTTCGGTACGGTCATCGCACTGCTGCGCAGCTCATTTCCGATCGGGGAATCAGTCAGCCGACACTCTCACGAACCATTCAGAGTTTGTCGCGCACGGTGACGAGTTTTCGTGTCACGGGGGTTCGCACGCCGATGTACGGGCTTCTGCGCCCGCTTCCCATGGGCCTGAGTGCACGCCAGCGGATCTACCGGCACCTGCGCGCAGGCAACATCGCGCCGTTTGCCGATGTCGAGTTCCTGGCTGGCGGTGCCACGGTCGAGCGGATCGGCGACGTGACGCGCCTCTATGAAGGCTTGCCGCCCTACATGCTTTTCGCTGCACCCTCCGGCTTCCTGGGGCGGCAACTGGCTCATGAGGCTGCGAGCAACCAGGCGTTTCCGGCCAGCCTCAAGGACTGGCATGACGACCATCGGGTGGCCTACCTCTTCACGCAGGGCCTGAACCTGCCCGGCAACCTGATCTTCGGCGATGCCCCCCTTGAAAAGGAGCTGGCCTTCTTGGCCGTCCCTCCAACGCCGGCCGAAGGCAAGATCGACCACTACGTCGGCATGGCCACTGCGCTGCGGGGGGCGGCCTATGGCTCCAGTGCGGGTGGCGAGCAGCCCAAGTTCCTCTGGCTGACCCAGGACACCGGGCATGTCATCGTCAAGTTTGCCAAGGTCGGCAGCCGCATGGGCGAGCTCCTGCCGCTCGAACACCTGGCCCTCCGGTCCCTGGCCGAGGTGAGCGTTCCCGCGAGCCGCACGCAGCTGCTCGCGGGAGGGGGTTATGTCTTCCTGGAGGTGCAACGCTTCGACCGCATCGGCTTGAAGGGCCGGGTTGGCATGCTGTCAGCGGGCTCCGTCGACGACGAGTTCTTCGGCATGCGAGATTCCTGGTCCGAGTTCGCCGCACGTTGCGCGCAAGCGCGCTACCTCACGGCCGAGGACGCCAGGCACATCGATGTCATGGCTGCCTTCAGCGAGCTCATCGGCAACAACGACCGGCACTTCGAGAACATCTCGCTGCTCATCCGCGAGGATGGTGAGTACCAAGGCGTCGCGCCGGCCTACGACATTCTTCCGATGCGCTACGCCTCGCTGGGCGGCGGCGTGGACCCGGACCTGACGCCCATCGAGCCCAAGGTCGGCACCATTGGCGCCCAGCCCGAGGTGTGGGCACGCGCGGCCGCGGCGGCGGAACGGTTCTGGACGGCGGCGGTGAGCGAGGATCTGTCGGTTCCTCTGTCGCAGGAGATGCGTCAGATCGCCCATGAGAATCTGAGGGTCGCCAGGGCCTTTGTGGCGCCGCTCCTTCCGCGCTGAGGTCGGCGGGTGCCGCCCCCGGCGCCCCTTCCCAGCCGACGACAATCGCCCCATGAACGACGACGCATCCCCGCCCGCACCGCCACCGGCACAGCCACGCAACCCCTTGCACGGCCTGACGCTGGAAGCCATCGTGACGGCCTTGAGCGAGGAGTACGGCTGGGAAGGCCTGGACGCGCGTATCCCCTTGCGCTGCTTCGCCTTCGAGCCCAGCGTCAAGTCGAGCCTGAAGTTCCTGCGCAAGACGCCGTGGGCGCGTGAGAAGGTCGAGGGGCTCTACCTGTTCATGCTGCGGGAACGCAAGCGACAGACCCGCCCCTGAGCACCGTTCAGACCCCGGTGAAGCTCACCGGACGTGCCGTGTCGGCCCTGGCGCTGGCCCGGGTGGCCAGGCCGCGCACGGCGGCGGCGGGGTGGGCCGCGGGCAGTCGGTCGCCCTGACCGAACAGCTTGTGCCGCAGCGTGCCTTCGTCATAGGCGGTGCGGTAGCGGCCGCGGGTCTGCAGCTCGGGCACCACGTGGTCGATGAAATCGGCCCAGGTTTCGGGCACGACGATGCGGCTGAGGTTGATGCCGTCGATGTCGCCTTCGTCCAGCCAGCGCACCAGCGCGTCGGCGATCTGGCTGCCGCTGCCCACCAGGGTGGGGTAGCGGCTGCCCAGGGTGAACTGCCGCAGCAGCTGGCGGCGGGTGGTCCAGCCGCGCTGCTGGGCCGTCTGGCCGGCCGACTGGATGGCGTTGGAGCCGCTGTAGTCGATCGGATCGTCCAGGCCGTAGCGGGCGAAGTCCACACCGGTGCTGGCGGCGAAGTGGGCCAGGCCGGCCTCGGGGCTGGCGTAGCGTTGGTATTCGTCGTAGCGGTCCCGGGCCTCGGCCTCGGTGGCGCCGGCCACGACCGAAAGGGCCACGAAGATCTTCACGTCCTCGGGCCGGCGGCCGGCGGCCACCAGGCTCTGGCGCAGCCGGCCCGCGGTGGCGCGGGCGGCGGCGGGGTCGTTGGCGGCAATGAACACGCACTCGGCATGCTCGCCGGCAAAGCGCTGGCCGCGGCCCGAGGTGCCGGCCTGGTAAAGCACCGGCGTGCGCTGCGGCGAGGGCTCGCACATGTGCACGCCCTGCGAGCGGTAGAAGGGGCCGTCGTGGGCGATGGCATGCACCTTGGCCGGGTCGGCGTAAATGCGGCGCGCGCGGTCCTTGCGCACGGCGCCGTCTTCCCAGCTGCCTTCCCACAGCCGGTAGCACAGGGCCAGGAAGTCGTCGGCCTGGTCGTAGCGCAGGTCGTGGGCCACCAGGCGCTCGTGGCCCAGGGCGCGCGCGCCACTGTCGATGTAGCCGGTGACGATGTTCCAGCCCAGGCGCCCCTGGGTCAGCTGGTCCAGGGTGCTGGCCTTGCGGGCAAAGGTGAAGGGCGTCTCCGCGCTGGTGCTGGCCGTCAGGCCGAAGCCCAGGTGTTGGGTCACCGCGGCCATGGCGGAGACCAGCATCCACGGGTCGTTGGCCGGCAGTTGGATGGCCTCCTGCAGGGTCAGGTCCAGGCCACCTTGGTAGACGTCGTAGCTGCCCACGATGTCGGCGATGAACAGCCCGTCGAACAGGCCGCGCTCCAGCAGCCGGGCGATGTCGGTCCAGTGGCCGAGGGTGTTGTAGTCGGTGGAGCGGTCCCGCGGGTGCGTCCACAGGCCGTGGTGGATGTGGCCCACGCAGTTCATGTTGAAGGCGTTGACCCGCAGTTGTTTGGGTGCAGACATGGCTCAGAGCGCGCCGTGGCGCGGCGGAAGGCGGTCGTTGAGGAAGAAGTTGCCCACGGCGTGGTACTTCCAGCGCACCGGGTCGTGCAGGGTGTGGGTGCGGGCGTTGCGCCAGAAGCGGTCCAGGCCGCGGTGGTCCAGCGTGGCGGCGGTGCCGCCCAGCTCGAACAGGCGGGTGGACGCGTCCAGCGCGGCGGTGGTGGTCTGCACCCGGGCCTCGGCCACGGCGATGGAGGCTTCGGCCACGCTGCGCTCGCCCGGCGCCGCCTGGGCCGCGTCGACGAAGCGTGCGGCCCGACGCAGCAGGGCCTCGGCGGCGCGCAGCTGCACCGTCGTCTCGCCCACCTGCTGGATGAGCAGCGGGTCCTCGGCGGCGCGGGCCACCTTGGCGTCGATCCAGGGACGGGCATGTTCCCGCACAAAGGGCAGGGTGGCGGCCAGCGCGGCGCGGGCCACGCCCAGGTCGATGGCCGCATGCAGCAGCTGGGCCACCGGGCCGATGGTGGTGGGGCGCTCGAAGGAACTCTGGAAGGGCACCACCCAGTCGGCTTCGACCCGCACGTGGTCGAAGGCCACCGAGCCGCTGCCCGTCACCCGCTGGCCGAAGCCGTCCCAGTCGTCGGTGATGTCCACGCCCTGGGCATCGCGCGGCACGAAGGCCAGGTACTGCACGGGCCGGCCCGCTTCCTCGGCCACCACCAGGGTCGGGATCCAGTGCGCGTAGACCGCGCCGGTGCAGTAGAACTTGCGGCCCTGGATGCGCCAGCCGTTGCCATCGGGGATCAGCCGGGTGCGACGCTGGAAGTCCTTGTGGCCGATCTCGGCCAGGGCGTTGCCCAGGCGCCGGCCGGCCAGCACCTCGCCGTAGAAGAAGCGCTGCTGGGCCGGGCTGCCGCCCACGCGCAGCACCTCCAGTGCGTAGAAGTGGTTCTGCGGGATCTGGCCCAGCGAGCTGTCGGCCTCGGCGATCAGCGCGGTCACTTCGGCCAGGGTGCCGGCCGACACGCCGGCGCCGCCCAGGGCCTTGGGCACGGTGATGGCCCACAGACCGCTGGCCACGAAGGTGTCCAGCTCGGTCCAGGGCAGCAGGCGCTCGCGGTCACGCTCGGCGGCACCAGGGGCCAGTTCGGCCGCCACGCGGCGGGCCACCGCCAGCGCCTCGGCGTCAGTCTGGATGCGGTGGGGCGCCTGGCGGGGGGCGGCGGCGGGGGCCGGGTGGCTGTCCACCGGCACGGGTTCATACAACAGGGTCATGGTGTGAGGCGCCGCGGTGGTTCAGTTCCAGGAATGGCGGGCCGGCAGCACGCCGTTGAGGCGGTGGTTGCCGATGAGGTGCAGCTTCCAGCGCACCGGGTCGTGCAGGGTGTGCACGCGGGCGTTGCGCCAGTGGCGGTCCAGGTTGTGGGCAGCACGGGTGGCGGCCGAGCCAGCCAGCTCGAACAGCTTTTCGCTGGCGGCCAGCGCGATGCGGGTGGTCAGCACCTTGGCTTCGGCCACGGCCACCGAGGCGCGGCCGCTGGATTCGGCCGTCACCGGCGCGGCGGCGACCTCGTCCAGGGTCTGGGCCGCCTCCAGCAGGATCTCGTGCGCGGCGTGCAGCTCGATCTGCAGTCGGCCCACCTCGCCGATCAGGTAGGGGTCGTCCACCGCGCGCTCCAGGCCGGAGTCGACCCAGGGCCTTGCCTTCTCGCGCACGAAGGTGAGCGCATCCTCCAGCGCGGCCTGGGCGATGCCCTGGTCGATGGCGGCCTGGATCAGCTGAGAGCTGGGGCCGTACAGCCCCGGGCGCTCACCCAGCGGCCACAGGGGCAGCACGTCCTCGGGCAGGATGGGCACGTCCTCGAACACCACGCTGCCGCTGGCCGTGGTGCGCTGGCCGAAGGCCGACCAGTCGTCGACGACGCGCACGCCGCGGGCCGTGCGGGGCACCCACACATGCACGGCCCGCCCCTGTTCGTCCACCGCGCGGGTGGGGATGCGGTGGGCAAAGATGGCGCCGGTCGAGTAGTAGCGATGGCCCGTCAGGCGCAGGCCGGCTGGTGTGTCGCGCAGCGTGGTAGCGCCCTGGGTGATGGTGGGGCTGGCCTGGGATTTGCGCTCGGGGCCGGCATTGCCCAGGCGCCAGCCCGCCAGCACCTCGCCGAACAGGCGCTGTTTCTGGGCTTCGCTGCCCGCCTCCTTCAGGATGCCCAGCACGCCGAAGTGGTTCTGCGGGATCTGGCCCAGGGCCGGGTCGGCCGCGCAGAGGGTGACGAAGACCTGGGCCAGGGTGGTGAAGGGCAGCCCGGGGCCGCCGTAGGCCCGGGGCACGGTGATGCTGCCCAGGCCGCTGGCGGTGTAGGCCTCGATCTCGTCCCAGGGCAGGCGGCGTGTGCGGTCGCGCTCGGACGCGCCGGTGCGGAACTCGGCGGCCAGGGCCTGGGCAGCATCCAGGGCCTCTTCCGTCGTGTTCAGGCGGCGCGGGGGCGAGGGCGGGCGCGGCAGGCGGGTGGCGTCAGCGGTGGCGTGGTCGGCGGGGTCGCCCGCCCGGGGTGGCAGCAGGGTGTCGGTGCTCATGGTCTGTCAGAAAGTTCGTTGGGGTCAGCGGCTGCGCAGCCAGTGCACCAGGCGGTCGCCGCTGAACTGCACCAGCGTGACCAGGGCGATGAGGATGGCGATCACCAGGACCATGACCTGGGTGTCGAAGCGCTGGTAGCCGTAGCGGATGGCCAGGTCGCCCAGGCCACCGGCGCCCACCGCACCGGCCATGGCCGAGGAGCTGATGAGCGCGACCAGGGTGATGGTGAAGCCGCCGACGATGCCGGGCAGGGCCTCGGGCAGCAGCACATGGCGCACGATGTGCCAGCGCTGGCAGCCCATGGCCTGGGCGGCCTCGATCAGGCCGGGGTCCACCTCGCGCAGGCTGACCTCGGCGATGCGGGCAAAAAAGGGCGTGGCGCTGATGGCCAGCGGCACGATGGCGGCCCACACACCGATGGTGGTGCCTGCCACCAGCCGGGTGAAGGGGATCAGCGCGACCAGCAGCACGATGAAGGGCGTGGCCCGAAAGCCGTTGACCACGCTGCCCACCGCGCGGTGGATGCGCGGCGCGGGCCGGAAGCCGCCGGGCGCGGTGGCGATCAGCAGCACGGCCAGCGGAATGCCGGCCAGCAGGGCGAAGCCACCGGAGACGGCCACCATCTGCAGCGTGTCCAGCAGGGCGTCCAGATAGGTGTCGACGTCGAGCGAGAGTTCAAACGACATGACCCAGCTCCTCGATGTGGTGGGCGATGGGGTGCGGGCCGCTGGTCAGCGTGGGCAGCGGCGGCAGGGGCAGGGCACCGTCCAGCGCGATCAGCAGCCGGCCTTGGGCATGGCCCTGGATGCGGTCCACCCCGCCATGCACCAGGCGCACCGGTTGCTGCAAGGCCTGGCCGATGGCGGCGAAGTCCGGTTCCAGGCCGTTGGCCCCGGTGTAGCTGAGCTGCAGGATGCGCTGCGAAGGCGTGCCCAGCGGCGGCGGCCCGGCTTGCAGACGGGCCTTCAGGTCGTCTGGCAGCTCGTGCTGCAGCGGGGCCAGCAGGGCGCGGGTGGCGTCGTGGCGCGGCTCGCCGAAGACCTGCCACACGGGGCCGTGCTCGGCGATGCACCCTTGTTCCAGCACCAGCACCTCGTCCGCGATCTCGCGGATCACGCTCATCTCATGGGTGATGAGGATGATGGTGATGCCCAGCCGCCGGTTGATGTCCTTGAGCAGGGCGAGGATGGACTGCGTGGTCTCGGGGTCCAGGGCCGAGGTGGCCTCGTCGCACAGCAGGATCTCGGGCCGGGTGACCAGGGCGCGGGCAATGCCCACGCGCTGCTTCTGCCCGCCCGACAGGCGCTGGGGGCGGGCGTGGTGCTTGGCCTCCAGGCCGACCAGGGCCAGGGCTTCGTTCACCCGCGCCTCGGTCTCGGCCCGCGGTACGCCGGCCACGCGCAGCGGCAGGGCTACGTTGTCCCACACCGTCTTGGCCGACAGCAGGTTGAAGTGCTGGAAGATCATGCCGACCCGCCGGCGCAGGGCCACCAGGCCCCGGGCGTCCAGCGTGGCGATGTCCACGCCGTCGACCCGCACGCGTCCTTCCGTGGGTTGCTCCAGCCGGTTGATGGTGCGCAGCAGACTGGACTTGCCGGCCCCGCTGCGGCCGATGATGCCGAAGATGCGGCCGGGCGCGATGTCCAG
>NZ_BADL01000573.1 GCF_000333615.1 Ideonella sp. B508-1 | reverse complement strand
CATGGGTGTGGGCGTGCTCGTGGACCAGGGCTTGGTGGCGGTGCAGGTGGTCGTGGCGCTCGGCCAGGTGCAGCAGGATGCCCGCCAGCATCAGCGCGGCGCCGGCGGCCAGCCACAGGCTGCCCGCCTGTGCGCTCAGGGCCCAGGCCAGCACCGCGCCGACGAAGGGAGCGAACGCGAAGACCGAGCCGGTGCGTGCCGCCCCGAAGGCGCGCTGGGCCAGCATGTAGAAGCGCAGGCTCAGGCCGTAGCCGGTGGCACCCACGCTCAGCAGGGCCAGGGCCGGGCCGGCGCCGGGCCAGCCCTCGCCCAGGGCCGCGGCCAGCCCCAGCGTGGCCAGCGCGCCCAGCAGGCCCTTGAGCATCACCACCTGGCCGGGGTCCCGCTCGGCCAGGGCGCGCGAGAGGGTGTTGTCCATGCCCCAGGCGGCGGTGGCCAGTAGCACCGCCAGCAGGCCCAGCCACTGGCTGCCGCCGCCCTGGGCCCGGTCCTGCACCAGGGCCATGCCGCCCAGCGTCAGCAGGCCCAGGGCCAGCCGCACCCGGCGGTCCAGGCTCTCGTGGTACCAGGCGCGGGCCAGCAGGGCGGTGAACACCGCCTCCAGCGTCAGCATCAGCGAGGCGCTGGTGCCGCTGGTGTGCTGCAGGCCCCAGGCCAGGGCCACCGGGCCGATGCCCGCGCCGAACAGGGCCATCCAGGCCAGTCGGGGCAGGTCGGCCCGGCGCACCCGGGCTTCGCGCTCCACCGGCTGGCGCAGCAGCAGCCCCACCAGGGCGGCGCCGGCGTAGAGCAGCCCGGCGGTGGTGAAGCTGCCCAGCCCGGCGCCCCAGTGTTGCACCAGGGGCGTGCTGACGCCGAAGAGCACCGCGGCCAGCAGCGCCATGAGGCCACCGCGCAGGGCCGGCCAGCGGGAGGTGGGGGAAGGTGGGTTTGATACCATACCCCCCTATTCTATGAAGCCGTCGACCGCATGAGCCACACCGTTCGAGACAAGTCCAAGCTGCTGGGCCGGGTGCGTCGCATCCGGGGCCAGGTGGAGGCCCTGGAGCGCTCGCTGGAAGCCGAGAAGGGCTGCGCCGAGGTGCTGCACCAGATCGCCGCTGTGCGCGGCGCCATGAACGGCCTGATGGCCGAGGTGCTGGAGGACCATGTGCGCTCGCACATCGCCGACCCGGCCATCACCGATGCGGCCGAACGCACCCAGGGTGCGGACGAGTTGATCGAGGTGTTGCGCAGCTACCTGCGCTGAACGAACGCGGAAAACGCCCATGCACATCGAAGACCTGTCGCGCTGGACCCATGAGCACCGCTTCGACAGCGGCAACGCCGCCGCCGAGCGCAGCACCCGGGTGGTGATGTGGATCACCGCCGCGATGATGGTGGTGGAGATCGCCGCCGGCTGGTGGTTCAACTCCATGGCCCTGCTGGCCGACGGCTGGCACATGAGCTCGCATGCGGTGGCCATCGGCCTGTCGGCCGCGGCCTATGCGCTGGCGCGCCGCCACGCGCAGGACCCGCGTTTCGCCTTCGGCACCTGGAAGATCGAGATCCTGGGCGGCTTCGCCAGCGCCATCTTTCTGCTGGGTGTGGCGGCGCTGATGGTGCTGGGCTCGGTGGAGCGCCTGCTCAGCCCCGCACCGATCCACTATCAGGAGGCCATCGTGGTCGCGGTGCTGGGCCTGGTGGTCAACATCGTCTGCGCGCTGATCCTCGGCCAGGCCCACCACCATGGGCACGACCACGGGCATGGCCATGGACATGACCACGGACATGGTCACCACCACGGGCATGACCATGACGACCACGGCCACCACGACCTCAACCTGAAGTCGGCCTATGTGCACGTCATTGCGGATGCGGCCACCTCGGTGCTGGCCATTGCGGCGCTGGTGGGCGGCTGGCTCTGGGGCTGGTCCTGGCTGGACCCGCTGATGGGCCTGGTCGGCGCGGTGCTGGTGGGCGTGTGGGCCAAGGGCCTGGTGCTGGACACCGCCAAGGTGCTGCTGGACCGGGAGATGGACCATCCGGTGGTCGAGGAGATCCGCGAGGTGGTGGAAGCCGATGCCGGCGCCGGTGACAGCCGCATTGCCGACCTGCACGTCTGGCGCGTGGGGCAGGGCGCCTATGCCTGCGCCCTGACGGTGGTGACGCGCGATCCGCAGCTCACGCCCGATGTCGTGCGCCAGCGCCTGTCGGTGCACGAGGAGGTGGTGCACAGCACCATCGAGATCCACCACTGCCCGGCCCATCCCTGAAACAGGCGGGCCAATCGGCCGCTGTTCCGCGGCAAGCTCGGCGGCAGAGTCTCTAACCTGTCAGGCAATTCTGATCCCTGGTGTCGCGCGTGCCACATGCCACAGAGTGCGCCGGCCCAGGTCCTGCCCTTGCCTGGAGACGACTGCTGCCATGTCTTTCCCGTTTTTCGCACGCCACACGCCCCGTCGCGGGGCGTTCGACTGTCAGGCCCTGCCGACTTCCCTGGGGAACGTCGGCCTGCGCGGTGCCCGCGGATTGCTGATGGTCTTCGTGCCGCCCGGAGCCGACTTTGGCCGCGTCAATGCGGCCTGGCAGCAACTGGCCTCCGAAGACCTCACCGTGGTGGCCCTGTCCTCTTCGGGCGCGCTGTGCAGTGCGGCAGGGGCCTCCACCTACTGCGAGGCCAACCAGGTGCAGGGCAGCTGGTTGTTCCTGCCCCAGGCCCTGATCGGCCAGCACGAGCTGCACCTGGTGGACCTGCATGTGAATGGCGAGCATTCCGCCAAGAAGCGGGTGAGCGCCATCCGCGGCGAGCTGGACCGGCTGTCGCTGCGCATGCCACTGTCGGCCGAACGCCATTTCGCGCTGGTCTATTGCGACGGGGTTTCGGCTTCCGAGGGCTTTCTGATGCAGGCCTGGTACGCCAGCGGACGCTTCCCTTGCCTGGCCATCGGCGGCTCGGCCGGCGGCCCGCTGGACCTGGGCGCCACCTTCATCGGCACCCGCCAGGGTGTGGTGCAGCACAAGGCCGCGGTCATCTTCTGCGAGATGGCGCGGGGCAAGTCCTTCGCGCCTTTCAAGTCCCAGAACTTCGAGCCCACCCACCAGAGCTGGCTGGTGGCCCAGGCCGACCCGGTCTCGCGCACCGTGCATTCGGTGCTGGACGCGCAGAACCGCCCGCGTCCGGTGATCGAGGTGCTGTGCGAGCACTTCCGCTGCCAGCCGTCGGAGCTGGGGGCGCGCCTGCAGAGCATGACCTTCGCGGTGAAGGTGGACGATGAGTTCTTCATCCGCTCGGTGGCCAGCATCGCGGCCGACCACATCACCTTCTTCTGCGACCTGGAGTTCGGTGACCGGCTGCACCTGCTGCGCGCCACGCCCTTCGTCGAGAGCACCGAGCGCGACTGGGCCCACTTCATGTCCGGCAAGCCCCGGCCGCTGGGCCTGCTGCTCAACGACTGCGTGCTGCGCCGGGTGGGCAACGCCGGCCAGCTGGGGCAGGCCCGCTTTTTCGACCGCATTCCGGCCGCCGGTTTCTCCAGCTTCGGCGAGATCCTGGGCGTGCCCATCAACCAGACCCTGTCGGCCCTGGTCTTCTTCGACCGCAACATCCAGGCGATGAGCCAGTTCCCGGTGCAGTACGCGGCCTATGCGGCGCACTACGCGCAACGGGCGCTGCACCGCTGGGAGGCCATGCACAGCATCCAGTCCGGGATGATGGAGCGGGTGGTGGCCTACCAGCAGAACGTGGAGCCGCTGCTGCAGGCCCTGCCGCAGCTGGAACATGCGACCTCGCTGCAGTCCCAGGCGCTGAATGTGGCCGAGAGCAACATCCGCTCGCTCAGCGACGCGGCCTTGCAGACGCGCGGTGCCCAGGACCATCTGGAGAATGAGCTCACCGAGCTCGAGCGCATCTCCAGCGGCATCAGCCAGGTCACCTCCGGCATCGGCCGCATCGCCGACCAGACCAACCTGCTGGCCCTGAACGCCGCGGTGGAGGCCGCCCGCGCGGGCGATGCTGGCCGGGGCTTCTCGGTGGTGGCCGACGAGGTGCGGCGCCTGGCGCAATCGTCCAAGAGCCAGGCCGACACCACGCGCAAGGACATCAACGGTGCGGTGGATGCCATCGCCCGCATCCGCGCGGTGGCCGGGCAGACGGTGGACACCACCCAGCAGATGGCCCAGCAGAGCATTGCCGCGGCCGAGAAGATCGCCACCATGAGCGCCGACACCGAAGAGGAGCGGCGCAGGATCTCGGTCTGCCTGTCCAACCTGAAGGACATGGCCCGCCAGATGGATGCGATGCGCGACAGCGTGGACCAGATCACCCTGCTGGGCAAGCTGGCCACAGCCTGAACCCCACGCCGCCAGAGGCGACGTGAGGCGGTTCATCTTCAGATGAAGGTGTAGGCCGTCACCTTGTTGCCGGCCGGGTCGCGCAGGTAGGCCGCGTAGGCGCCGGGCAGGTGGCTGCGCGGGCCGGGCTGGCCCTCGTCCGTGCCACCATGGGCCAGGCCCGCGGCATGGAATGCATCGACTTCTGCCGGGCTGGCCGCGGCGAAACCGATGGTGATGCCGTTGCTCGAAGGCGCCTCACCGTTGCCCGGCCGGGCAATGATGAAGGCAGGCTTGTCGCGGCCGTAGAGGATCCAGCCACTGCCGAACGGGCCGAGGTTCTTGATGCCGAGTGCGCCCAGGGCATGGTCATAGAAGGTGGCCGACTTTTGGACGTCCGACGCGCCGATGAACACGTGGGAGAAGACACCGTCGCCGGAGATGACAGGAGCAGTCATGAGAAGGTTCCTTGTGAAGGAGGGGCTGAAGGCGGGGCGGTGGGACCGACCCGAAATTGATCAGTAATGCACCACCGAGCGGATGGACTTGCCGTCGTGCATCAGCTCGAAGGCCTCGTTGATGTCCGGCAGCGGCATGGTGTGGGTCACGAAGGGGGCGAGCTTGATCTCCTCCTTCATGGCCTGCTCGACCATGCCCGGCAGCTCGCTGCGGCCCTTGACGCCACCGAAGGCGGTGCCCAGCCATTTGCGGCCCGTCACCAGCTGGAAGGGGCGGGTGGAGATCTCCTGGCCCGCGCCGGCCACGCCGATGACGACCGACTGGCCCCAGCCGCGGTGGGCGCATTCCAGTGCGGCGCGCATCACCTGCGTGTTGCCAATGCACTCGAAGGAGTGATCCACGCCCCAGCCCGTCATCTCGACGATGACCTGCTGGATGGGCTTGTCGAAGTCCTTGGGGTTCACGCAGTCGGTGGCGCCGAAGGTCTTGGCCAGTGCGAACTTGTCCGGGTTGGTGTCCACCGCGATGATGCGGCCGGCCCCGGCCATCTGGGCGCCATGCACCACGGCCAGGCCGATGCCGCCCAGGCCGAACACGGCCACCGAGTCGCCCGGCTGCACCTTGGCGGTGTTCTTCACCGCGCCCAGGCCGGTGGTCACGCCGCAGCCCAGCAGGCAGACCTGCTCGGGGTTGGCGTCGGGGTGGATCTTGGCCAGGGAGACCTCGGCCACCACGGTGTACTCGCTGAAGGTCGAGCAGCCCATGTAGTGGTAGATGGGCTGACCGTTGTACGAGAAGCGGGTCGTGCCGTCGGGCATCACGCCCTTGCCCTGGGTGGCGCGCACCGACACGCAGAGGTTGGTCTTGCCGCTCTTGCAGAACAGGCACTCGCCACACTCGGCGGTGTAGAGCGGAATGACATGGTCGCCCGGCTTGACGCTGGTGACGCCTTCGCCCACCTCGACCACGATGCCGGCGCCCTCATGGCCCAGCACCACCGGGAACAGGCCCTCGGGGTCGTCACCGCTGAGGGTGAAGGCGTCGGTGTGGCAGACACCGGTGTGGGTGATCTTGATCAGCACCTCGCCCTTCTGGGGCGGGGCGACGTCGATCTCGACGATCTGCAGGGGTTGGCCAGCGGCAAAGGCAACGGCGGCACGGGATTTCATGGTCGGGGTCCTTGGTTGGAGGAAGTCGGAGGGAGCTCAGCGGAGGAAGGAGCGCAGCATGCGGACCATGTGGTCCACCTCGGCGTCCTGGTCGGGGGGCGGTTGGCGGGCCTGGGATGAGGCGACCGCGGTACCGAAGGTCTCCCGCATGTGGCTTTCCAGCACGTCGGCCATCAGGCCGTAGGTGGCGCCGCGCAGCGCGGCCAGCTGCTGCAGCAGGTCCACGCACTCGGTGCCGGCCTCGACCGCGCGCTCCAGCGCCTCGGCCTGGCCCTTGATGCGGCGCAGGCGGGTGACGACGCGTTTGCGCTCGGCGGGCGAGTGCGGCATGAGAGGCTCCTTGATACTGGGGGTCAGTATACAGATCGCGCTTCGCGCAGAGGCCTCGATATTTCCCCCCTGTCATGAATGAACAAATCTGGTACACTCGTGGGGTAGCTGCAGTTTCGCTTACCTCCGCAGCTTTGAGCCCGCCGTACCCCATGTGCCCCACACACCGTGTGCAAGGCGGCTCCCCCAGGTTGGATCCATCTCACGCGATCACCTGGCAACCCAGGCAAGCTTCGTCTGGTTCAACGGTCCTGACGCCCCGCACTTGGCGGTTCATCCAGGCTTCAGGATCCTGATCTTCCTTTCTCTTCGGCGCTGGCGCGGTTCCTCATCGTTGCCAGGCCTTTTGCGCCGTGCCTTGCTGGCCGGTGCCATGAACACCCATTGATTTCTGCTTCTCCGCACACCCGCACCGTGGGCAGGTATGTCCTGTCCTCGATGACCCAACGGACCGACACCGGTCACTTTGCAGCGTCCCTGTCCATCCGCAGTGGCACAGGTTCCGCCTCCCATGACCGGGTCTTCCGGTTCACTCCCCTGTTTTCCACGCACCGTGCGGCTTCGCGTTACGCGATGGCCCAGGGCCTGGAATACCTGCGTCAACCCGCGTTGCCGGCCTGAACGGCAGCCCGGCACCTTCTTGCACAAGGATCATCCATGACCAAAGAAGAACTCATCGAAATGCGTGGCCAGGTGGACGAAGTTCTGCCCGATTCGCGCTTTCGCGTGACGCTGGAAAACGGCCACAGCCTGGTGGCCTACACCGGCGGCAAGATGCGCAAGCACCACATCCGCATCCTGGCCGGCGACAAGGTCTCGCTGGAACTCTCGCCCTACGACCTGAACAAGGGGCGCATCACCTTCCGTCACCTCGAACCCCGCAGCGGCGGCGCCCCTGCGGCGGCCCGGCGTCGGAAGTTCTGACGAACATGGCCCACCCGGGCCACCTTGATTGCCACGTGCTGCCGCAGCGGGCGATTCTGAACACGCGGCTTCTCTGAAAGGGTCCATCATGGACAACAAACTCTACGTCGGCAATCTGCCTTATTCCATGGGCGACGACGACCTGCAACACCAATTCTCGGCCTTTGGCCAAGTCTCCTCGGCCAAGGTCATGATGGACCGTGACAGCGGTCGCTCCAAGGGCTTCGGCTTCGTGGAAATGGGCTCGGGCGACGAAGCCCAGGCCGCCATCCGCGGCATGGCCGGCAAGTCCTTCGACGGCCGTGAAATGGTCGTCAACGTGGCCCGTCCCCGTGAAGATCGCCCGACCGGCGGCTTCGGCGGCGGTGGCAACCGCGGCGGCTTCCAGCGTCGCAGCTACTGATCGTTGGCGGTTGGCGGGGTCTGGCGCTTGCAGCGCCGAGCCCCGGCCGCTGACCCACCCGCGCCCACGGCGCGGGTGAAGGGTTCCGCGCCGCTCTGTGCGCGGACCGGATATCCAAGACGGATTTCCTTCGTTGGTCGCGATCCAGCGACTGGCTAAGGTGAAGCCCTGTTGATTTGACAACACGGACTTCACCATGAACATCGTCGGCATCGCGGGCAGCCCGACCCGCCCCTCCCGTTCCACGGCGCTGCTGCGCCAGGCCCTGGCCCAACTGGAGGCCGCCGGCGGCCACAGCCGCCTGATCGAGGTGGCCGACCTGCCCGCCCAGGCCATTCTGCGGGCCGAATTCCGCGACCCTTCGCTGGTTGCCGCAGTCGAGGCCGTGCAGGCCGCCGACGTGGTCGTCGTGGCCACCCCCATCTACAAGGCCGCCTACAGCGGCGTGCTCAAGGCCTTCCTGGACCTGTTGCCGCAAGACGGACTGGACGGCAAGCAGGTGCTGGTGCTGGGCACGGGTGGCAGCATCGCCCACCTGCTGGCGCTGGACTACGCGCTCAAGCCGGTGCTGTCGGCCCTGGGTGCGCGCCACATCCTGGACGTGGTCTACGCCGAGGACGCCCAGTTCGTGCGCGGCGAGCAGGGCCACCAGCCGGTCGACGCCGTGCTGCAGCGCCTGGCCCGCGCCCTGGCCCCGCTGACCGCCGACACCCCCGCCCTGGCCCTGGCGGCCTGAGGTTCGCGGTTTTCAGCAGTACGGGGTTCCCATGTCCATTTCCCTTTTCCGTCGTTCTCTCGATGTCTCTCGCCGTGCCTGGCTCCAAGGCGCGATGGCCGGCGCCGCTGCCCTGGGCAGTGGTGCGCTGTGGGCCCAGTCGGCCGACAAGAAGCTGCGCATCGGCTTTCAGAAATCCGCCAGCCTGCTGACCCTGCAGAAGTCCCAGGGCACGCTGGAGAAGCGCCTGGCCCCCCTGGGCTTTGGCCTGCAATGGGTCGAATTCCCGGCCGGCCCGCAGTTGCTGGAGGGGCTGAACGTCGGCTCCATCGACGTGGGCTTCGTCGGCGAGGCCCCGCCCATCTTCGCCCAGGCCGCTGGTGCGCAGTTCGTCTACATCGGCTATGAGCCCGCCGCGCCCGAGGCCGAAGGGCTGGTCGTGCCCAAGGCCTCGCCGCTGAAGACGGTGGCGGATCTCAAGGGCAAGAAGGTCGCGCTCAACCGCGGCTCCAACGTCCACTACCTGCTGCTCAAGCTGCTGGAAAAGGCCGGCCTGGCCTACAGCGACATCCAGCCGGTCTTTCTGCCGCCGGCCGACGCCCGTGCCGCCTTCGAGCGCGGCGCGGTGGATGCCTGGCTGGTCTGGGACCCCTTCCTGGCGGCGGCCGAGCAGCAGATCGGTGCACGCATCCTGGCCGATGGCCGGGGCGTGGTGTCCAACTACCAGTTCTACCTGGCCGAGCGCCGCTTCGCGCAGCAGCACCCGGCGGTCATCCAGGCCCTGTTCGAGGACACGGTGCAGCAGGGCCGCTGGATCAAGACCCATCTGGACGAGGCCGCCAAGCTGATTGCGCCGCTGCAAGGGCTGGACGTGGGCATCGTGCGCGAGAGCCTGCACCGCTACCAGTTCAACGTGCAGCCGGTGACGCCTGCGGTGGCGGCCGAGCAGCAGAAGGTGGCCGACGCCTTCGCCCAGCTCAAGCTGATTCCCAAACCCATCCGCGTGGTCGACGCCCTGCCGTCGGCCAAGGCCCTGTGACCTGAGGTGCGCACCATGAAGATCCTGTGGTTCATTCCCACCCATGGCGACAGCCGCTACCTGGGTACCGCGCTGGGCGGCCGGCAGGCCGACCTGGGCTACTTCAAGCAGGTGGCCGTGGCGGCGGACACCCTGGGCTACGAGGGCGTGCTGATCCCCACCGGGCGTTCCTGCGAGGACCCGTGGACCGTGGCCTCCAGCCTGATCGACGCCACCCGCAGGCTCAAGTTCCTGGTGGCGCTGCGGCCCGGTCTGATCACGCCGGCCCAGTACGCGCGCATTGCCGCCACCTTCGACCGCCTGTCCGGCGGGCGGCTGCTGGTCAACCTGGTCACCGGGGGCGACCCGGCCGAGCTGGCCGGCGATGGCCAATTCCTCTCCCATGCCGAGCGCTACCAGGAAGCCACCGAGTTCCTGACCATCTGGCGCGAGATCCTGGCCCGCAGCCACCACGGCGAGCCGCTGGACTTCGAAGGCAAGCACCTGACGGTGAAGGGCGCGCGCCTGCTCTACCCGCCGGTGCAGGCACCGTACCCGCCGCTGTTCTTCGGCGGCTCATCGCCCGAGGCGCATGAACTGGCGGCCCAGCAGCTCGACACCTACCTGACCTGGGGCGAGCCGCCCGCGGCCGTGGCCGAGAAGGTGGCCGACATCCGCAGCCGTGCCGCCAAGCACGGCCGCACGCTGAAGTTCGGCATCCGCCTGCATGTCATCGTGCGCGAGACCGAGGAGAAGGCCTGGGCCGCCGCGGCGGACTTGCTCTCGCACCTGGACCCGGCCGTGGTGGCCAAGGCCCAGCAGACCTTTGCCAAGATGGATTCCGAGGGCCAGCGCCGCATGGCTGCGCTGCACGGCGGCCGCTTCAACCCCGAGAACGTGCGTGAGGGCCTGGAAGTGGCGCCCAACCTCTGGGCCGGTGTGGGCCTGGTGCGCGGTGGTGCCGGAACGGCCCTGGTGGGCAGTCCCGAGCAGGTGGCCGCCCGTCTGAAGGAGTACGCGGACCTGGGTCTGGAGTACTTCATTCTGTCGGGCTACCCGCACCTGGAAGAGGCCTACCGCTTCGCCGAGCTGGTCTTCCCGCTGCTGCCGCTGTCGCTGCGCGACAAGCTCACCCAGCCGGCGCTGACGGGCCCCTTCGGCGAAATCGTGGCCAACACGCACGTGCCGGGCAACGAGCCCACCCTGGCACGTGCCGCGAGCTGAGGAGGCGCACGCCATGGCTGCTTCCACGCCATCGAATGCCTGGCGCCGCGCCGCTTCGGCCTTGCTGCCCTGGCTGTTGCCGCTGATCCTGCTCGTCGTCTGGGAGCTGGCGTCCCGCATGGGCTGGCTGGCTTCGCGCGTGCTGCCCGCGCCCGACGCGGTGCTGCAGGCCTTCTGGAGCCTGCTGCTCTCGGGCGAGTTGGGCCACCACGTGGCCGTGAGCACCGGTCGCGCCCTGGGCGGGCTGGCGCTGGGCGGTGGCGTGGGCCTGGTGCTGGGCCTGCTCACCGGCACGCTGCGGCCGCTGGAGACCCTGCTGGACACCAGCCTGCAGATGCTGCGCAACATCCCGGCGCTGGCGCTGATTCCGCTGGTCATCCTGTGGTTTGGCATCGACGAGAGCGCCAAGCTCTTCCTGGTCGCGGTGGGCGTGTTCTTCCCGATCTACCTCAACACCTTTCACGGCATCCGCTCGGTCGATCCGGCGCTGATCGAGATGGCACGCAGCTACGGCCTGTCCGGCTGGGCGCTGTACCGCCAGGTCATCCTGCCCGGGGCGCTGCCCTCCATCCTGGTGGGCCTGCGCTTTTCGCTGGGGCTGACCTGGGTGCTGCTGATCGTGGCCGAGACCATCTCGGCCCAGGCTGGCATCGGCTACATGACGATGAACGCCCGCGAGTTCCTGCAGACCGATGTGGTGCTGGTGGGCATCCTGCTCTATGCCCTGCTGGGCAAGGGCGCCGACCTGCTGGCCCGCGGCCTGGAGGCCTGGTGGCTGCGCTGGCACCCCTCGCGCCGGGCCCTGGCCTGAGCCCTCTCACACAGACCCAAGGAGACGCCGCATGGCCTACTTCGAATCGAGCCTGGCCTCGGCCAGCCTGGGCGGCACCTGGACCGACTGGGCGGGTGCCGAGGCCCATGTCAGTCTGCCGCCGGTGGCTGTGGCGGCACCCGCAGACCAGACCGGCCTGGCCGTGAGCCTGCGCGGCCTGAGCAAGCGCTACGGCGAGCGCACCGTGCTGCAGGACGTGGACCTGGACATCGCGCCGGGCGAGTTCGTCGCCATCGTCGGCCGCAGTGGCTGCGGCAAGAGCACGCTGCTGCGGCACCTGGCGGCGCTGGAAGCCAGCGACGCGGGCGAGCTGCGCTTTGACGGCCAGTTGGCCGGCCACCGGCTCTCACCCGATGTGCGGCTGATGTACCAAGATGCCCGCCTGCTGCCCTGGAAGCGCGTGCTGGACAACGTGGCCCTGGGCCTGAGCGGGCCGCAGGCCCGGGAACAGGCCTTGGCCGCGCTGGCGGCCGTCGGCCTGGCCGAGCGGGCCCACGACTGGCCCTGGGTGCTTTCCGGCGGCCAGCGGCAGCGTGTGGCCCTGGCCCGCGCCCTGGTGCACCGCCCGCGCCTGCTGCTGCTGGACGAGCCGCTGGGTGCGCTGGACGCACTGACCCGCATCGAGATGCACCAGCTGATCGAGCGGCTGTGGCGGGCCCAGGGCTTCACCGCGGTGCTGGTCACCCACGATGTGGGCGAGGCCGTGGCCCTGGCCGATCGGGTGCTGCTGATCGAAGACCAGCATGTGGCCTTCGACGAGGCGGTGGCACTGCCCCGGCCCCGCCCGCGTGGCCATGCCGACTTTGCTGCGCTGGAAGACCGTGTGCTGCAGCGGGTGCTGCAGGGCGGTGCGGCAGGCTCATGAGCTGAGCGTGGTCAGCAGCGCCTCGAGCTGATCGAAGGTCTCCTGCATGTCGCCGCTGGTGCTGCCCGCAGCGATGGCGGCCTCGAGTGCATCCTTCGAAGGATAGAGCTCCCGCACCACCACCTGCGTCTCGCCCGCCTGTTCCTCGAAGGTGACCGTGGTGACCTGACCGCTGCCGAAAACCTCTTCGTTGGTCCAGACCAGGCGCGCGTCGGGCACCACCTCGAGGTATCGACCGTGAAAGACCAGGGGTTCCGGGTCGAACTGGAACGCGAGGCGGTACGTCCCGCCCACACGCACGTCCATCTCGCAGGACAGCAGGGTCATGCCCAGCGACCGGGGCACCCACCAGCGCTGGAACAGTTCCGCCTGCGTCCACGCCTGGAACACCAGGTGCGCTGGACCGCGGATGGTTCGCGTCACCACCATCTCGCGATCTGAGGCCCGTTCCACCGACGAGCGGCCCCGGGGCTGGTTGGCGTTGCTATCTCGTGCTTCGGTCATCGTCTGTCACCTTGCGTTGGAGTGTCTGAACGACCTGATCCAGTGTGTCAGAGCGGATTTGACACCGGTGACTCACTGCTTGGGCGTCAATCTGTAGAACACGGATTCGCCAGTGACCGTGTTGTGTGCATGGCCAACGATGATGCCCACGTCATTGATGCCTGTGGCGTCATCGAGTCGCCAGCCCTGATCGCGCACGGTCTGCGTCAGCAGCAGGTTCAGGTCGACCACCGTGTCGCCGGTCCAGCGCGCCGCCACGCTGGCGCTGTAGCCCACGATCACATCCCCATTGTTGATGGCATTGGCGCAGCTGCTGGAATAGAGGCTGGGGCTGAGGTCGGCCAGCACCGTGCCGACGGTACCGTCCCAGCGAACCGCATGCATGGTGAGTGTGTCGTCGCTCAGGTTGCTGCAGCCCACGGTGCGGTCGGCGTCGTTGATGCCCCTGGCATTGCTGTACATGCCGCTCATGTACAGCCGCACGGTTTGCCCGCCGGTCCATTTCGCCGCGCCGAGACCCGTGCCGTAAGCGACCACATTGCCTACCACCGTTCCGGCCGCGTTGATGCCGGTCGGTGTGCCCAAGGAGCCTCTATCGTCTCCATCCAGCGACGTGACGGTGTCACCGCTCCAGAGCACCGCGTGGTCACCGGACACGCCGGCAATCTGGCCGGCCTCGTTGACAGCGGTGGCCAGCAACGGGTAGGGACTTCCCGGCAGGGCCGGCAGGGTGTAGTACTTGCCATGCCGCCAATGGAGCGCATAGAGATTGTTGTCCATCTTGCCCCAGCCGACGACATCGCCAGCGGCATTGAGGCCAAGGGCCTCGGTCGAGGAGAAGCCATCGGGTTGGTAGTCGAGCGGCTTCTTCTTCTTCCACAACGTGGCTACGCTGGCACCGGACACGGATGAGGTGCCGGCCACCCAATTGTTGTTGGCGATGGAGAGGGTGCCCCTGGTGGGGCTGCCGAGCGTAGGAAGCACCTCGAACTTGTAGATCTCGGCTTGCGCCGGCAGGGCGATGGAAGACGACAGCGCGAGACAGGCTGCAGTCAGCAGCGACGGAGTGTTGGCCATGGAGATTTCCTTTGGCAAGAAGGTGAGCGGGATCGTCGGAACTGCGCCTCGATGTTGAGATCCGCCTCACGCTTTCACATCAGCAGGGCGGACTAATCTCCATTGCTCATCTGTACCTTTGCCGACGGGCGTCTGCTTTATGCCATCTGGATCTGAGCTTATGCACCGATCTGCGTTCTCAAGGCCAGCCGCTGCGGTCAGCATCGCCCTCATCGAGGCAGCGCATCGGGCGCTGCCGACTTGGATGAGGAGCTCACATGGATTGGGGCGCTGAAGACGCGATCGCCATCGCGGGAACCGGGTTCAGCGGCGTGGCCGTGGGCCTGCAGCTGATGCGGGCCCTGCCCGCGGGGGCCACCCTGTGCGTGCTGGGGCGCGAGCCGCAGCCCGGGCGCGGCGTGGCCTATGGCACGGCCTGCGACAGCCACCTGCTGAACGTGCCGGCCGGCCGGCTGGGCTGGGACCCGCAGGACGAAGGCGGCTTCGCCCGCTGGCTGGTGGCCGCCGGCCACGAGGTGCAGCCGGCCGATTTCGTGCCTCGGTGCTGGATGGCCGACTACCTGCAGGCGCAGTGGGACCAGGGCCTGGCCGCGGCACGCGCCCGGGGGCTGCGGGTGCAGACCGGGCTGAGTGGCCTGCGCAGCCTGCGCCGCCTGCACCACGGCTGGCGCCTGGAGACGGACGATGGCCGCACGGGCCAGGCCGCGCAGGTGCTGCTGGCCACGGGTCACCTGCCCCCGCACGCACCGTCCCTGGGCCCTGGGAGCGACTGGCAGGCCCCGGGCTTCTGGCCCGATCCCTGGCAGCGGCCGGCCGACTGGACGCCGGCGCCCGACGCCGACGTGCTGCTGGTGGGCAGCGGCCTCACCGCGGTGGACCTGATCATCGAACTGCGCGACCGCGGGCACCGCGGCCGCATCCACCTGGTGTCACGGCGCGGCCAGCTGCCGCAACCGCACCGCGTGGCCGAGGCCTGCCCGCGCCCGGGCCTGCAGCCGGTGGCGCGCTTGGGGGCCGACCTGCACCCGCGCGCCGCGCTGGCCGAGGTGCGCGCCTGGGTGCGTGAGGCCGAAGCCGAGGGCCTGGACTGGCGCGACGTGATGGCCAGCCTGCGCGCCGGCACGCCGCGCCTGTGGCAGCGCCTGTCCCTGCGCGACCGCCAGCAGTTCCTGCGCCATCTGCAGCCCTGGTGGGACACCCACCGCCACCGCATGGCGCCAGCGCTGTGGCAGCGCCTGCAGGACGACCGGACGGCCGGTGGGCTTCTGTCCTGGACGGGGCGCCTGGCGGGCGTCCAGCCCGCCGAGGATGGGGCGGGCTGGCGTGTGTCCGTGCAGCCGCGGGGCGGTGGCGTCGCCCAGACCCTGCAGGTTCAGGCGGTGGTCAACTGCACCGGCCCGTCCGGTCGGCTGCGCGATGCCCGCGACCCGCTGCTGGCCGGGCTGCGCGATCGGGGCCTGCTCAGCGCCGATGCCCTGGGCCTGGGCCTGCTGGTGGATGCCGAACACCATCCCCTGGACTGTTGCGGTGTGCCGGTGGAAGACCTGTACTACGTCGGCCCCATGCTCAAGGCCCAGCACTGGGAGGCCATTGCCATTCCCGAGCTGCGTGTGCATGCCCAGCAGGCCGCCGCCAGCATCCTGGATCGGCGTGCCGTGCTGCGGGACGAGGCCTGGGCTGCCGCGGCCTGACGCTGCGAATTCAGACGACAACGCCCGGCTTCGGCCGGGCGTTTTGTTCATGGTGTCGTTCGACGGCGCGGACTCAGGCGGCTTGCCAGCCCGTGAGCGAATGGTGGCCGTCGATCAGGGCGCCCGGCAGGATCACCGCGCTCTCCGGGATCACCACACCCGTGGCCCGCTGCAACGCGCAGCCAGCGCCCACGCGGGCGGCCGGGTGGATGTCGATGCCGGTGCGTACCCGGGCCTGTTCGGCCGCCATGCGGGCCAGCAGGGGCAGGCCCGCCTGGTGCAGGCGGTGGGCCAGGCGGTGCACCAGCAGGGCCCGCATGCCCGGGTGCCAAAGCAGCACTTCGTCCATGCTGCGCACGCCACTTTCCTGTTGGAAGGTGGCTGCCAGATCCGCGTCCAGCTCGGCACGCACCATGGGCAGGGTGCCGGCGAAGTCCCGCGCACGCTGACGGGCCAGCTCGGCGATGTGCGGGCCTTCGGTGAGCTCGGCGCCCCGCACACGGGCGTCGTACTGAAGTTCCAGCCGGATCAGGCCCTCCAGGAACAGCAGGGTCTGGCGCAGCGTGTGGCTCACATGCCGATCCTCTTCCTGCGGGCGCAGCTCGGGCGGGCCCAGGCGCATCGGGAACAGCACGCCGCCCAGGTCTTCCAGCACATGGGCCAGGGTGTCCTCGGAGGGCAGCTCACGGCCCGCGGGCTCGCGGGCGCGGCCGTTGGCCTCGCGCCAGGCCAGGCGGACTTCCCGCAGGGACTGGACGATGGCGTCCAGGGGATCGGGGGTGGCAGGCGCTGGTGCCACCGGGCGTTCTTCCGTCAGGGTGCTCATGTCGTGGCCTCGGTCGGTTGGGGGCTGTTGGGGGTGACGGGCACGGCGCGCGCCAGCTCGGCCTGCACCACCTCGCGGGTCAGCGGCGGGGCGAAGGCGCGGATGAACTCATAGACCAGGTCGCGCAGCGTCTCGCCGCGGCGCACGGCCAGCCGTGACAGGTTGGCGAGAACAGGT
>NZ_BADL01000574.1 GCF_000333615.1 Ideonella sp. B508-1 | reverse complement strand
CTTCGCGCGCGCCTTCCAGCAGCAGGAGGCCAACCGCCAACCCAAAGGCTCGGCCTCGGCGTTAGGCGCCGGGCTGTGGCGGGCCCCCGGGACGGACCAGTCCAGTGCCCTGCACCTGTACAGCCTGGGCTTTGACGCGAGCTGGGAGCTGGATCTGTTTGGCGGCACCCGCCGGGCGGTCGAATCGGCCCAGGCCCAGTCCCAGGCGGTGCAGGCCGACCTGGCCGACGCCCAGGTGTCCCTGGCGGCCGAGGTGGCCTCCGCCTATGTCGGCCTGCGCGCCCAGCAGCGGCGCCAGGCCCTGCTGCAGGAGACCGCCAGCGGGGACGCGCGTGCGCTGGCCCTGACCCAGCTGCGCCGGACCCAGGGCGTGGCCACGGCCGACGAGGTGGAGCAGCGCCTGCAGCAAGGTGCGGCCACGCAGGCCGAGCTGGCGCAGCTGCAGGGTGACATCGCGGCCTCGCTGGACCGTCTGGCCTTGCTCACCGGGCAGGCCTCGGGTCAGCTCGACGGGGTGCTGGTTGCCCCGGGCGCCTTGCCGACGCTGCCTGCATCGGTGGCGGTGGGCAACCCGGCCCAGCTGCTGCAGCGGCGGCCGGACGTCCGCGCGGCCGAGCGTCGCCTGGCCAGCCACAACGCCCAGATCGGCCAGCAGGTGGCGAACTACTTTCCCAAGGTCAGCCTGCTGGGCAACATCGGCCTGGCTGCCACGCAGGCCGGCGACCTGTTGCACCGGGACAGCCTCTCTCTGCTGGCGGTGCCCTACCTGAGCTGGAACGTGCTGGACTTCGGCCGCACGGCGGCCGCGGTGCGGCAGGCCGAAGCCGGCCGCGACGAGGCCCTGGCCAACTACCAGACCGCCGTGCTGACGGCCCTGCAGGACGCCAACACGGCCCTGGCCCGCTTTGGGCAGCAGCGGCAGTCGCTCCTGCAGCTGCAGAGCCAGCAGGCCTCGAGCCAGCGGCAGCTGGCGCTGACCCTGCAGCGCCGCCAGGCGGGCATTGCCAGCGACATCGAACTGCTGGACGCGGCGCGCGCCAGCAACCAGGCCAGCATCCAGGCCCTCAACGGCGAAGCCAGCCTGCTGACCGACTTCGTCGCCCTGGAAAAGGCCCTGGGCCTGGGCTGGAGCCAGCCGGGCTGAGCCTCAGGCCGCAGGCGCCGCCAGCGGGTGCGGGATGCCCCCGTCCCCATGGGAGCGCAGAACCTGCGCCACCACCACGTGGTAGCCCTTGAGCCACCGGGCTTGCCGGGCCTTGGCTTCGCGGTGGACCGGGTGATCCATCAGCCGCTGCAGGGCCTCCAGCGTCTGCCAGTAGTAGACGTTGGAGACCAGCCCATTGGCCGGGTTCTCCCAGGCCTCTTCGCCCAGATAACCGGGGATGGCGCGGGCCGCTTCAGCGATGGCTTGATCCAGGCGGTGGAACTCGTCGTCGTATTCGCCCGGGGCGAAGGTGAAGGTGGCGGTGTACATCGCGGTGGCTCTTCCGTTGTCAGGGCAGGGTGTCTCGCATGGCCTGGGCCAGCGCGCCCTGGCCACGGGCATCCAGGGCCTGGATGGCGCCCTCGCGGTCCCGCAGCTCATGGTTCTGACCCAGCTTGCGCTTGCCCACCAGGCGGGTGATGCGCAGCTCGATGCCCACGATGCGCTGCAACTGCTCGGCCAGGTAGTCGGCCGGCGCGTCGCCCATCTTCCAGGGTTGGGGCTGGGTGGCCTCGTGGGTGCGGGTCAGCAGGGCCAGCAGGCGGCGCAGGAACTTCTCGTCCTCATGCACATGCAGGGTGCCGTGGGCATGCACCACCTCGTAGTTCCAGGTGGGCACGCGGCGGTGGGCGTCCTGCTTGCCGGGGTACCAACTGGGCGAGATGTAGCCCTGCGGGCCGTGGAAGATGGCCAGCACCGGCGCGCCGTCGGTCAGCGTCTGCCACAGCGGGTTGGCCCGGGCCACATGGGCCAGCAGCGTGCCGGCTTCACCCGCCTGGGCGTCCAGCAGAAAGGGCAGGTGGTTGGCGTCCAGGCCGTCGGCACCGTGGCTGACCAGGGTGCCCAGCGGGTGGGCCTGGATCAATCGGTGCAGTTCGTCCTGGCGAGGCTCGGCAAAGTGGGCAGGCAGGTACATGGGCAGAAGGGAAGTGGACAGCTGAGCAGGGTATTCTGCAGAACGTGAAGCGTCTTCGGTCCCGTGCCTTGCGCCTGTTGCGCGCCCATCCCCGTCTGTTCGGCTCCATCGTGGTGGGCGTGCTGGCGGCGGTGTTGTTGCCCCATGCCTGGGTGGGGCGCGGTGTCACCCGCCTGATCGTGGGCTGGAACGTGGGCGTGTGGTTGTACCTGCTGCTGGCGGGCTGGATGATGGCCCGCGCCAGCCTGGCACAGATCCACCGGCGCTCCCAGCTGCAGGCCGAAGGGGCCAAGACCCTTCTGGCCCTGGTGGGCGTGTCGTCCATCGTGAGCCTGTGGGCCATCGTGGGCGAGCTGTCGGTGGCCAAGAATTTCAGCGGGGCCGACCGGCTCAGCCACATCGGCCTGGCGGTGCTGACCATCGTGGCGTCCTGGCTGTTCACGCAAGTGATGTTCGCGCTGCACTACGCGCACGACTACCACGCCGCCGTGGCCCGCGGCCAGCCCGGCGGGCTGCAGTTCCCCGACACCGAGGCGCCCGACTACCTGGACTTCTTCTACTTTTCGGCGGTCATCGGCACCTCGGGCCAGACGGCCGACGTGAGCTTTGCCAGCGGGCCGATGCGCCGGGTGGGCACGCTGCACTGCATGCTGGCCTTCGTCTTCAACACCAGCCTGATCGGCTTGATGATCAACGTGGCGTCCAGCCTGCTCTGAGGCTGCGGCGGTGGCACCATGGCGCCACTGCATCGCCTGGAGCCGCCATGGTCGCCCCCCGTGCCGCACATCCCCGTGCCCCTCTGAAAGAGGCCCTGCCATGGGCAGCCTGAACCCGGCCACCCTGGCCTTGGCGCTGGCGGCGGGGCTGGACGCACTGGCTGCGCTGGCTCACCTGGCCTGCATTGCCCTGGGCGCACCGGCCTACCGCCTCATGGGCGCAGGGGAACGCATGGCCCGTGCCGCCGAGGCCGGGCAGTGGCGCCCCACGCTGGTCACCCTGGTCATTGCCACGGGCCTGGCCGCCATGGCTTTCTATGCCGGTGCCGCAGCCGCCCGGTTGCCGCCGCTGCCCTTGCAGCGGGTGCTGCTGCTGGTTTTCGCGGCGGTGCTGCTGGTTCGGGCCCTGGCCTTCCCGTGGCTCAAGCCCATGTTCCCTGACAACTCGGCCCGGTTCTGGCGGGTGTCTTCGGGCATTTGCCTGGTCATGGCGCTGGCCCATGGCTGGGGGGCGTGGCGGTTGGATTGACGGTGGGTGGCGGGTGGCGGCCGGGAACCGCCTGTCTTTCGAGTCCGCTTTCGAGTAGGCTGTGCTCCACCTTTCCGGTAAATCAACGACTGTCGGTGTCGACAATTCGGAGTCAGCCCGAGCCGTCGTATGGTCACTCGCCAGATTAAAGATCCGAGGGCCGTTAGCGATGGGCAAAAGGCCTGCACAGTGCTGATTGATCGAGTGCACCAGTGAAGTCACGCAGTCGCCGGACTCCTGGGAGCGCCTGCCGGATTCGCAACCGGATGACGGAAAAAGATGACGATTGAACAATCTAAAACGCAATTAATCTCGCTCATCGACAACACCGACCTAAAGGTCATCGCGCTTACAGGCGCGTGGGGCACAGGCAAGACCCACCTTTGGAAAGAGATTCGCAAAGAGTCGCAAGATCCAATTGTCGAAGGCGCCCGTTACGTGTCCTTGTTTGGGGTGAAAGACATCAATCAGCTCAAGCTCAAGGTGGTCCAAAGCGCGCTTCCCGTAGGCGGAGAAAGCAGCTCGCTCACAGAAGGGCTGCTGAAGAGCTGGAAGGTCAGTGTCGACGCCCTGAAGAAGGTCCACCAGGGCTTTTCGGCGCTCGATGAGCTTGCGCTGGTGGCAGTGCCTGTAGCATTGCGAAATCGATTCGTAGTCATCGACGACATCGAGCGTAAGCACGGCTCATTGTCAGTTGACGAGGTTCTTGGTTTTGTTGATGAATTCTCTCAGAATTTTGGTACCCGCTTCCTTTTAATTCTTAACACGGAACAGTTCTCAGCGCCCGCCGACAGCGCGCTCTGGGCGGCTTTCCGAGAGAAGGTCGTCGAAGAAGAAATTCGTTTCGCTCCGACATCTGGTGAGGCGTTTGACATCGCGGTCCCGGACTTGAATAGCCCTTACCGTGTGATGGCCAGGACTGCGGTAGACGCGTGCGGAATTACCAACATCCGGGTCATCCGTCAGGCTTATCGTCTTGTGGTTCGGCTCCTCGGTTCGACTGAGGACATGCAACTATCGATACAGGCACGAACCGTTCCTTCGATCGTTCTAATATCTGCTCTTGCCAACAAGGCAATCAAAGACGGGCCAACTCTGGAGTACGTCGCTGGATACAACCGTGGCTCCAACGACTTTGCAAGACTCTACCTAAATGAGAAAGGCGATGCGTACAAGAACAACGTCGAGGACTCCACACCAGCTGCATGGAAAGTTCTGCTGTCAAAGCTAGGGATCAATTCTTCTGACGAATTTGAAGAGCTGGTCGTCGCCTTCGTTCGCGATGGAAGGCACGACGCAGAGGCGATTGAGGCCATCATCCGAAGCTACCGGGAAAACGAGAAACGCACGGAGTCGAGAAATTTAGCGCAAGCATTTTTTGAAAGATTCAACTGGGACGTTACAGCCCCCGACGACGATCTTGTAGCTGATGCAGTCAATCTCATCGCGAGGGTCCCCGACCTCGATGCCTATACTGTCACGGCACTCGGAAAACATATGGCTGAGCTGCCAGGCGGCGCCCAACTTGAAAAAGAGTTGATTGATGGTTGGTTGGCTCACTTTGCGACGATCGCCGACAAGGCCGAATTCGGGGAATCTCCGTTTCACCAGCCGCTGCATGAAAGGCTAAAGGCAGCAGTCGACAGTGCTCGCGATGCTCGAATTCACAGCGCGACCGTCGTCGATGCTATCAAATACCTTCTTGAAAACAGCGGCTGGGGGCATCGTGAAGAAGCCGCGATGAGATCCGCCACGATCGATGATTTCGAGACAGCGATGCGGACTCTGAGAGGACATGATTTCAAGCTTTTCGTACTAAAAGGGTTGGACATCCTTGAGCAGAACCAAATGTACGAAAAGCACTTCGGTCAGGCTGGCACCAATTTCTTGGAAGCATGCCGGCGCATCGCGCGAGCCGAGAAGGAGAACCGTTTCGGACGGTTGTTGCGAACGTTGTTCTCAGAGAGCAAAGTTTCAGCACTATTGGCCGAGGACGTAAGCGGAGCGAAATCGTAGGTAGCGGCAGTCATCGACTCAATACGACGGCGCACAGACGAGGGGACCGGCCCGCGGGCTAGTCCGCTTCGGCGGCCGGACTGCGCGAGCGGCAGCTTTCTGGCCATAGATCCCGCCTTTCCGATATTCGGTATGGGTCGAAAACAGTCCTTGGCCCCTTCGCCCATCACATCGATAGTCGGTGCATCGCGGTGGCATCGACAGCGTCCGCTCGCCAAATGTGATGGCACGTCGTCCAGCGACCGCGGCTGAGTCCCTCCCTTGCGGCGATGCCAGCGCGACGATGAAGCGTCGCCAGCGGGCGTGTGTGTGCCCCCCCGCATGGAATCGCTGCCCTCGATCGGCCCGCACCGTGATGGAGCCCGCGTCGGGAGACGCGCTTCTTCATGACGGCTTGATGAAGTGACGATTGTGAAAACACACCTTGAACGCCACGTCATCGGCTGAGGGTTAACCCGCTGCGGCGGCCACACTTCGCCGCGTTGCTCTCACCGATCCGTGGCGCTCAGGTCTGTGTTCAAGGCTCAGGGCGCCGCTCCCCAGCAGTTCCTCTTTCCGGGAGAAGCCCATGTCCATCCGCCTGCGGATTGCCCTGTTGGTGCTGTCCGTCTTCCTGTCGCTGGCCGCCATCGGCGGCTTTGCCATCCACCGGTCCCAACTCAGCGCACGCGAGGTGCGCAACGTCACCACGGGTGTGGTGCCCGATGCCATCGAGTCCATCGAGCTGATGGGTCAACTCAAGGATGTGCAGATCGCCACGCTGGCCATGGTCAACGAGACCGAGCCGGCCGCCATCGAGAAGCGGCGGCGCGAGATTGCCGACCGCAAGGCCAGGCTGCAAGCCTCCTTGCAGACCCTGGCCACCCACGCCAAGAGCGAGGCCGAAAAGGGCCTGGTGGCCCAGGCCATGGACGGCGTGACCAGCTACTTCCAGTCCATCGACGACACCGCGCAGCTGGCCCTGGCCGGCCAGCACGAGATCGCCCAGGCCAACCTGGCCGGCACGGTGGACCAGTACCTGCGCGAGGAGGGCGAGATCATGCAGACCCTGCAGGTCGAACGCACCCGCACCAAGGACGAGGCCATCGCCAGCCTCAACACCCTGCAGGGCCGCACCACGGCCACGCTGGGCGTGGCCACGCTGCTGACGGTGCTGGCCTCGGCCGTGATCGGCTGGTTGCTGCAGCGCCAGGTGGTACGCCCCATCGCGGCGATGGAGCGGCGCATGACCGACATCGCCACCCACCACGATTACTCGCTGCGCATGCCGGTGGAACGGCAGGACGAGATTGGTCGCTCCATCGTGGCCTTCAACACCATGCTGGCCAAGATCGAGGAGAGCGCGGCGGAGGTGCAGGCCAAGAACGCCAACATCCGCGCGCTGCTGCAGGCCATCCCCGAAGGCATCCTGACGCTGGAAGCGGGTGGGGTGATCCAGCCCGAGTACTCGGCCCACCTGAACCTCATCCTCGGGCCGCAGAACCATGCCGGCTGCAGCGTGATGGATGTGCTGTTTGCCGCCAGCCCGCTGAGCGACGACGAGCGGGCCGCGCTGGCCGCCGCCATCGACGCCAGCATTGGCGAGGACGAGATGAACTTCGCCTTCAACGCCCACCTGCTGCCGGCCGAGGTGTGCTGGCAGCCCGCGGGTGCGTCGGCCGCCAAGATCCTGGAGCTGCACTGGGAACCCATGGCCGACGGGCAGGGCGTGGTGCAGCGTCTGCTGCTGACCCTGCGCGATGTGACGGAAATGCGTTCGCTGGCGCAGGCCGCCGCGCAGCAGGCCCGTGAACTGACCATGATCTCCGAGCTGCTGGCGCTGCCGGCGGGCAAGTTCGCATCCTTCCTGGCGCAGACGCTGCCGGACCTGGACCGCATGCAGGCCCTGCTGGCGCCGGCGCTCAACGCAGAGCCTGACGATGGCGGGTTGTTGGCCCAGCTGTTCCGCCTGATGCACACGGTCAAGGGCAATGCCCGCACCCTGGGCCTGAAGACCCTGGCGAATGTGGCCCACCAGGCCGAAGACAGCTACGACCGCTGGCGCCGGGGCGAGGCCGAGATGGACGTCGCCCAGGCGCGCAGCGAGCTGGGCGAGGTGCGTGCCCTGGCCGAGGCCTACCGCCACCTGCACGACGACACCCTGGGCCGCAACGCGGCGGCATCCGCCTCCACCCTGAGTGAGCACGATGTGGCCCAACTGGGGGCGCTGACCCGCCAGGCCCGCGGCCATGCATCGCCCCAGGCCCAGGACGCCCTGGACGAGGTGCTGGAGATCCTGGCCCGGGCCGAGGCGGTGTCGCTGGACGAGCTGCTGGCGCCGATCGAACGCGGTTGCGAGGCCCTGGCCGAAGAGCTGGGCAAGCCGGTGCCGGCGTTCGAGCACACGGGCACGGCCTTGCGGCTGCGCCCCTCGGCCCAGAAGGTGCTGACGGGGGCCTTCAACCACCTGCTGCGCAACGCCATGGACCACGGCCTGGAAACCGCCGCCCAGCGCGAGGCGGCCCACAAGCCGGCGCAGGGGCGGATCCGCCTGGAGGCCAGCCTGGCCGCGGACGGTCTGCAGCTGACGCTGGCCGACGATGGCCGGGGCCTGAACCTGGCGCGCATCCGCAGCCGGGCCCTGTCCCTGGGCCTGCTGAATGAACAGGATGCGGCCTCGGCCGAGACGCTGGCCCAGCTGATCTTCGCGCCGGGCTTCAGCACGGCCGAACGGGTGACCGACATCTCCGGCCGCGGTGTGGGCATGGATGCGGTGCGGGCCGATGTCGAAGCCCTGGGCGGCAGCATCCGCCTGGTGCTGGGCCAGACCTCTGGCGACTTCGCACCCTTCAGCACCCGCATCAGCTTGCCGGCGGATCAGGCCTGGGCGCCGATGACGCCGGCCGCACCGAGCGCCCCGCGCGCCGACGCCGAACACGCACTTCAGAGCGAACAAACGGGAGAACACCATGTGGTCTGAGCTGGGGTGGCTGGCCGCGCTGGTCAGCGTGGGCGGGCTGGGCGCATTGCTGTGGCGCTGCCGCGGCCGGGCGCAGCAGGCGCTGGCGGCGCAGGCCCATGCCGAGCAGGAATTGGCCCGACTGCGCGAGCAGAGCGACGCCGATCTGTCGCGTTGGCAGCAGGAACTGGCCGATCTGCGCCAGAGCAGCGAGAGCCGGGAGGCCCAGTGGGCCGACCAGGAGGCGGCGGCCCGGCAGCACCATGAGGCGCTGGCGCCCACCCTGGCGGCCTGGCGCGCGGCCATCCAGGCGGCCTGTGAACAGGCACGCCCCTTGAGCGAGGGCCTGGGTGAGCTGCAGGCGGTGCAGACCACCTTCGAGCGCTGGCACGAGGGCATGGACGCGCTGCTGCACCAGAACGCCGACATGCACCGCAAGAACGAGGACTTCGCCCAGATCGTGCGGCAGATGACCATCGTGACGCTCAATGCCTCGATCGAGGCGGCCCGCATCGGCGAGCTGGGGCGCGGCTTCGCGGTGGTGGCCGAGGAGATGCGCGATCTGGCCCGCCGGGCCGAGCGGCTGTCGGGCGATTACCGGCGCGGCCTGCACGAGAACGACCTGCTCACCACCTCGACCTTCCAGGACATCCAGGCCAGCGGCAAGCTCATCGTGGGCACCATCGCGGCGCTGGACCTGTACCAGCGCCAGGTCGTGGGCAGCCTGGAAGGGGTCGGCGCATGATCAGCCTGGCCACCCGCGCCCACTTCGAGGCGCTGCTGCAGGCCTCGCTGCAGGAGGGCCTGCCCGCCGACTGGCGCCCGCGCGCCCAGGCCCTGCTGCTGCCGGCCCTGGCCCCCGTGCGGGACCTGCGGGTGGTGATGCTGTCCATCGCCACCTACCGTTGCCGGATGCATGTGCTGATCCACCATGGCCTGCAGCCCGGGCTGCAGACGGTGTTCGCCCCCGCGGCGGACGAGAAGTCCCAGGCCACGGTGCCCCTGGCCGACCGGCTGGCGGAGTACGGCAATCTGGTCTGCGGCGCCATCAACCGCGAGCTGGGCTGCAGCTGGCACTACGCCGGCATGTCCACGCCCTCGCATCTGACCGGGGATGTGCTGGACCACGCGGCGCTGCTGCGCGACCAGCACCAGATCCATGCCCTGGTCAACGTGGACGGGGAGCGCCTGCTGGGCGCTTCGCTGCTCATCGGCAGCCATGCCCCGTTCGAATTCCAGCGCAGTGAGGATCTGGCGGCGCCGGCCGCCGGTGAACTCGAGTTCTTCTGACCCCTTTTTGTCTTCAAGGAGATCCCATGGCACAGGTTCTGGTGGTCGACGATTCCAGCACGGTCCGCAACGAGGTCGCGGACTTTCTCCAACGCAACGGCCTGACGGTGAGCACCGCCGTGGATGGCAAGGATGGGCTGGCCAAGCTGCGCATGGACAGCGGCATCAAGCTCATCATCTGCGACGTCAACATGCCCAACATCGACGGCCTGACCATGGTCGAGAAGGTGCGCAAGGAGCTGAACAACCAGGCGGTCCAGATCATCATGCTGACCACCGAGAGCGCACCCGCCATGAAGGAGCGGGGACGGGCCGCCGGTGTCAAAGGCTGGATCGTCAAGCCCTTCAACGGCGCGGCGGCCCTGGCGTCCATCAAAAAACTGGTGGGATAGGCACGCGGGGCACGCCACCGTGCCCATGACTCGGAAGGGATTGACGGCCCTTGGCGGTCTGCATTTCAATGCAGGGCCGCTGCCACAGGGAATCTCATGACCATCCACAGCTTCGAGATCATCTCGGTGCCCGTCACCGATCCACAGCGGGCCAAGGCCTTCTACCGCGACGTGTGGGCTTTGCCCTGGTGCGCGAGGCGCCGATGGGCCCCGGCATGGTGTGGATCCAGCTGGCGCCAGCCGGGCAGGGGGTGACCATCGCCCTGGTGACCTGGTTCGATCAGATGCGGCCGGGCGGGCTGCAGGGGGTGATGCTCAACACCGACGACCTGGACGCCGACCATGCGCTGCTGCGTGGCCGGGGGCTGGCCATCGGCGAGATCCACCAGGAACCCTGGGGCCGCTACGCGCAGTTCAGCGACCCGGATGGCAACGGCTGGATCCTGCGCGAGCCGCCACGCTGAGGGCGCCGGCCCGCGCGCTTGTCGTTGGCATTCGGCCCTGCCTGGATCAGGCCGAAGCCGTGGGCGCGCTGAAGCGCTGCCGCCAAGCTGAGACACTCGGGGCATGCCCGACGTGAATCCGCGCACCCAGCGCTATCTCCCCTGGATCGTGGCCTCCTCGCTCTTCATGGAGCAGATGGACGCCACCATTGTCAACACCGGCATTCCGGCCATGGCGGCCGACCTGGGCACCACGCCGTTGGCGCTCAAGGCGGTGTCGGCCAGCTATGTGCTCGCGCTGGCCATGAGCATCCCGGCCAGCGGCTGGTTGGCCAACCGCTTCGGCACGCGCCGGGTGTTCCTGTCGGCCATCGTGGTGTTCACGCTGGCCTCGCTGGCCTGCGGGCTGGCGCCCAGCGTGGCCGTGCTGGTGGCCTGCCGGGTGCTGCAGGGCATCTCGGCGGCGATGATGATGCCGGTGGGCCGCATGACCCTGGTGCGCAGCTTTCCCAAGAGCCAGTTGCTGCAGGCCATGAACTTCATGGTCATCCCGGCGCTGATGGGCCCGTTGCTGGGCCCGACGGTGGGCGGGCTGATCGTGCACTGGGGCAGTTGGCGCGAGATGTTCTTCGTCAACGTGCCGGTGGGCCTGGCCGCGTTGGCCTTCGGCCTGCGTCACATGCCCGACTACCGGGCCGCCAGCGTCAAGCCCTTCGACCTGCGGGGCATGCTGCTGTTCGGCGGCGGTACCGCGCTCTTGTCCTGGCTGCTGGAGGTGTTCGGCGCCCATGGCCTGGGCAACGGCGAGGCCCTGGCCTGGCTGGCCGCCTCGGCCGCCCTGATGGGGGGCTACGTCTGGCACAGCCGCCACCATGCGGCGCCCCTGCTGAACCTGGCCCTGTTGAAGGTGCGGACCTTCCGGGTCTCGGTGCTGGGGGGCATGTTCACCCGCCTGGGCATTGGCGGCACGCCGCTGCTGCTGCCCCTGCTCTACCAGGTGGGCCTGGGCATGCCGGCCTGGCAGTCGGGCCTGTTGATGATGCCGGCGGCGGCCGCTGCGATGGTGATGAAGACCTTGGCCCAGCGGGTGCTGGGCCGCTTCGGCTACCGGCGGGTGCTGATGGTCAACACCTGGATCGTGGCGGCCTGCATCGCGGCCTTCTCGCAGGTGGGGCTGGACACGCCCATCCCGGTCATCGTCGGCCTGGGTCTGGTGATGGGGCTGGGCAACTCGCTGCAGTTCACCAGCCTGAACACCATCGCCTTCGCCGATCTGGGCGAGCGCGACACGGCCGATGGCAGCACCATCGCCAGCACCTTCCAGCAGCTGTCGCTGAGCTTCGGCCTGGCCAGCGGCACGCTGGCGGCGGGGTATTTCCTGGCGCAGGCGCCCAGCGGGGCGGAGGGCGGTGCGCTGCCGGCCCTGCACAAGGCCTTTTTGCTGCTGGCCGCCTTCACCGTCGCGGCGTCCGTCATGTTCCGCACCTTGCGCAACCACGACGGCGACAACGTCAGCCGGCCCGGGCAGGCGGATGCGGAAGAGGCCTCGGCCAGCTTCCGCCCCAGCTGAGCTGACTCAGGCGCCGCCCAGGGCCTTGAACAGGGTCAGGCGGTTGCTCTGCTCGGCCAGTCGCAGTGCGATCAGGCTCTGCCGGGCGCTCCAGTAGCTGCGCTGGGCCTCCAGCACGGTCAGGGCGCTCTCGGCACCCAGGGCGCGCCGGGTCTCGGTGAGTTTCAACGCCTGGGCATAGGCCTGCACCTGCTGGGTCTGGGCGTCCAGGCGCTCGTCGAGCTGGGCCCGCACGGCCAGGGCGTTGGCCACCTCCTCGAAGGCGGTCTGCAGCGTCTTCTCGTAGGTCGCCAGCTGGGCCTGCTGGTCGGCGCGGGCGGTGTCGATGGCCGCTTGCCGGCTGCCCCAGTCGAAGATGGGCAGGCTCAGCGCCGGGGCCACCGTCCAGGTGCCGTTGCCGGCGGTGAACAGGCCGCTCAGGGCGGTGCTGGCGGTGCCGGCCGCGGCGGTGAGCGAGACCGTGGGGAACAGGGCGGCCCGGGCCGCGGCCACGTTGGCGTCGTTGGCCTGCAGGGTGAACTCGGCGGCCATCACATCGGGCCGGCGCAGCAGCACGCTGGAGGGCAGATCGGCCGGCACGCCCAGCAGGGCCGTGGCTGGGGCGGTCTGGTCCAGCGCATTGGGGCCGGCGGGCGGCAGCAGGTCCGCCGGTGGCTCGGTGCCCAGCAGCAGGCGCAGGGCGTTGAGGTCCTGCGCCACCTGGCTGCGGGCGGTGGCGGTGTTGAGCCGGGCCGTCTGGGTTGCGGCCTGCACGGCGGCCAGGTCCAGGGCCGAGATGGCGCCCAGGGCCTTTTGCTGCGTGCTGAGCGCCAGGGTCCGCTGCTGGCTGGCCAGCGTGTCCTCGTCCAGCGCCAGGGACTGCTGGTCGGCCGCCAGGGTGAGCCAGGCGGTGGCGGTCTCGGCGATGAGCGTGGCCTGCACGCTGCGCGCGGTGGCCTCGCTGGCCAGCAGCTTGGCCTGGGCGGCCTCGTCCAGCCGGGCCAGGCGGCCCCAGAGGTCGATCTCCCAGGCGGAGATGCCCAGGCTGGCGCTGTGCTGCCGGCTCACGCCGCCGTGGCCGTTGCTGCTCAGGTCGTCCGCGGTCTTGCTGGTGGTGGTGCCGGCCGAGGCCTTGAGCGTGGGCAGGCGGTCGGCCGTGGCGCTGCTGACGGCGGCGCGGGCCGCATCGATGTTGTGCAGGGCCACCCGCAGGTCGCGGTTCTGCGTCAGCGCCAGGGCGATGGTCTGGCGCAGGCGGGTGTCCAGGATGACGCTCTGCCAGTCTGGCGTGGCGTCGGCACTGGCGGCCAGGGTGGCCGAGCCGGCCACCGCGCTGGCGCCCAGCGTGGCCGGCACCGGGGCCTGCCACTGCGGGTCACCCGGGCCGCTGGGCTGGGTGGTGACACAGCCGGCCAGCAGGGCCACGAGGGCCGCAGCCAGGGCGATGGGCTTGAGGATGGCGCGCGTGGTCATGCCGCGTTCTCCGAGATCGAAGGGGTGGAATGGACCGCCTTGCGGCCCTGGAAGAAGCGGCGCACGACCAGGTAGAACACCGGAATGAAGATCAGGCCCAGCACGGTGGCGGTGACCATGCCACCCAGCACGCCGGTGCCGATGGCCCGCCGGCTGCCCGAGGCCGCACCGGTGGCGATGGCCAGCGGCAGCACGCCGAAGCCGAAGGCCAGCGAGGTCATGACGATGGGCCGCAGCCGCAGCTTGATGGCCTGCAGCGTGGCCTCCATCAGGTCCATGCCCTCGTCATAGAGCTTCTGGGCGAACTCCACGATCAGGATGGCGTTCTTGGCGGACAGGCCGACGGTGGTCAGCAGGCCGATCTGGAAGTAGACGTCGTTGGACAGGCCGGCCATCCAGGTGGCCAGCACCGCGCCGATGACGCCCAACGGCACCACCAGCATGACCGAGAAGGGCACCGACCAGCTCTCGTACAGGGCCGCCAGGCAGAGGAACACGAACAGGATGGACAGGGCATAGAGCGCCGGGGCCTGTGAGCCCGAGAGGCGTTCCTGGAAGCTCTGGCCCGCCCATTCGTAGGTGATGCCGGTGGGCAGGGTGGCGGCGATCTTCTCCACCTCGGCCATGGCCGTGCCGGTGCTCACGCCCGCGGCGGGCGAGCCCACGATCTCGAAGGAGGACATGCCGCTGTAGCGCTCCAGCTTGGCCGGGCCGCTGCCCCAGCTGGCGCTGGCGAAGGCGCTGAAGGGCACCATGTCGCCCGCGTTGTTGCGCACGTACCAGTGGTTCAGGTCTTCGGGCTGCATGCGGTAGGCCGCATCGCCTTGCATGTAGACCTTCTTGACCCGCGACTTGTTGATGAAGTCGTTGACGTAGGTGCCGCCCAGTGCGACCGACAGGGTGTCGTTGACGTCCGACGTGGACAGGCCCAGCGCGGCGGTCTTGCTGTCGTCCACGTTGATCTGCAGCTGGGCGGTGTCGTCCAGGCCGCTGGGGCGCACCTGGGTCAGCAGCGGGCTCTTGCGGGCCGCCGCCAGGAACTGGTCGCGTGCGGCCAGCAGGGCGTCGTGGCCCAGGCCGCCCAGGTCTTCCAGCTCCACCGTGAAGCCGGCGCTGCTGCCCAGGCCGCGCACCGCGGGCGGCATCATGAAGAAGACGCGCGCGTCCCGGATGCCGGAGAGGTCCTTGGTGAAGCGTCCGGCCAGCGCGGCGGCGTCCTGGCCTCGGCCCTTGCGCTGCGACCAGTCCTTGAGCCGCACGTACAGGTTGCCGCTGGCCTGGTCGCCGTTCATGCCGATCAGCGAGATGGTGCTGGTGACCTCGGCCTGGGCCTTCAGGTAGTCCTCCACCTGGCCCAGCACGGCGCGGGTGCGTTCGGCCGAGGCGCCGGCGGGCAGCTGCACCATGGCCATCAGCAGGCCCTGGTCCTCGTCCGGCAGGAAGGAGGTGGGCAGGCGCACGAAGCTCACGCCCAGCGCGGCCACGATTGCGCCGTAGATCACCATCATGCGGCCGGCGCGGCCCAGCGTGCGGCGCATGAAGTTCTGGTAGCGCTGGGTGACGTGCTGAAAGCCGCGGTTGAAGGCGGCGAAGAAGCGGCCCACCGGCCCATGGGGCGCCGACTCCACGGCCTCGTCGTCCAGGCCCGGTGAGGCGTGGTGGCGCAGCAGCGAGGCGCACAGGGCGGGCGTCAGGCTCAGGGCCATCAGCACGCTCAGCACCATGGACGAGACGATGGTGATGGAGAACTGGCGGTAGATCACCCCGGTGGAGCCCCCGAAGAAGGCCATGGGGATGAACACGGCCGACAACACCAGCGAGATGCCGATCAGCGCGCCGGTGATCTCGCCCATGCTCTTGCGGGTGGCGTCCCGGGGGGAGAGGCCTTCCTCGCGCATCAGCCGCTCGACGTTTTCCACCACCACGATGGCGTCGTCCACCAGCAGACCGATGGCCAACACCATGCCGAAGAGGGTGAGCGTGTTGATCGAGTAGCCGAAGGCGGCCAGCACGCCGAAGGTGCCCAGCAACACCACCGGCACGGCGATGGCCGGGATCAGGGTGGCGCGCAGGTTCTGCATGAACAGCACCATCACGATCACCACCAGCACCATGGCCTCGGCCAGGGTCTTGACCACCTCTTCCACCGAGATGGTGACGAAGGGCGTGGTGTCGTAGCCGATGCTGTAGTGGATCTGGTCGGGGAAGAAGGGCGCCAGCTCGGCCAGCTTGGCCTTGACGGCCTTGGCCACGCCCAGGGCGTTGGCGCCCGAGGCCAGCTTGATGCCCACGCCAGCGGCCGGGCGGCCGTTGTAGCGGGTCTGGAAGGTGTAGCTGTCGCTGCCCAGCTCCACGCGGGCCACGTCGCCCAGGTGCACCAGCGCACCGTCGGTGGCCGACTTGACCACCACGTTCTGGAACTGCTCGACCGTGCGCAGCTTGCTGCGGGCCGAGACCACGGCATTGATCTGCTGGCCGGGCACGGCCGGCAGGGCGCCCAGCTGGCCGGCGGAGACCTGGGTGTTCTGCGATTCCAGCGCGTTGTTGATGTCCGAGGGCATCAGCGCGTACTTCTGCATCTTGGCCGGGTCCAGCCAGATGCGCATGGCGTAGCCCGAGCCCAGCGTGGTCACGTCACCCACGCCGTCGATGCGGCTGAGCGTGTCCACCAGGCTGGTGGAGACGTAGTCGCCCAGGTCGGAGGCGGTGACCGAGGGGTCGTCGGAGATGAAGTTGGCGATCAGCAGGAAGTCGGTGCCGGACTTGGTCACCGTCACGCCCTGGCTCTGCACCACCTGGGGCAGACGGGTGAGGGCCTGCTGGACCTTGTTCTGCACCTGCATCTGCGCCACGTCGGGGTTGGTGCCCGCGATGAAGCTCAGCGTGACGGTGGCGCCGCCGGTGGAGCTGGAGGTGGACTGCATGCTCTGCAGCCCGTCCAGGCCCTTCATGTTCTGCTCGATCACCTGGGTGACCGAGTCCTCCACCGTCTGCGCGTTGGCGCCGGTGTAGGTGGCGTTGACCGACACGCGCACCGGGGCGATGTCGGGGTACTGCTCCAGCGGCAGGTCCAGGATGGACAGCGCGCCGGCCAGCATGATGAGGATGGCAAGGACCCAGGCAAAGATGGGCCGGTCGATGAAGAACTTGGCCATGGCCGCTCCCGCTCAGCGGCTGGCTGCCGAGGCCGCCGCCGGCGCCGAGGCGCCCAGGGCGGTGGGCACCGCGTGCACCACCTGGCCAGGCCGCACCTTGGCCACGCCTTCGACAATGACCCGGTCCCCTGCCTGCAGACCCTGGGTGACGCGCCACTGGTTGCCGATGGCCTGGGCCACGGTGACCGGGCGCTGCTCGACCTTGCCGTCGGCGCCCACCACCAGGGCGCTGGCCGCCCCGGAGGCATTGCGCTGCACGCCGGCCTGCGGCACCAGCAGGGCGGCCGGGTCGACCGCCTGGGTCAGCACGGCGTGCACGTACATGCCGGGCAGCAGCACATGCTCGGGGTTGGGCACGGTGGCCCGCAGCGTCACTGCGCCGGTGCCGGTGTTGACCGACACGCCGTTGACCTTGAGCGTGCCCTCGTGGGCGTAGGCGCTGCCGTCTTCCAGCACCAGCCGGATGCGGGCGCTGCCGTCCTTCAGGCCGCCCTGGCCGAGTTGCTGGCGCAGCTTGAGCAGGTCCACGCTGCTCTGCGGGATGTCGACGTTGATCGGGTCCAGCCGCTGCACGGTGGTCAGGGCCGTGGTCTGGCTGGCGGTCACCAGGGCGCCTTCGGTGACGCTGGAGGTGTCCACCCGGCCGGCGATGGGCGAGGTGATGCGGGTGCGGGCCAGGTCGATGCGGGCGCTGGCCAGCGTGGCCTGGGCCGAGAGCAGGGCGGCCTCGTCCTCCTTCAGCGCGGCCTGGGCATCTTCCAGGGTCTGCTGGCTGCTGGCATCGGCGGCCCGCAGCGCCTGCTGGCGCTGGGCGGTCAGACGGGCGGCGGCCAGCGTGGCCTGGGCCTTGGCCACGTCGGCCTCGGCGCTGCGCACCGCGGCGTCATACGAGGCCGCGTCCAGCTGGTAGAGCGGCTGACCGGCCTGGACTTCGCTGCCCTCGGTGAACAGGCGCTTCTGGATGATGCCGCTCACCTGGGGGCGGATCTCGGCCGACTGCAGGGCCACGGTGCGCCCGGGCAACTCAGTGGTCAGGGGCAGTGATTGGGCGCTGACGGTGAACACGCCCACGTCGGTGGCCGGTGCCGTGGGGGTTTCATTGGACTTGGAGGAGCAGGCGGAGAGCCCGATGCCCAGGCACAGCAGGGCGGCAGCGGCGGCGAGCGCCAGGGGCGTGCGTTGGAGGCGTTGATCCATCACGGCGGCAGACAACTTGGATGAGGATGGACCGATGCTGACCCCCGAATGTGCAGAAAAAACGAGGAACCCGCGGGCCGGCTCGGACGGGCTTGCCGGACGGGTGCGGCTTTGGCCCAATCCAGGCATGCGCTTTCTGCGGTTCTGGCGGCGTCCCGTGCCGCGCACCAGCCTGTCGGTGCGGATCTTTCTGGCGGTGTTCGGCACCGGCATCCTGGTGTCGGCCCTGGTGGGCATGGCCACGCACTGGAATTTCCGCCGCGAGTTCCTGGGCTACCTGAATGACCTGGCGGCCGAGCGCATGGCCTATGTGGGGCCGCGGCTGGAGCGGGCCTATGCCGAGCATGGCAGCTGGGACTTCCTGCGCGAGGAGCCGCGACGCTGGTTCCACCTGCTGCGGCCGGTGGCCGGCGAGGAACTGCCCGCCGATGCCAACCCCCTGCAGGGTGTGCCGCCGACCTCGGACCTGACCGGTGCCTCGGTGCGCCTGGGTGTGGTGGACAGCCAGAACCAGTGGGTGGCGGGCTTTCGCTACCAGGAGCCGGGCATGCAGCGCCTGCCGGTGCAGGTGAACGGGCGCACGGTGGGTTGGCTGGTGCTGGCGCCCTTCCAGAGCGTGACCGAGGGTGGTGCCGTGCGCTTCGGGCGGCGGCAGGCCCAGGCCAACCTGCTGATTGCCGGGGTGGCGGGCGTGCTGGCGGCGCTGATCGCCTGGTGGGTGTCGCGCCGCCTGCTGGCGCCGGTGCGGCGCGTGGCCGCGGCCACCCACCGCCTGGCTGCGGGGGCCTATGACACACGGGTCGAGGTGGACAGCCCCGACGAGGTCGGGCAGCTGGCGCAGGACTTCAACGCCCTGGCCAACACCCTGGCGCGACACGAGGCGTTGCGGCGCGACTTCCTGGCCGATGTCTCGCACGAGCTGCGCACGCCGCTGGCCGTGCTCTCGGGCGAGGTGGATGCGCTGGTGGACGGCATCCGCCCGGTGACGCCGCAGGCCCTGGCCTCGCTGCGCGGTGAGGTGGAGCGCCTGGGCGAGCTGGTGAACGACCTCAACGAGCTGGCCCTGTCCGACGCCGGGGCCCTGAGCTACCGCATGGCCCCGGTGGCGCTGGCCGATTTCCTGGAGCGGCGGGTGGCCGAGCACCGCTGGCACTTCGGGCAGCACGGTCTGGACCTGCGCCTGCTGCCGCTGCCGGCCGGTGCCCAGGACTGGCGGGTGCAGGGCGACGAGGGCCGCCTGCAGCAGCTGCTGGACAACCTGCTGGCCAACAGCGACCGCTACACGGATGCACCCGGTCGGGTGGAGGTCTCGCTGGAGGCACGCGCCGATGTGCTGTGGGTGGAGATCCATGACTCCCCGCCGGGCGTGCCCGAGGAGGCGCTGTCGCGCCTGTTCGAGCGCCTGTACCGGGTGGAAGGCTCGCGCAGCCGCGGTACCGGTGGCGCAGGCCTGGGCCTGTCCATCTGCCGCAACATCGCGCTGGCGCATGGCGGACGGGTCGAGGCGCTGGCCTCGCCGCTGGGCGGCGTCTGCGTGCGTCTGAGCTTGCCGCGCCTGGCCCATCCTCCGCGCGCGGTCGGCAGGGGGGGCGCCGGATGAACAAGCTGGTGACATCGTCCGGGCCGGGCACGGTGCTGATCGTCGAGGACGAGCCCAAGCTGGCGGCCCTGCTGCAGGACTATCTGCAGGCCGCGGGCTTCGGCACCGAGATCGTGGGGGACGGCCGCGGGGTGCTGGACGCCATTCGGCAGCGGCCGCCGGCGTTGGTGCTGCTGGACCTGATGCTGCCCGGCCGCGATGGCGTGAGCCTGTGCCGCGAGCTGCGCAGCTTCAGCCGCGTGCCGGTCATCATGGTGACGGCGCGGGTGGAAGAGGTGGAGCGCCTGATCGGACTGGAGGCCGGGGCCGACGACTATGTCTGCAAGCCCTATCGGCCCCGCGAGGTGGTGGCCCGCGTGCAGGCTCAGCTGCGGCGCCAGGCCTGGCTCCAGGCGGCGACCCATCCCGCGAACGGCCCCGCGGCCGAGCCTGCGGCGCCGGAATTGTTCATCGATGAAGCGGCCCTGCGGGCGCGATGGCAGGGCGAGGCCCTGGACCTGACCCCGGCCGAATTCCGCCTGCTGCGCCACCTGGCCCGCACGCCGGGGCGGGTGTTTTCGCGCGACCAGCTGCTGGATGTGCTGCACGAGGACGGCCGGGCCGTGACCGACCGCGCGGTGGACAGTCATGTCCGCAACCTGCGGCGCAAGCTCGAGGCGGCGCGGCCCGACAGCGACCCCATCCGCTCGGTCTATGGCGTGGGCTATGCCTGGGAGGGCGGGGCCGGCGGCTGAGTGTGGCCCAGCCAGCGCAGCAGCGTGGCGTGCAGCACCTCGGGGGCCACCGGTTTGACGATGTGGTCGTTCATGCCGGCGGCCAGGCAGGCGGCACGGTCCTCGGCAAAGGCGCTGGCGGTCATCGCGATGATGGGTGTGCGGGCATGGCCCGACAGCGCACGGATGCGGCGCGTGGCCTGCAGGCCATCCATCTCGGGCATCTGCATGTCCATCAGGATCAGGTCGTAGGCCCGCTCCGCCGCGGCCCGCACGGCCAGGCTGCCGTCGGTGGCGGTGTCCACCTGCAGGCCGGCATGGCGCAGCAGCTCGGTGGCCACCTCCAGGTTCACCGGGTTGTCCTCCACCAGCAGGATGTGGGCGCCGGCGCATTGTTCGCGCAGGGCCTTCTCGTCGTCCAGGGCCAGGGGAGCAGGAGCGGCCTTCGGCAGCGCCACCCCCTGGTCCGAGGCCAGGTTCATCAGATGGTCCAGCAGCGCCGAGGCGGTGACCGGCTTGAGCAGCACCGCCGCGCAGCCGGCGGCCCGGGCCTGGTTCCAGAGGGAGGCGTCGTCGCTGGCGGTCACCAGCAAGGTGGGCGGCACATGGGCTGCTGACCGCTGGCGCATGTGCCGCAGGGCCTCGAGGCCGTCGATGCCGGGCATCAGGGCGTCCAGCACCAGGAAGTCATAGGGGCGGCCATCCTCCAGGGCCGCATGCCAGCGTGCGACCGCCTCGCCTCCGTCCGCGGCCTCCTGCACGTCCAGCCCCATCTGACGCAGCATGTCTCCCAGGGCCTGGCGCGCCTCGGCCAGGTCATCGGCCACCAGCACCCGCCGGCCGGACAGCCGCGCGGCCCGGGCCCGCTCGGCCGGCGCTGCGGCGGGCTGGAAGCGGGCGGTGAACCAGAAGCGGCTGCCTTGTCCGAGCTGGCTGTCCACCCCGATGCTGCCACCCATCAGCTCGGCCAGCCGCTGGGTGATGGCCAGACCCAGTCCGGTGCCGCCATGGCGTCGGGTGCTGGAGTTGTCGACCTGCTCGAAGGCCTGGAAGAGCTGCCCCTGTCGGTCGGCGGCAATGCCGGGGCCGGTGTCCTGCACCTCGAACAGCACCCGCAGCCAGCCCGCACTTTCCTCGACCAGGGTGCAACGCAGGGTGATGACACCCTGCTCGGTGAACTTGGCTGCGTTGTTGAGCAGGTTCAACAGCGCCTGCGACAGTCTTGTGGCATCGCCGCGCAGGCGGGCGGGCATGTGGTCGGTGTCGATCACCAGCTCGATGCCCTTGGCCCGGATCTTGTCGGCCACCAGCGTGGTGATGCGCGACAGCAGGGCATCGAGCGCGAAGTCGGTGATGTCCAGCGTCATCTTGCCGGCCTCGATCTTGGAGAGGTCCAGGATGTCGTTGATGACGCCCAGCAGGTGCTGGGCAGCGCCTTCCACCTTGCCCAGTCGCTCCCGTTGTTCCGGCACCGTGAGCTCGCGCTGTAGCAGGTGGGTCAGGCCGATGATGGCGTTCATCGGGGTGCGGATCTCATGGCTCATGTTGGCCAGGAAGGCGCTCTTGGCTCGGCTGGCCGCTTCGGCGTGGTCGCGGGCCTGCATCAGCTGCAGGTTGAGTTGCTGCAGCGCCACCTCGGCCTGTTTGCGGGCGGTGATGTCGCGGAAGCCGGCGAACACGCCACGCACTTCGCCGTTCTGGATATCGGGCTGGTAGGTGCACCAGAAGACGCGCTCGCCCTGGGGCGACAGCGTCTCCAGCTCGAATTCACGCGTCTGGCCCCGCAGCGCGGCCTGCGCGTGGGCGTGGGCCATGAGGTAGCTGGCATGCACGGCGGTGTGCTCGATGGCCGTGCCCACCAGTCGGTCCGGGGTGGTGCCGAAGGTCTGGGCGTAGGCCTTGTTCGCGAAGCGACAGACGAGCTTCGTGTCCCAGTAGCTCATGGCACCGGGCATGTTGTCTGCGACGTCCTGGCTGAACTGCAGGGTGCGCAACTGCCGCGCGGTGGCACGCTGGAGGGCCTCGGTGCGTTCGACCACCAGCTGTTCGAGATGGTGGCGGTGGCGTTCCAGCTCGGCCTGGATGCGCTTGCGTTCTGTGATGTCCCGGCAGTCGCACAGCACCAGCTGCCGATCGCCCAGGGTGATGTGCTTGGAGCTGATCTCCACGTCCACCGAGCCGCCGTCGGCGCGGCGGAAGCGGGTCTCGATCAGGTATGTGTCGACGGTCAGGTCCTGCAGTTTGGCGAGCAGTTCCTCGCGTGACCACTGGGCGTCCCAGTCCCACACATGCAGGTCGGCGGTCTCCTCCAGGCTGCGCCCCAGCAGCGCCGCGAAGCTGGGGTTGGCGATGACCACCGCGCCCTGGCTGTCCAGCACGACGATGCCGTCATGGACATTGGTGAGCAAGGCCTGTCGCAGCGCGGTCTCCTCGCGGGCCTCCTTCTGCAGCTGCCGGGACTCGCTGACATCCCTGAGCACGCCGAACAGGCCGATCAGCTGCCCTTGCGCGTCGCGCAGCGGCCCCTTGGTGACCAGGAGGTGGCGACCGTCGGCCTGACTGCGGTCGTAGTGGAAGGTCTTCTGCGTGTCCAGGACCTCCTTGTCTTCGCGGGCGCGTTGCTCGGCGATCTCCGGGGCAAACAGTTCGGCGTCGGTGTGGCCGAGCACCTCCTCGGTCAGCGGGCCCGGTGCCTGGGGATCTCGGGGCGTCCAGAGAAAATATCGGCCTTGCAGGTCCTTGGCGAAGATGAGGTCGGCCGCGCCCTGGGCGATGGCAGCCAGCAGGCCGAGTTCCTGAAGGTCGCGCTGGCGGTGGCGGTCCAGATGTGCGGCGTGTCGCAGCTGGAACTGCTGTCGCAGGGTGCGCCGCCCCAGCGCGGCCACAGCATAGAGCAAGCCCGACAGCATCAGCGTGCCGAGGGCCCCCCGCCAACTGGCCTGCCAGAGTGCATCGGGAGCCGGCCCGACGGTCAACCACCAGCCGGTGCCACGCAGCGGGCTGCGCGAGCCCAGGTCGTCTGTTGGCAGGGTTGGCGCCGTGATCACCGCGGCGTCTGGTGCCTGTCCCAATGCGAGGCCACGCCAGTTCCCGTCTCCGGGCTGCCACCAGATGCGGAGCACCTGCTCAGGCCGCGCCTGGATGCGCTCCTGCAGCAACTGCGACACACGCTGCTGAAAAGGCAGCTGCAGTACCGCATGGCTTTGCAGAGGCTCTCCCGATTTCAGCAGCGGAACCACGATGCGCAGTTCCCGGGCATCTGCCGAGGGGACGCCGATGAGCTCGGCCCCATCTGGCGGTTCGGTGTGCAGGGGCGCTCGGGCGGCAGGCATGGGCAGCCCGGGCATGGAGGCCGCCTGAGGAGCGATGGCCAGGGTGGCGCCGTCGTGGTCGATCAGGGCGACGCGGTCGGCGCCATTGGGTCGGACAAAGGTTTGCAAGCGGCTGCCCAGCTGCTCATGGGCGGTTGGCGAGCCGGCGCGGACCTGTCGGCCGAGATCGGCCAGGTATTCGCTGCTCTGCAGAAAGCGGAGCTCGGCGTTGCGCTCCTGGATCCAGCCGCCCAGGATCTGGGCGTCCAGGCGCGCTTCCGAAGCGAATGAGTCGGCCAGCTGCTTTTGCTGCCACCGAATGCCCTGCTGAAGTGCCACGCCGGTCAGGAGGCACCACAGCAGGCTGAACCCCACGAAGGTGGGGCGCCCCAGCCAGCCTGGCAGGTCGGGGGGGCGTGTTGAAGCAGAGGAGCGCGAAAGAGGCACGGCGGTACTTCAGCAAAGACCCGCCATCATGATCAGGGTCGGGCAGGCAGGCCCTGCCACGCTAGCACAGCCTTCCATCCTGACAATGGGCATCAGGCCGGTGTGTGCCGGCCTGTTTCGCGCTCGGCGCGCCTGGCGCGAGATCAGTTGCGGCGACGCGGGGCACCGCCGCCGCCGGCGGGCTGTGCACTGCGGTCCAGGTGACGGAAGGTGATGCGGCCCTTGCCCAGGTCGTAAGGCGAGAGTTCCAGGGACACGGCATCGCCCGCGAGGATGCGGATGTGGTTCTTCTTCATCTTGCCGGCGGTGTAGGCCACCAGCTCGTGCCCGTTTTCGAGCGTCACGCGGAAACGAGAGTCCGGCAGGACTTCGTTGACGATGCCGCGCATCTCGATGAGTTCTTCCTTGGCCATGTTCTTCTCCAGATGATCAGCGGGGCGTTTTTGGCATGACGCCACACAGTGTGTGGTGCGGAACCCGCACGGCCACCAGGCCTGCGTCGGGTCTCCGCCCATGTGGGTGGGGCCGCAGGCGCTTCGCTTGGGGGCTCCGGCGGTCTGCATGACGATGCAGCGCTGACCACGGACCCAGTTCACCGGCCGGACCGCCCGGGATGGGCCGAGGACCGAGGTGCGCCTGGAGCCCGGTTGCCGCAACCCTCCCGCCGTGTTTGCGTGAGTGCCGAAAGCGAACCCGAGATCGCTGGTGTGGTCAAGCTAATTATTTTATGAGGTTTCCTGCAGCCATGCAGCCTCTTCCAGCATCTCTTGGCGGATGCGCTGATAACGCTCCAGGACGTCGGGTTCGGTCACCCCCAGCCATCGACCGAGTTCGGCCGGCGGCGTGCGGCGGTGCAGCGCATGCAGGGCGAAGCTGTGGCGCAGACCGTAGGCACTCCACTGGGCAGGGTCCAGCCCGGCCGCCTGCAGCACCGACTTGATGCCCTCGTGATGAGACACCTTGCCCCAGGGCTTGCCGGTGGACCGCGTCGAGGGCAGGTATTGCTCGCCGGGGATGCCGAGCTCGGCCCGAAGCTGCTGCCAGGAGGCCTGCGCCCGCTGGGCCCAGGGCGGCAGGGGCAGTTGGCGCCCCGGCTGCCCGCCCACCGCCGGCAGGTGGACGACCGTCGCCATGCCCTGGGAGGAGACATCCCGCAGGCGCAGCGCACGCAGCTCGGCCGGGGTCAGGCCCGCGCCCAGGTGCAGCGCCACGGCTGCCCGGTTGCGCTGTGCCTGCCAAGGCTCGCCTTGCTGATGAGGCTGGGCCAGGTGACGCGCCACGCACGCCGCTTCGCGTGGGGGGAGGGCCTCGGGCAACTCGTCGAATCGGCTGGCGTTGGCATACCGGATGTCGGGGCGTTGTTCGAGCAGTTGTCCGACCGCGGAGGAGGGCGGAAGGCCCAGTTCCTGGTGGTAAATCAGCAACACTCGTTCGACCAACCGGGTGATGCGCCAGGCGTGGCGCGGTGTCAAACCGTGGGCCGCAGCCCGGTCCGCCAGAAAGGCAGCCAGGTCGCTGGCGCGCAGGGCCTGCGGGGCCAGGCCCCGGCCACTGGACCACAAGGCCAGCGCCCGCCAGACGGAGGCATAGACCTCCTCGGAGGTGGTCTTTCTCAGTAGCGCGCGTGCCCGAGCGCGCTGCTGCCAGAGCGCCCAAGCCAGATCAAAAGAGGCGGCCGGCGTGACGGGAGCAGAGAGTCGATTCATAAATGAACTAACAGCGATGGGCCGAGATGAACAGCCAATAGGCTGCCCAGAGAACAAATTTGCCGTTAGTTCATTTTAGAGCGTGCTTGAGCCCACGGGAATGAGCGGGAGCTCCCGCTCCCGCCGGAACCTCAGTCAAAGGAAGGTTGCTCGGGCCGCGTCACCGGATAGCCGGCCGACAGCCAGCCGTCAAAGCCGCCCGCCAGCGACACCACATGGAGATAGCCCATGTCCTGCATGGAAGCTGCCGCCAGCGCGGCGCGGCCACCGCTCTTGCAGTACACGACAACCTTCAAATCCCGCGGCGTCATGCCCGGTGTGCCGCTGAGCTTGAACTCCAGCAAACCACGGGGCACCGACACCGCACCAGGCAGGTGACCTGCCGCGTACTCGTCCGGCTCACGGACATCCAGAACCAGATCCGCATCCCGGACCGCCTGCTCGGCGTGGGCCAAAGCCACTTCCTCGATGCGTTGCTTCGCCGCGGCGACCAAGTCGTGTGCTGACTTCATGGTGGTGTCTTCAAGAGGTGATGAAAATACCCCCCATCGTACATGGTCGACACCGGCTCACGGAGTCGCATCGTCCTGAGTCGGGCGATCCTCACCAAAGGCCACATCCATCTCCTGCTGCAGGCGTTCGAGCTGGGCGTGCGCATAACGCATGGTTGTTCGCGGATCGGCGTGGCCGAGTTGGCGCTGCACCACCTCCAGCGGCGCACGGCGTTCCAGAGCACGGGTGCCGAAGGTGTGCCGCAACCAGTGGGGCGAGGCACGCAAGGCCACGTCCTTTTCGGCCGGTGTCAGCCCACTGCCCAGGATGGCCTCACGCACCCAGCGCTTCATGGTCTGGTAAAGCGCCTGGTAGCCGATGGCCTGTGCCGGATCTCCCAGCCGCGCCAGCAGCGGAGTCTCTGGCGGCTGCTGGCCCAAGGGGCCCAGACCGCGGTCCAGAAGATAGTCCTGCAAGGCCTCCCGGGCCTGGCCCGGCACCGCCACCAAGCGATTGCGCGCCCCCTTGCCGTGCACCTGCAAAACCCAGCGACCCCGATGCTGGCGGAGTGCCCCCATCGTGGCGCCCACCAGTTCGGAGGCCCGCAGCCCCGTGGCTTCGACGAAACCCAGAATGAACAGCATCCGGGCCCGGGAAGGATCGGGCGGCTGTGCCTGCAGGTGAAGCAGCATCGCGGACCAGGCTTCGGGCGTGAAGGCCCGGCTGTCCAGCATCGACTGCTGAGCGTCGTCGCCGGTGCGGCGGTTGATCAGCATCCAGGGATTGCGGGAGGGCAGGTAGCCCACATTGACCATCCAGCCGAAGAAGCTGCCCAACACCACCACCGCCTGACGCCGACTGGCCAGACTGAGCGGCCCGCGAAACGGGGCCCAGCCCTCGCCCAGCACGGTGCTGTGGCGACGGGAGATCCACGCCGGGGGCAGGTGCTCGAGAAAGCTCATGTAGGCCAGACAGTCTTCGACCTGCACGTCGGCAAAGCCCTTGCCCCGCTCGTGGGTGAGCCACAAGAGCAGACGCAGGGCTTCGCGCCGGTAGCTCTTGGCCGTGGGGGCCGTTCCAGCACGGGCGGCCACCCAGGCTTCAATCACCTCGGCGTCGCTGCGGGCACCGGTGAGCACCGCGGTGCCAGGCGCACCGTGCGTGACCGGCCGTCCAGAAAACAGCCCCGCCTGGACGAGCGCGCCGCCGGCATCCGGAGAAGCCAGTGCCCGCGCTGTCTCCGGATTTTGAAAGGGGCACGGTGCCAGCGGCTCACTCTCAGGCAGCAGCAGGTTCAGATACTGGGCCAGACGGTGGGCCTTGACCCTGCCGACCGCCGGCAGTCCTCGCCACCAATGGCCGCCACCCTGGATCCTCTGCTGAAGGTCCCGCAGCAGGAGCAGGCCAGCCTGCGCCAGGCGTGATGTCGTCACCGGATCGAACCAGCCTTCCAGGCGATCTTCGGGAGAGGGCTTTTCAGCGGCGAGCGACTGAAGATCTTTCAGCAGGGCGAGTTGCCGGTCGCGCAGGCGGCGGCGCCGCTCGGCGCGGGCATCTGCCGGAAAGGCCTCTTCGTAGAGCTGAGCGACCTCGGCCTCGGTCCAACCATCCAGATCCCGCTCGGCGATGAAGTCTTCCAGGGAAGGGCGCACATCCCCGGTGCCCACCCGGATGGTCAGGCCCACCAGGCGCCAGGCGGAGAGCCCCCGGCGACGGGCCAGGCCGCGCAGGCGGTCCACCACCTGTCGGTGGGCGGTGATGGCCTGGTGTCCGTGGTCGATGCCGAGGTAGCGCAGCGCCGACTCTTGAATGGACAGACCCTCGGCCACCGCGCGCAGGTGCGCGAAATGGTGCTGGCCGATGCGAGGCCAGGTGGCGCCTGTGGAATGGGATGGCGAAGAAACAAGCGTCATGGCGAAAGCGAGCGATGCAGGCACTGCAGGATTCGGCTGCGAGCATCCCGACCCATCGGGCCGAGGTGCGCCGAGGCCGATACGCCCCAACAGCGGGGGCCGCTGCGCGCCCTGCCCGATCATAGCCTCTTTTAACTAAGATTATCGTAATAATCTTAGTATTAAAAATTGCCGTCAAATCATGCAATAAATTAAGGCCCGACCGAAAGTCCTGGCATATCAATGACTTAGCCAGAGCCCGCCAGATCGAATGCAGCGGCGCACCGCATTCGGCCAAGTTCCACAGCAGTGAGCGCCTGTTCGTGAGGCCGGCTGATCACGCGCAACGTGAGCGGCGCGGATGCCCCCGCAGCCTCACGAACTCCTGGCGCCCCATGGCCCACAGATGACGCACGAGGAGCCGCCTCGGTGGCATCGCCCGACGGCCAGCACCCGTACCCGCACCGGGTGATGTACGGGAAGCCCGCCAAGAAGGAGCCCCCCCGTTGACCGACATGCACATCAACAACCAACCGATCGACGGAGACAGATCCGGTCAGAGATCCTGATGAAGGGCGCTGCGCAGGTGGCTTGCAACAGGTCCGAAGACGTCGAAAGATCCGAGTGCGGCTCATCGCCTCACCGCCCCGGATCCGTTTCGGCGAAGGCGCGCCGGCGCCAAAGGCACGGGCAATGTGCGCAAGGCGGTGCGCCGCCGCATCTGACTTCCGGAATTTCTGCCACGGACCGGTATGCCCCTGCGCAGGCGCCATCGCGTCGAGAGCGGCCCGGAATCCACAGCCTCCCCTGTGTCGGCTGAGCGAGCCCTGTGGCGATCCCTGCCATGCCCTCCCCCACCCTCCCCTGCCCTGTCTCCATCCACCCGACTGCCCTTCACGCGCCCTTCCCGACTCGGTTGACCCGCTCGGCTCGTCAGGAGACGGACAACTGCCGGCGCACAAAAAAGAAGGGGCCGCAGCCCCTCCCTTTTCTTCTCTGCTCAGACGCAGCGCGTGCTCAGGTTTTCACAAAGCCATCCAACCAGCCCAGCAGTTGCTGATAGCGCTCTGGCGTGATCGCCCCAGGCTCCAGCTTGACAGTCACCCGGCCCTTTGCGTCCGACTGCACGGTCGCGGCCAGCTTTCCCTGTCGGAGCAGCCGATGGGAAGACACCTCCACGCGATCGCGCGCACCGTCACCCTCTTCCGGCTTGCAAAGCCGGTCAAAGACCTGAACGGGGGCAAGCGCCCTGCCCTCCTCCTTGATGCGTTTGGCGCGTTGCAAAACCCCATCCGGATCCTTCTGAAGCGCCTCGGCCAGCGGCTGAGCCCAGCGGAACTGAATGTCCAGCGGAGAGGGAAAGGCGGCCACCACCGCCTCTGGAAGGCGGGCCAGGGACACGCTCTTGGACACCAGGGAGACATCCACCTTCACCGATTCCGCAAGCTTGCGCAGCGAGGGATACAACCCCTCGTCCAGGGCCTTGCGGTACATGCAGCCCTGCTCCCAGGCACTGAGATTCTTCCGACCGCGGTTCTCCCGCTCCATGGCCTCGAAGAGTTCCTGATCGGAGGCATCTTCCACCAGGGCACGCACGGGAATGCCGAGCTCCAGGCAGGCCCGATGCCGACGATGCCCGAACACAATCTCGTAGGCCACGGCGTCTGTTGAACCGTTCAACGCATTCGCCAGAGGGCGCACGCGGACGGGTTGCACATTGCCGCCGGCAGACTCAATCTCCGCCTTCAGCTCCGCAAAGTCCGCACTCTCGAAGGAAGCGTCATGTCGATTGGCCCATTTTGAAGGGCGGACCGACCGTGGGTCCAGCAAGCGCACGGGACTGGCACCGTCGAAGGCCTTCAGCCGCTCCTTCAGATCCTCGGCTTCCTTGATCGCCGCGCTCTGCGACGACATGAACTGAAGCATGGAACCCGGTGCTGTCTTGGGCCGAACCGGTTCCGGCGTCGGCTCCGCAGCAGCTCGCTGAGAGGCCGTCGGGGGCAAATTCAAGGCCTGAATCAGGCCGGCCTTGGCCGCCAACTTCTTGCTCATCGCTTAGCCCCCTGCTTGCCGGTGCCTGTTGAACCGTTCAACACCCCTGCCCTCCCCTGCCCTGCCGCGGTGGCCTGCTTGGCCCACACAGAGCGGATGGACCCATCGATGTGGCCGACAAAGGAATCGTAGGCGTCCCGAGCGCGCTTGAAGGTCCGCGCGGAGCCGTCGTACTTCGCGACGTCGTAGACGGTGCCGAACTCCGCCGCGGTCACACCCGTGACGGCCGTCTTGGGGATCTCCACCGGCAGCACCTTCTCGGCATAGGTCTGCCCGATCCACTGGCGAACGATGTTGCTGGCGGCGTCGGTTGAATCAACGCGGGCCAGCAGGATGTGGATGAAATCGAACTCCTTGGTCAGCCCGCGGTTGGTGAGCAGCTCCGCGGTTAGATCCGAGAACAGACTCCAGAACTGGGAGGCAGACGCGAAGTCGAGTGCGTTGGGCGGCAGCGGCATGATGATGCCGTTGGATGCCATGAAGGCATTGATCGTGGTGTAAGACAGGGCCGGCGGCGTGTCGATGATGATCACGTCGTACTCGTCACGCACATCGTCGATGCCCAGGTCCAGCACCCGCCAGAACTCGAAGCCAGGCTCCTGGGTTTGGCGCGCCGGCAGGGCAAACTCCGCACCGAACAACACCGGGGCTGCCGCCACGAGATCGATGCCGGTCCAATAGGTGGGTCGGATGGCATAACGGATCGAGGTCTCCGTGCCCATGGCCAGCGGCAGGATCGTGTCACCCTCCTCCACCTCCGTGTCGGGAAGAATGCCGAACAAGGTGGTCAGCGAGCCCTGAGGATCGGTGTCGATCACCAGTACACGGTGCCCCAACAAGGACAGCCCTTGTGCCAAGGTCACAGCGGTGGTGGTCTTGCTCACACCGCCCTTGAAGTTGCCGATGCTGATGGTCACGGCCTCCGCCCCGGGAGGGCGCAGCCAGTCCTTGCGATATTCACGGATCCAGGCCCGGGCTTCTTCCAGGCTGAATTCACGGCGACTGCCCGCCTCGTTGAGCTTGCCAGCGGGCAGATCGCTCTTCCCCAGGCGATGGCTCAATGAGCCCTTCTCGATGCCACAGAGCGCAGCCAGTTGGCTCAGGTTGAAGATCGGTGGCAGCTTCCGGGCGGTGGGGGCCAGCATGGCCGTGCGAATTTGCGCCATCATGGCGACAGCGCGTTCTGCCTGGTCAGCGATGTCTGCCAACGAGATCGGCGCAGGCGATTTGAAAGCTATGCGGTCCAATGGAATTCTCCTTCCCGACGGGTCGGTGCGACCTTGACGGTGATGTGCGTACAAGCCCGTATTTTGTCAAGGAACGCTCTCGGTGGAAAGGGCAGAGCTTCGTCAAATGCGTGTTGAACCGTTCAACACTGCGGAAAGTGATCAAGCCCAGGCCCTTTGGTTCGAAGTCTCGGGCTTGTTTTGTTCCATTCGGTGCCCCACCGGTTTAGGAAAGTATGAATCCTTCAGACCCTTTAATACCTTTAGCGGGCAAATTCTCCATGGATGACAAGTACTTAAGGGTGCCTGCGTGAGTGGATTCGGGATTGGGTGGAGCCTTTTCAGGAACGGACGTGTGCTGAAGCGGGAGCCCTCGGCGAGAAAGCAGGATCCAGCGTGAGGGGACACGGGGAATGGGCGCCTCATGGCCCCGCACCCCTCTGCCCTGCCCCCTCTGCCGTGGCTTGGTGACCCGTCATCAGGCCTGCAAGACCTTGGCCCGGACCGAAGGTGAGAGAAAACGGGAGCGATCGCCTTCCTCGCAGGCCCCGGTGCAGGTTGCAGAAGGCCGGCATCCTGAAGGACAGGCCCGCCAGGGGCTCGCCAAACGCCCTGCCCTGGCCTGAGATGGCGGGGCCCCCGAAAACTCTCCACCTGAATGGGTGCCGAGGCGCCCTTCTCCGAGCGATCTGGAGACTTTTCAGGAAAACAGGCGCTGTGTTGTGCTGGGCGATTTGTTCGAACGGACAGATCTCCCGAAAAATCTCCGTGTGACTCCGGGTGAGACTCTTCAGGAGTACGGATGCATGAGACTCCTCACCTTCTCCCAAGGCCGTTCCGGCGATCCGGGAACACCGCCCTCCCCCCGGGAAATACAGGTGAGTGGGCTGATTCACATCTGAGGTAGAGTCGCGGCATGCCGACTCCGGAGCCCGACGCCCCTGCCCTTTCGACCCCGGACACGGGATCGAGCGCCCTGCCCCCTCGCCTGCACAGAACGCCGGCCCACAGCGGGGCCCGTCCGCCGGCGCCTCTGAAGAAGCCGGTCAACACGCTGGCCATCGTGCCCAAGTCGGCCCGCATCACCTCGCTGGGGCGCAAGGCCTACAACGTGCTGTTGTACGAGGCCCAGGACCAGGGCCTGGACAAGGACGTGTTCCGGGTGCCGCTGGACCGCGTGGTCCGGGGGGTGGATTTCGATTCCAACGACCACGCCCTGATCAAGAAGCACCTGCGCGCCATGGTCTCGACCACGGTCGAGTGGCAGTCGCCCACCACGGGCGAAGGCGCCGCCTGGAACGTCTCGGGTCTGCTGGCCCATGCCCGCCTGACCAAGGAACGCGGGCAGGTGTGGGTGGAATGGTCCTACGCCGTCAACCTCAAGCAGGAGCTGCTGGAGCCCACGGTGTTTGCGCGCCTGAAGCTGGAGATCATCAGCCAGCTGCGCTCGCATGCCGGCATCGCTCTCTACGAGATCTGCACCCGCTACAAGGACATCGGCCGCACCTCCCGCCAGCCCTGGCGCTGGTGGCACCCGGTGCTCAGCGGCCAGCCCCCTTCGGAGCGCACGGCCAAGCTGGAATACCGCATCTTCAAGCGCGACACGCTCAAGCCCGCGATGGCCGAGGTCAGTGCTGTCACGGACCTGGAGGTGGAGTTGCAGGAACACAAGGACGGGCGCTTCATCAGCGAGATCCAGTTCCTGATCCGCCCGAAGTCCCAGACCCCGCTGGCCTTGAAGCAGCCGCCCGAGCCGATCGACCTCAGCCTGGTGGCCCGCGCACGCGACCTGGGCGTGGACGAAGACAAGGCCGAAGATCTGCTGCAGGCGTTCGGCGGGCAGGCCATGGCGGCGGCCCTGGAGATCCTGGCGCAGCGCATCGCCTCGTCCTTCCCCCAGCCGCTGAAGGACCCTTACCGCTACCTGCGCGCGCTGATGCCCGGGCAGGTGCCACCGCCTGCGGAGCCCGAGGCGGCCGAGGCGGCCGAGCCGGCCGCGCTTGCGGCGGCCAGCGGGGCCGGTGGCGAGGCGCGCGCTGCCGACAACAATCGGGAGGCCCAGGCCAAGCGGCAAACCCGCTGGGCCGAGGAGTGGATCCGCCGACGCCGCGAGCAGGTGGTCGCGCAGATCGCCGCGATGTCGCCGGAAGGGCAGGGCGCGCTGTCGGCCGATCTGCTGGCCGACATGGAGCGCCGCCAGGTGCATCCCTCCATCCGCAAGCGGCTGCAGACCAGCGGCTGGCAGCACCCGATGGTGTTGCCCGAGATGGTGCGCTACTACGCGGTGGGCAGCCTGGGCGAGCAATGGGACAAGCCCACGCCGCAACAGCTGCTGCAGATCGCGGCGGAACTCGGCGACGCCTGACCTCGTCGGCATGGGCGCCTTCTGCAGCAGGCCAGAAGCGCGCGACAATCGCGGGGCGCCGGCATGTCGCCGGTGAAGAGAGACATCGATGAAGAAGAGCGAACTGATTGAACTGCTGGCCACCAAGGCCGAGGTGAGCAAGGCGGCCGCAGCCCGCATGCTGGAGACCCTGACCCAGACCGTGATGACCTCGGTCAAGAAGGGCGAGAGCTTCACGATCGCCGGCTTCGGCACCTTCAAGCAAGCCCAGCGCGCCGCGCGCAAGGGCCGCAACCCCGCCACCGGCGAAGCCATCAAGATCGGCGCCATGAAGACCGCCCGCTTCACGCCGGCCGCCGCCTTCAAGGCCGTGGTGGATCCGCGCACGGCCGCCAAGAAGGCTGCCAAGAAGGCCGAGGCTGCTCCGGCCAAGAAGGCTGTGAAGACCGCTGCCAAGGCGCCTGCCAAGAAGGCCGCTGCCAAGAAGAAGTGAGGGTCTTGTGAGCGCCTCGCGGCGTTCACCAGCCAAGCGAAAAGGGCTGCCGCACAGGCAGCCCTTTTTCATGGGAGCGCGGGCCGCTCAGTCCTGCGCGAGCGGCAGGCTCAGCGTGAAGCAGGCGCCTTCGCCGGGGCGCGAGACCAGGGTCAGGTGACCCTTCATCAGCTCGGCCAGGCCACGGGCCAGGGCCAGACCCAGACCGGTGCCGCCATGCTCGTAGCTGACGCGGGCATCGCCCTGGCGGAAGCGCTCGAACACCGCTTCCTGCATCTCCGGCGGGATACCGGGGCCGGTGTCCTGGACATGGAAGAGCACGCTGGTCTCGCCACGTTCCACCCGCAGCTGGATTTGTCCTTCGGGCGTGAACTTCACGGCGTTGGACAGCAGGTTGTTGAGGATCTGCTTGAGCCGCAGACCATCGCAGCGAAGTTCCTCGGGCACATCGTCGGCCACCTGCGCCTCCAGGTTCAAACCCTTGGCAGCCGCGGCGATGGCGAAGAAGTTGGCGGTCCCATCGATCAGCGGGCGCAGCACCACGGGCTCGGCATTGAGTGGCATGGCGCCGGCTTCCAGCTTGGTGAAGTCCAGGATCTCGGTCAGCAACTCGTTGAGGTGCTCGGCCCCCTTGCGAATCAGCCCGGCCTGTTCGCGGAACTTGGGCTGCTCCAGGCGCAGCTCCATCAGCTCGGCGAAGCCGCGGATGCTGGTCAGCGGCGTGCGCAGCTCGTGCGAGATGGCGGCCAGGAACTCGCTCTTGGCCCGGCTCGCGGCCTGAGCCTGGGCCTCGCTGATCCGCAGCGCGTCGTTGGTGCGCTCCAGCCGGCGCAGGCCGATCACGAAGCTCACGGTGGCCACCATCACCACCCCGCTGAGCACGGCCGTCAGGGTCAGCATCACCGAGCGGGTGTTGCGCCAGGCGGCCAGCGCGTCCTCCAGCGAGGTGCCGACCGTCACGTCCAGCGGGTAGCTGGCTACGCGGCGGAAGGCGATCAGGCGGGGGATGCCATCGGTGCTGCTGGGGGCCATGTAGCTGCCCGCCGGATCGGCCAGATAGGCCTGGATCGGGGTGTGGGTCAGCTGGGTGCCCATGCCCTTGCTCTGCCCGCCCATCACGCGGGCGCGCAGGCTCAGATCTGCCCCGATCAGGGCCACCGAGCCTTGAGGGCCGACATCCACCCCGCGGTAGACATCCTCGAAGTAGCTGGGGTCGAGCGAGGCCACCACCACGCCCAGCACATGTCCTTGCGCATCGCTGATCCGACGTGACAGCTGGATGGTCCACTTGCCTGAGACCTTGCCCAGCACCGGCTTGCCGATGAACAGGCCGTCGCTGATGAGCTGCGGCGTGTCCTTGGGCAGGGACGCCGGATCCAGGTGGACCCGCACATGCTCGCGGGTGGACAGGTCCACGTGCTTGCTCTTGCTGCCGTCCGGGTCCAGGTTGCTGCCGACGAAGCGGCCATCGGCACCGACCAGCGAGAGCTGGGCCAGGATGCGCGGCGCCATGCCGGTCTCGTTGGCAAAGCGGACGAGGTCGGGGACCTGGTCGGGCTGCTCCACGACTTCGTCGGCCACGCGGCGGCAGGCCTGGTCCAGGGTCGCGATGACGCGCAAGGTTTGCTCACCCAGCACGTTGGCGACGTTCACGTTCTGACGTCGCTCGGCCTCGATGGCATCGCTGCGCTTGGAGGCCAGCACGGCGAACACGGACAACCAGACGATCACCAACAGCAGGGCCGCGAAGGCACTGGCCATCACGCTCAGACGCAGGCGGCTGGAAGGGGGAGGGCGGTGGGGCATGGCAGGACGGGGCTGGGTTGGAGTCAGAGCAGCAGGGCCGGTGACGTGTCCTGCAGGGCCAGGTCGCCGGAAAGGGTGTCGGAGAAGCCGCGGCTGGGCAGGTGCAGCTCGAACTGGCTGCCGCCGTCGGGCATGTTGCACGCCGTGATGCTGCCGCCGTGGGCCTGCATGATCTTGCGGCTGATGGCCAGTCCCAGCCCGGTGCCGCCCGAGCCGTCCTTGGTCTGGCTCGACTGCACAAAGGCTTCGAAGATGGTTTCGAGCTCCGCTTCGGGAATGCCGGGGCCGTGGTCGCGCACCCACAGGCGGATGTCGCCTTCCACGGTCAGGTCGCCGCCGACCTCGACGCATCCTCGCTCGGGGGAGAACTTGATGGCGTTGGCCAGCACGTTGCGCACCACCTGCTGCAGGCGCAGCGGGTCCACCTTGGCCGACAGCGGCAGTTCCCCCAGCTGCAGATCCAGCTGCAGACGCTTGGCGCCCAGCAGCGGGGCCAGCTCGCCCACCACGGTACGCACCGGCCGGCGGATGTCCATGCGCTCCAGGTGGAAGGTGCCGACCGTGCACTCGATCTTGGAGACGTCCAGCAGGTCGTTGACCAGGGCCAGCATGCGCTGACCGGCGGCGTGCACATCGGAGAACATGGCGGCCAGGCGGGGCTGCTCCTGGGCGCGCAGGGTGCCCAGTTCCGAGAAGCCCAGGATGGACTGCAGCGGTGTGCGCAACTCGTGGCTGATGTTGGCCACGAACTCCGACTTGGCGCGCGAGGCGTCTTCGGCCAGGTCACGGGCCTCGCGGATGTGCCGCTCGGCGTCGCGGAACTCGCTGACGTCGGTGAGGGCCGTGAGGATGCCGGCCGGATGGCCATCGCCCTTAGGCACCAGCACGCGGGTGATGATCACGTCGCGCTCGATGCCCTGCGCGTCGGGGATGCGGGCTTCGTAACGGATGCGCTCGCCCGTGCGCAGCATCTGCTGACGTTGCTCCTCGTGCATGGGCAACTCGGCCGGATTGAGCAGGCTGGCCGCGCTGCGATGGATCACCTCGTCGCGCCGCAGCCCGCGGAAAGCTTCCCAGGCCTGGTTGACGGTGATGTAGCGGTCTTCCTCGTCCACCAGCGAAATGGGCAGAGGGCTGATCTCCAGCAGCAGGGCGCTGAAATCCCGCTGCGCGCTCAGGCGCTCCTCGATTTCGACCCGCTCGGTCACGTCCACCGCCGAGCCGGAATAGCCGGCGATCTGCGGGCCGGTGTACCAGGGCACCACCGACACATCGAAATGCCGCACCGCGCCGTCCGCGCTCTGCACGCGAAAACGCCCCTTGCGGCGGGCGGCGCCCATGCGGGCGTCCAGCAGTGGCGCGAAGTCGCTGCGGCAGGACGGCGGCACCAGGTTCAGCAGGGGCCGGCCCAGGGCCCGGCGGGCCGGTTCGCCCACCACGTTCAGCCAGCGGTCGTTCAGGTAGATCACCCGTCCCTCGGCGTCGGTGCGGAAGATCAGCTCCTGCACGCTGCGCAGCAGCACGTGCAGCTCGCGTTCGCGTGTGCGGATCTCCGCTTTCGCGCGCGCGAGCTCGTTCTGCAGGCGCTGGCCGCGTGCCCGGCTGCGCCGCAGCCCGTACAGGCCGAAGGCCAGGATGCCCAGGCCCAGCAGGGCCACCAGGGCCGGAACGCCGATGAGCAGCGCGTTCATGTCGTCATTTCGCTGGCTGCGCGGGGACTGGCTGCGGGTGCGGTGCCGAACTCGGCCAGGAACCTGCGCACATGGAGCAGCGGGGCACCGGCCAGGCTCTCCACCGCGCAGCCGCTGTCGTTGATCCGTTCGCGCAGGGCCACCAGGGCCGGGGCGTGGGCGAGGAACATGTCGACCACGGCGGGGTCGAAGCTGCGGCCCCGTTCGCCGGCCAGCATCGACAGGGCCACCTCCACGCTGAAGGCGCGGCGGTAGACCCGGTCCATCGTCAGGGCGTCGAAGTAGTCGGCCACGGCGACGATGCGGCCGGTGATGGGAATGGCCTCGCCGGACAGGCCGGTCGGATAGCCGTGGCCGTCCCAGCGTTCGTGGTGGGTCTGGGCCACCTCGGCCGCCATCTGGAACAGCGGAATGCGCGAGCGGCCCAGGATGTGGGCGCCGATGGCGGCATGCTCGTTCATCTGGCGCCGCTCCTCGGGGTCCAGCGCGCCGGGCTTTTTCAGCACCGCATCGGGCACGCCGATCTTGCCGATGTCGTGCATGGGCGCGGCCTTGCGCAGCATGGCCGCGGCCTCGCTGCTCAGGCCCATCAACAGGGCCAGGGCCTCGGACAGGTAGCCGATGCGCAGGATGTGGTTGCCGGTGTCCGTGTCGCGGTAGTCGGCGGCCAGGGCCAGTCGCAGCAGGGCCTCGTGGTGGGCCGCGGCCACTTCCTCGAGCGCGGCATTGCGCTCGTGGTACATCTGCCGCAGGTCCATGACCAGCTGCTCCATCTGCGCGGCCGATGCGGTGTCGAACCGGTTCGCGTCTCCCGGCAGGGGAGGGTTGCGCAGCGGGGCGTTCATGGCTGGGCGCCGGACGGGCTGAGTTCGTCGATCACCTTGATCAGCTGCAGCGGGCTGAAGGGCTTGACCAGATAGGCATCGCAGCCGGCCTGCTGGCCCCGCTCCACGTCCGTGGCCGTGCCGCGGGCCGACAGGATCACCACGCGGCTGTGGGCCAGCGCGGGGTCGGCCTTGACCCGGCGGCAGACCTCCAGGCCGTCGAGTTCGCCCGGCATCATCACGTCCAGCAGGATGACGTCCGGGCGCAGTTCCTGGGCCTGGGCCAGACCGCTGGCCCCATTGTTGGCCTCGAACACCTCGCAGGCCTCGAATTCCAGCGTCATGCGGATCAGGCGGCGGATGTCGGCGTGGTCTTCCACGACAAGCACTTTTTTCATGATGGGGTCCGGGAGCGGTTCAGAAATCGGATGTGATTATCATATTTGCAGATTTTGCAGGATCAAGATTGATACAATAGCTGCAATTGCGCAAGACGGTACTTTTCCACGGATGAACAGCCCAGACGACACCCCGCCATCGGGCGCCTACACCACCCAGGAGGTGGCCCGCCTGCTGGGGCTGGCGGTGCGATCGGTCCAGCTGATGGTCGACCGCGGCGATCTGCGGGCCTGGAAGACGCCGGGCGGCCACCGCCGCATCGATCCGGCCTCGGTGGCGGCCTGGCAATCCCGGCAGCAGGGGGCGAGCGTCTCCGGCGCCGCGTCGGCCAGCGTTCCGGCGGCGCCGGTCCGGCGGCTGCGTGCGCTGCTCATCGAAGACTCGGTCCACTACCAGAACCTCGTGGGCCTGCTGCTGCGCCGGGCCCTGCCCGAGGCGGATTTCCAGGTGGCCAGCGACGGCATCGTCGGTCTGGCCCAGGTGGGGCAGTGGCAGCCGGATCTGCTGATCGTCGACCTGCTGTTGCCTGGCATCGATGGTGCGGCCCTGATCTCCTCCCTGCGCTCCCAGCCCATGTTCAGCGCCATGCGTCTGTTGGTGATCACCTCGCTGACGCCTGAAGAGCTGGGGCCTTATGCGCTGGCCCTGGACGGGGTGCCGGTGGTTCACAAGACCCAGCTGGTGACGGCCCTGCCGCCGCTGCTCTTGGCACAGGCTGCGGCCGTGGGGGGCGGCGCATGACAGACGCCCGCGCCGGGGTGCTGCTGGTGGAGGACGATGCCGCCATCCGGCAGTTCGTGACCCTGGCGCTGGAAGATCTGCCCGTGGTGGTGCGGGCCTGCGCCACGGTGGACGAGGCCCTGGCGGCCCTGCAGGAGGCGCCGGCGCGCCTGGTGCTGACCGATTTGCACCTGGCCGGCGAGTCCGGCCTGCGGCTGCTCGAGCACCTGGCGGGTGATGCCACGCTGCGCGGCCACGCCCGCCTGGCCGTGTTCAGTGGCGAAGCGGGGGCTCACATCCCACCGGCCTGGCGCGCCCTGGGGGTGTGGCGGGTGGTGCCCAAGCCGGCCTCGGTGAAGGCCTTGATCGACTGCGTCCAGGCCGCTCTGGCCGCTGGGCCCGGAGACCCGGGTGACACGCCCGACCCGGTCGGGGTGCCGCCTGACGGCATGGCCGAGGAGCCTCAGGGGGCGGCCGCGGCCATCGCCACGCATTTCGATGGCGACCAGGCGTTGTACGAGGCCTTTCGCACGGGGGCGCAGGCGCAGTTCCCGGTGGACCGCGCCGCGGGTGCACAGGCCTGCGCGCGCGGCGACGCCGTGGCCCTGAGGCACCTGGGCCACAGCCTGCGCACGGTCCTGGGTCTGCTGGGCGAGCCACAGGCGGCCCAACTGGCCTGGCAGCTGCAGAAGACGGCGGAAGCGCCGGGCGTGGACGCCCATCGCCTGGGCGAGCTCTGGCGCGCGCTGGACGCCGTGCTGGCCCGGCTCAGCCGCTGAGCGGGGACGGCGTCAGGCCAGCGTCGGCTTGGACTGGCGCAAGGCCTGTGCGACGAAGTTCACCAGATCGCCGGCGCGGCCGGCCAGACCCAGCGCGGGGTCCAGCCGGTGTTCCAGCTGCCGGGCGGCCCGTCGGGCGCCTTCGAGGGCCCGCTGCGCGCGGGCCCGGTAGCCCCGGGCTTCCTCGCCTTCGCTGTGCTCGACCAGGGCGGTCAGGGCGTGCAGGGCCTGCAGCCGCAGGCCCAGGCGACGCGCCGGCCGCGCCAGCTCTGCGTGGCCGGACAGGACAGCACCCGCTTCGGCCGCCACCCCGGCCAGAGCCAGGTCCAGGGCCGCGCGGCGGCGGTTGCGGCTGAGGCCGCGGGCATCGGGCTCCAGCGCGCGGTTGTCCTGTTCGCAGGTGCGGGTGATGGTGCGCGCGACCCGGTCCAGCACCGGCAGGTCCCGGCAGCGGATCAGCACCTTGAAGGCGGCGCTGGTGAGGTAGTCGCCGGCCAGCACGCAGGGGCCGGTGCCCATCATGGCGGGCACGCCGGTGCCGTCCTCCAGCCGCACATGCAGGCGCTGCAGGCTCACATGCACCAGATCCAGGGCCACGCCCACGTCCATCGCCGGCTGTGCCTCGCCCAGGCAGCAGGCCAGCAGCCCCCGCAAGGCACCCAGCCGCTGCGCGAAATGCATCTCGAGCGCGAGCTGAACCGTCTCCGCCTGGCAGGTGAGGGTCTCCTGCACCAGAGTGCGGATGCGGGGCAATACGGAATCCGGGTACTTCGAGGTCACGGGGCGCAGATGAGGCGGGCGGCCAGGGGCAGCGCCGGGTTCGCCGGCGTGGGGAGCAGGCATTTTAGGGGAAGGCCTGCTCCGCTCGTTTCGGGCCTGTGGGTCGCCCTTACAGCCCGGCCAGGTAGTGCGCGATGTTCTCGATGTCGGCGTCCGACAGCGTGGCCGACACCGCAGTCATGTTGCCAGCATCATTGGTCCGCTGACGGGTCTTGAACGCGGTCAACTGCTTGACGATGTAGGCGTAGTGCTGACCGGCCACGCGGGGAATCTCGTTCTGTCCGGCAAAGCCGCCGAGGTGGCACATGGTGCACAGCGTCTCATCGGCCTTCGCCTTGCCCAGCCGGGCCTTCTCCGCGTCCACCTGGAAGGTGGACTGCTCATACGGCTTTTGCGCGCCGTACCAGGCAGCCAGCTCGCGCATCTGGTCCCGCGTGAGCGTGGCCGCAATGCCCGACATCATCGGGTCGTGGCGACGCCCTTCCTGGAAGTCGCGCAGCTGCAGGTAGATGTAGCGCGGCGTCTGCCCCGCCAGGATCGGGTACTGCGGTTTGTCCGACTGGCCGGCGTGGGCATGGCAGGCCACGCAGATCTCGGCACCGGCGGGTGCCCCTGCAGGCAGCACTGGGTTGGTGGGTGCCATGCGCGAGGGCACGGGCGCAGACGCTGGGTCGGTCTGCGCCCGGGACAGCATGCTGACCAACGCCGCACCCACCAGCGCGACGGTGACGATGGTGCGCGCCCTCATGGCAGGGCGAACACCACCACCGAGTTGCCGCGCTTGAAGTCCAGCTGCGTGTTGCCGCCGGCGGCCACGGCCACGTACTGTTTGCCGTGGACCATGTAGGACACGGCCGGGGCGTTCACACCGGCCCCCGCCTGGTATTCCCAGAGCTTCTTGCCGGTGCTGGCGTCGAAGGCGCGGAAGTAGCCATTGCCTTCGCCGTTGAACACCAGTCCGCCAGCCGTGGCCAGCACCCCGCCGATCAGGGGCTGCTCGGTGTCCACCTTCCAGGCCAGCTTGCCGGTGTCGACATTGACGGCGGCCAGCCGCCCCCACTGCTTCTCGCCGGGGATCACCTTGAAGGCCCCGCCCAGCCACAGCTTGCCTCCGGGGTACTGGGCCTCCTCCACGTGGTAAGTCATGGGCTGGTGCAGGTTGGCCGCGTAAACCAGGCGGGTCTTGGGGCTGAAGGCCATCGGGCTCCATTCCACGCCGCCGTTGGCGCCCGGCAGCATGCGCGCGCCCGTCTTGGTGGGCAGCGACCACATCGCCTCCTGGGGCACCATGGCCTCGCTGAAGCGGATCAGCTCGCCGGTGGCCCGGTCATGCACGTAGACATGGCCCGTCTTGCCGCCGTGGATGGCCACCTTGCGCATCTGGCCGCTCTTGTCCCTGGCCTCCGTCAGGATGACCGGTGACACCGCGTCCAGGTCCCACACGTCGTGGGCCACGTACTGGTAGTGCCATTTGTAAGCGCCGGTGTTCAGGTCGATCGCCACCATCGAGTCGGTGTAGAGGTTGTCTCCCGGCCGTTCGACACCGTACAGATCGGGGCTGGGGTTGCCCACCACGAAGAACACCGTGTGCGTGTCCCGGTCCACCGCTGGCGCCATCCACACGCCACCGCCCAGCGTCTTGTAGAAGTCGCCACCCTGATTGGGCAGTTGAGCCTTTTCCAGGCTGATGACCAGCACCATATTATCCGCCGCCCGGCATCCATGACTGGCCAGATGCCTTCACGCTCCTTCTCTGGAATGCTGTATAAATCCCATACTACAGCCCCCGTGCTACCGACAGATCGCTTCAGCAACTCCCACATGCCATACTCTCCATCGTTGGCGCCGACTAGCCACTTGTGATCGAGTGCTCCGGCTGCAATGGTCTCGATGTAGCCCACATGCGGATCAGGGATCTGC
>NZ_BADL01000575.1 GCF_000333615.1 Ideonella sp. B508-1 | reverse complement strand
TCGACCGGAATAATTTCAACCGACCGCTCGGCCCCGTCCATGTCATCCCAGCCTGCTGCCAGCCCGAACGGGCCCGCCTCCGAAGCTTCCTCGACCGCCAGCGCCTCGGCCGGCGCCTCCGGACAGCCACCGTCTCGGCGGCGCCCGCTGATGTGGGCGCTGGCCGCCGTGGGTCTGCTGGCCGCGGCCGGTTACGGCGTGCACTGGTGGACGGTGGGCCGCTTCATCGAAAGCACCGACGACGCCTACCTGAAGGCCGACAGCGTGACCGCCGCACCCAAGGTGGCGGGCTATGTCACGGCGGTCTATGTGGTGGCCAACCAGCATGTGAAGCGGGGCGATCCGCTGGTCAAGCTGGACCCGCGCCAGTACCAGGCCGCGGCGGACCAGTCGCAGGCCGCCATCGACGCCCGGCGGGCCGATGTGCAGCGGGTGCAGGCCGACATCCTGGAGCAGCAGGCGGCGCTGGCCCAGGCCCGCGCCCAGGCCGAATCGGCCCGGCTGAGCCTGCGTCATGCGCAGGAGGAACTGGACCGCAACGCGCCGCTGGCCTCCACCGGCGCGGCCACCGCCGAGCGCCTGGACGAGTTGCGCAACAGCCGCGACCAGGCCAAGACCCAGCTGGCGGCCACGACGGCGGCGGTGCAAGCGGCCCAGGGGCATCTGGCCGCCAGCCAGGCCCAGGTCGCGCAGACCCAGGCCCAGCTCCAGTCGGCCCAGGCCGCCTTGCGGCAAAGCCATCTGGATGTGGATGACACCATCGTGCGCGCGGCCCTGGACGGCCGCGTGGGCGACACCACCGTGCAGGTGGGGCAGTTCGCCCAGCCGGGCACCCGGCTGATGACCGTCGTGCCCACCCAGGACATCTACCTGGTGGCCAACTTCAAGGAAACCCAGATCGGCCGCATGCGGGCCGGGCAGCCGGTGACGCTGCATGTGGACGCGCTGCCGGACGTGGTGATCCATGGCACGGTGGAGAGCTTCTCGCCGGGCACCGGGGCCCAGTTCGCCCTGCTGCCGTCCGAGAACGCCACGGGCAACTTCACCAAGATCGTCCAGCGCGTGCCGGTGCGCATCCATGTGCAGGCCGACGCCGCCCTGCGCGAGCGGCTGCTGCCCGGCCTGTCGGTGACGACCGAGGTGGACACCCGCGAGACAGCCCATGGCTGAGGCCGTGCCCACCGCCATGCCCGCTGCCGTGCCCCACACCGAGCCCCACGCCAGCGTCACCGACTGGATCGCGGTGGCCGCCGGTGCCCTGGGGGCGCTGATGGCCACGCTGGACATCTCGATCACCAACTCGGCCCTGCCCCAGATCCAGGGCGCGGTGGGCGCCACCGGCACCGAAGGCACCTGGATCTCCACTGGCTACCTGATGTCGGAGATCGTGATGATTCCGCTGGCGGCCTGGCTGACCCGGGTGTTCGGCCTGCGCAACTTCCTGGTGGTCAACGCCGGGCTGTTCACCGCCTTTTCCATCCTCTGCGGGCTGTCGGGCAACCTGGCCATGCTGGTGCTGGCGCGCATCGGCCAGGGCTTCACCGGCGGGGCCTTGATTCCCACCGCGCAGACCATCATCCGCACCCGCCTGCCGCGGCATCAGCTGCCGGTGGGCATGACGCTGTTCGGCCTGATCGTGCTGCTGGGGCCTTTGCTGGGGCCGGTGCTGGGCGGCTGGCTGACCGAGAACGCCAGCTGGCACTGGTGTTTCTTCATCAACGTGCCGGTGTGCGCGGCCCTGCTGGCGCTGCTGCTGCTGGGCCTGCCGGCCGAGCGGGCCCATCTGAAGTCCTTTGTCGAGGCCGACTGGCTGGGCATCGTCGGGCTGGCGGTGGGCCTGTCCACGCTGACGGTGGTGCTGGAAGAGGGGCAGCGCGAACGCTGGTTCGAGTCCTCGATGATCGTCACGCTGAGCCTGGTGTCGCTGCTGGGCATGGGGCTGATCGCCCTGTCGCAGCGCTGGGCTCCGAAGCCCATCCTGCGCCTGAGCCTGTTGCGCAACGCCTCTTATGTCAGCGTGATCTTCATCGTCTTCGTCGTGGGGGCGGGCATCTACGGCGTGTCCTACATCCTGCCGCAGTTCCTGGCGCTCATTGCCGGCTACAACGCCCAGCAATCGGGCGCGGTGATGCTCTACGTCGGGCTGCCCTCCTTCGCCATGATGCCCATCCTGCCGCGCCTGATCGCCCGGGTGGACTTTCGCCTCATGGTGATGGCCGGGCTGGCGTGCTTTGCCGGCAGCTGTGCGCTGGACATCGGCCTGACCGCACAGAGCGTGGGGCACGACTTCATCGTCTCGCAATTGCTGCGCGGCGCCGGGCAGATGCTGTGCATGATGCCGCTGAACCAGGCTTCGATGGCCGCGGTGTCGCGGGAGGAATCCGGCGACGCGGCCGGCATCTACAACATGGCGCGCAACCTGGGCGGCTCCGTCGGCCTGGCGCTGATCGGCACCTTCATCGACCGCCGCGACACCCTGCATGTGGACCGCCTGGGCGAGGCCCTGAACGCCAACTCGCCCCTGGTGCAGTCGCGCGTGGCGGCCAGCGCCGCCAGCCACCTGGCACAAGGCGGTGACGCGGCCCTGGCCCAGCTGCAGGCCCTCAAGGAACTGGTGCTGCAGATCCACCAGCAGGCCAGCGTGATGACCTATTCCGAAACCTTCTACGCCCTGGGCTTTGTGCTGCTGCTGACCATGCCGCTTGCCCTGATGCTCAAGACCCCACAGCCCGGCCAGGCGCCGGCCATGAACGATGCGCACTGAACCTCTCCCCCCACACCCGACCAACCCGGGCCGCCGGCCCACCGCGCCACTGCCGCACCGGCTGACCGTGTGGACCAGCGCGGTGCTGCTGGCCGGTGGGCTGGCCGCCTGCGCGACCGTCGGGCCGGACTACCCAAGCGCGCCGACGG
>NZ_BADL01000576.1 GCF_000333615.1 Ideonella sp. B508-1 | reverse complement strand
CCGCCCGCGCGCCGGCCACCACCGACATGAACCCGGTGCTGTAAAAGCCCAGCAGCGACACCGGTGCGCAGATCATCATCCCCGGCCGGGTGCGCAGCGACATGGACGCCCGCGCCTACCACCAGTACAAGCCCATCGCCTTCGAGGCGGTGCGCGAGAGCTTCGAGCGCCTGCGCGCCGCGCACGACCTGGTGCTGGTGGAAGGCGCGGGCAGCCCGGCCGAGGTGAACCTGCGCGACCGCGACATCGCCAACATGGGCTTTGCGCTGCCCTACCGGGTGCCGGTGCTGCTGGTGGCCGACATCGACCGCGGCGGCGTCTTCGCTCACCTGACCGGCACGCTGGCCTGCCTGTCGCCCGAGGAGCAGGCCCTGGTGCGCGGCTTCGTCATCAACCGCTTCCGCGGCGATGTGAGCCTGCTCACGCCCGGGCTGGACTGGCTGCAGCAGCGCACGGCCAAGCCCACGCTGGCGGTGCTGCCCTATCTGCACGGCCTGCACCTGGACGCCGAGGACGCGGTGGACGCCCAGCAGGCCGAGGCCGCCCACGGCCCGCGCCTGGTGGTGGCAGTGCCGGTGTTCCCGCGCATCAGCAACCACACCGACTTCGACGCCCTGCGCGCCCATCCGCAGGTGGACCTGCGCTTCGTCGGCCCTGGCCAGGCGCTGCCGGCCTGCGACTTGATCGTCCTGCCCGGCAGCAAGAACACCCTGGCCGACCTGCGCTGGCTGCGCGAGCAGGGTCACGAGGCGGCCATCGCCCGCCACCTGCGCTATGGCGGCAAGCTCATCGGCATCTGCGGTGGCTTTCAGATGCTGGGCCGCGCGCTGCACGACTCGCTGGGCCTGGAAGGCCCCGCTGGCAGCCAGGCGGCCGGCCTGGGCCTGCTGGACATGACGACCACGCTGGCGGCCGACAAGCAACTGCGCCGGGTGCAGGGGCGGCTGGCATCCCTTTCTGGCGCAGACGAGGCACCCGCCGCCGTGCAGGGCTACGAGATCCACCTGGGTGTCAGCCAGGGCCCGGCGCTGCAACAGCCCGCGGCCTGGCTGCAGCCGGTGGGCGAAGAGGCCCTGGCCCCGCGCCCCGATGGCGCGCTGAGCCCCGACGGTCAGGTGCTGGGCAGCTATGTGCACGGCCTGTTCGACGACCCGCAGGCGCAGGCCGCGCTGCTGCGCTGGGCCGGCCTGCGCGACGCCGCCGCCGTGGACCTGGCCGCGCTGCGCGAGGCCAGCCTGGACCGGCTGGCCGATGTGCTGGAGGAGCACCTGGACGCCGACACCTTGTGGCGCTTGGCCGCGGGGACCCCGCGCTCAGGCTGAAGAGGGCGCAGGCCGCAGGCGCCCGGACAAGCGCAGACCCGTGCGGACATTGCGCGCCAGCAGCGTCAGCTGCGCGGCCCCCCACCAGCAGTTCCAGCCCCTGTACGACGCAGAACGCGGTGTCGTACTGGCCAGCGCTGGCGCGAGCGTTGAGGAACAGCGCCGAGGGCTGCATCGTGGCGCGCAGAGCGCCCGCAGGCCTTGCACCGCGGTCAGGACGGGGCCCTTGCCTCAGCTGGGTGTTCGAACAGCTCGACCATGCGCCGAAGGGCTGCCGTCTGCCGCTGCCCATGGGCCTGCAGGGCCCTGCGCAGCTGCTGCCGTTCGTCGTCGGGCAGGCCCGGCTGCAGTGAACGGGCAAAGGCGTCCAGCGGTGTGGCCAGGCCGTTGCAGTCGAAGCGATGGGCGCCCAGCTCGGGGGCCAAGGCCGCAAACACCGACTTGAACGACCAGGAGCCCGCCATGGCCGGATGGTAGTAGTGGCCACGGGCGATCTGGAACAGATCGACGATGCGCTCGGCCAGCGCCAGCAGTCCGGGCGACAGGTCTTCCGATTCGCCGGCCAATTCGCGCAGGCGGTTGCGTTCGAAGCCGGCGTTGTAGGCCAGCACCGGGCCGTCGTCGTTCCCCAGGGCCTGCAGCAGGCTCTGGGCAAAGGCGCGGCGTGGGTCGCCCGAGGGGCCAGCCAGAAAGCCCTGCGGCCCCGGTGGCGCGCCAGGCCCGGCCACCGTGTCGCATCCATTGGAAGGGCAGCACCTGATAGGGCCGGGTGCCGGCCCACACGGGCACCGCAAAGCCGATGGTTTCGAAGCGCAGGAAGTGGCGGGGATAGGGCAGGGCCTGCATCAGCGCGGCGGCCTGGGGCGCCACCACCGGCGCGCCTTGCTGCACCGCCTGGGCGGCGCGGCGCAGCCGGCCATCGGGCAGGGCGTCCAGCGGCACGCTGTGCACATCGGCGTGGCCCTCGGCACGCAGCTGGGCGGCCAGTTCGCGCCCGAGGATGTCCAGGCTGGGACATGGGTCCACGGGGCGGGTCGGCCCGCGGGTGGGTTGCAGCGGCCCAACTGCTCACACGGGCGGGGCTGCGTGCAGGGCGCGCCGGTGGGCATTGGGGGCAGCCCACCGCGCAGGCAGGCCTGCATGGCGGCCAGCCAGTCACCGGTGGGCCGCGAACCCAGCGAGGGCCCGAGGTCCACCTCGCGCAGCAGGCCCGCGTAGCAGCCGTGGCCGGGGTAGATGAAGCCGGTGTCCACCAGCAGCAGGCCGACGGTCTGCACCCGCAGCCCGCAGCGGGCGGCCACGTGGGCCCACAGCGCCACCGTGTCCACATCCGCCTCGGTGCCCACGGTGGCGTAGCGCAGCTTGAACAGCCGCCAGCCATGGGGGCCGCGGGTGACGAGGTCGATGCGCGCCCGCGCACCGTCGTCGCTGGCCAGGCAGGCGCCGAAGAGCGCCCAGCCCTCGGCATCGGGTGTGGCTTCGGCCAGGGCGATGTGCGTCTGCTCCTGCGCATGCGCCCAGTCGGCGGGCGTGCTGGGTGCGGGCAGCCATTTCCCGGCTGGGAAGGACGCCCGCAGCGCCACGTCCGGGGCCGGCCCCTGGACCACGTGGGCCTCGGGCGGCTCGGCCACGGGGTGCGGCCGGGCCGGGGTGTGCCGCTGCAGCCAGAAGCGGCGCGTGCAGGCCCGCCAGCGGCGCAGGTCAGTGTCGTCCAGGGGCGTGGCGGTGTCGGCCATCGTCATGGGCAGAAACAGACAAATACGACAGGGGAACCCGGTGAGGCAGGGACGTCAGCCCAGGCCATCAACTGACGCGCGTCGACCTCACCGGTCCCAGGTCCACCAGGATGTCCTCGCCCTCGACCTGCAGCGCATAGGCGTGCAGGGCGCTGGGGTGGGCATGGGACACGCACTTGCCGCTGCCGGCGTCATAGCCCCACTGGTGGATGTGACACACCACGCGCTGGCCATCGAAGCAGCCATCGGCCAGGGGCATGTCGGCGTGCGGGCAGCGCCCGCGGTACGCCTTGAGTTCCCCGCCCTGGGGCCAGACGAGCAACACACTCTTCTTGCCCACCTGGAACAGGCCCATGCCGCCTTCGGCGACGGCGTCCTTGGGACAGACAGCGGTGAAAGCCATGGCGCGGGCTCCAAGAGGTTGATCTTGGACGCGGAAAGGCAAATTGCGGGCCATGGGTGGCCGACGGGCAGGGGAGTGCGCAGGGCGCCGACTTCGGCTTCGAATGGCCTGCCGTCGATGCGCCACCCGCAGTGGTCTGAGCCTACTCTGGCCCCGGCATCCTCAAATTGACGGAGCGGAATGCCTGCCTTGTTTCGCGGGGTCATTTGTCGTCCGGTTACCTGATGATACCGTGCGCGGAAGTCATACAAATTTCAACAGAGACAGCCAATTGGCGAAGCCTGCCGCAGGGATGTTCGGAACATTGGGGCTGGTGGTGCAAATGGGGTTGATCACTATTCAGAGCGTAGCCAATGCCGTCGTTGACCATCGTTCCTGGTAGAAGCATCGTTTCCATCCGCCGGAAGGAGATAGATGTGAACGAGATCCAAGGATTCGTGCTGGAATCCTCCGAGGATTTGGTGGTTTTGCAATACGTCTATGACTTTCGTCTTGATGGCCTCATGATTCTGAGTCGATCGGACATTACAGGGGTCCGAGAGACGAAGACCGACAAGTTTCAGACTCGACTGCTCAAGCACGAGGGATTGTTCGAGAAGGTTCCTTTCGGGAGGGGCTTTGAGGCTGGAAATTGGCGCTCAATCATCAAGCAGCTGTCACGGAGCTATTCGCTCCTCATCATCGAGTGCGAGCGCGGAAACGATCCGGATTTTGTGATTGGGCGGCTGCTGAAGGCAACATCTGCCGCAGCCTACGTTCAGCACTTCACAGGGGTTGGCCAGTGGCTTGAGGAACCGGTTCGGGTCGCATACAAGGAAATCAGCTGCGTCCAGGTTGGCTCGAATTATCTCAATGTCTATCAGCGGCACTTCGAGTGTCATGTCTTATAACTCATCGCTTGAGCCGATAGGGTGCGGTGAGCTGCGCTTTTGGGTTCATCTCGATGAATATTTGGTTTGCGTAAAATGATCATTACATCAACATTTATTGCGACTTTTCTTGCTGCGGCTGTTATTTTTGTGAGTTATCGCGGCAGGGGAAGGGGGGCGAATCAAGCGGTTGTGGATGATGAGAAATCGGACTGGACAATGGCTGATTGGAAAACGGATGCGGGACCGATAGTTCTGCAGTTCAGAAACCAAAAACCAGATGATCATCGCGCCAGATACGATACCGCCGTTGTTGTGGAGTGGGAGTACGGGCATCAGGGGTTCCCTGATCAGGAAACAATGGACCGAATCTATCGCTTGCAGCATGCGATGGAAGCCGTTACGGCAGCGCAAGTCGGCATTCTCGTTCACACGCTGATGGGAGCGGGTGTCCGAGAATGGTGCTACTACACCAATGACTACGCCACCTTTGAGGCGCGCTTCAATGAGGTCTGTAAGGACCTTCCTCTAATGCCGATCGAGCTGTCTTTTCAAAAGGATTCCGAGTGGAAGTATTGGCAAAGTATGAAGTTGCTCCCGGAAGGTGGCGGATCTGCCAATGAATGATGAAGTTACTCTCAGAGCCTCATGAGCTGGCCAGGAAAATTCGCCGCAGAGCCATGGCTCTCGGTGCGCCGAATTTTCCTATTGATACGTTCTGATGTTGAGTAATCAGCGGAATCGAAGGTATGGCCTCTGGCTGACATCGTGTCCAAGAGTCCTGGCGCATTCGAGCGTTCATCGCGAAGATCGAGCCGGCTGCGAAACGCCAACGCAGTTCCAGCGCGCTGTTGGCGTGCGTTACTCACGTGGTGGCGCCCCGCGCTTCCCCGATTCAAAAGGGGGTTATGCAGAGTTTGGCCCTTGCGGCCCGCCCCGGCGCGTGGAACATCTGGTCAAGGACTGGTTCAAACCAGGGTTCGTCTCCAGGCGCCGTTGGGTTCTTCGTCCCGGATGCTCTCGTGATCTTGCTTTTGCCACGGGCTATGTGCTTATGTGGGCTCCGCACATGCGGTATCGCTCTGTCAAAGGGAGAGCCCAGTTCATCGGCATGGTCTTTGTTCGTGAGCCAGCTGATTCATAGCCCCTCAACAGAGACTTGTCGTTGATTCAACGGTGTTTCGGCTCCGGCCTCGACCGGGGGGGCGCTGCGGCGTGCTTGCGGGCTGAGTCTCCCGCGGTCTTGTAGCGTCATCTGCGGGGGCAATCCGGGGCTTTTCGGACGGGCCATGCCGGCTGAGGAGGGTATAAAGCCTGAGGCTCCTGTCTGTGGTGCTCATTGGCAACAAGCCTTCGCCTGAGCACTTCAAAACCCGTGAACTACTGCGCATCTGCGTCGGCATTGCCACCGCACGTGAATGAAGCCGGAGGTTGTTGAATTGACAATGCCCGCCCCGGGATCAACAGGTTGCTCCACAACCTCGGTGTGCTTGCCGGTCTTTTCGGGTGGTCCGCATCGTTGGGGGGATGGGAGATGGTGAAGGTTCAGCCTGCCGCACCGGGGCAGGATGGGTGGCTGCTGCGCAAGTTTCCCAACAGCGACAAGGCCGTCAAGGTTTTCAAGATCGTCCGGGTCAGTGGCATCAACTGCCTCCTGCTGGGCTGCGTCTGGTGCGCCTATTACGCCTTCATGGGGCGATACGAGCTGTCCGCGCTGTTCGTTGCTTTGTCGGCCATCGGCCTGGCCTGCATACGCATGGTTCGGCAGGCGGATCTGCGGCGGGGCCCCGTGGTGGCCCATGGTCTGTTCCTGATCGTGACGCTGATGGCGCTCATCGATTCCCCCAGCGCGGAAGTCCCCAGGTCGGTTCATCTGTTCTTTCTGCCCCTGGCGGTGGGCTCCTCCTTTGTGTTCGGGGCCGAGCGGCGCTACATGGGCAATGGCTTTCAGGTGCTGTGCCTGCTGGCTTTCGGGTGGTTCGCATTCGCGGGTCCCAGCGGGGTGGATCCCGCCCTGAGCCCCCCGGCCTCGGTCCGGCAGGTCGGCGCCGCAGCCAATGTGGCCACGGCCACGGCTTTGCTGGGGACCATCCTGGGCATTTACCGCAAGGATTTGATGTCCCGAATCCCCCTGGCCAAGGACTTGGGCATGGCCATTTCGGACAACCAACTCCGGGTCTTTTACCAGCCCCAGGTGAATGCCGATGGGCAGATCTTCGGCGCAGAGGCCCTGGTGCGCTGGCAACACCCGGAGCGGGGATTGCTGACGCCCGAGAAGTTCATTCCCCTGGCGGAAGAGACGGGTCTCATCGATGACTTGGGCAACTGGATGCTGGCCGAATCCTGCCGGCAGCTCAAGGCCTGGGAGAACGACCCCCAACTCTCCCGGGTCCGAATCTCGGTGAATGTCAGCGCCCATCAGCTCTCGGGTGGAGATTTCAACGCGGTTGTCAGGGAGACGCTGGCGCAGACGGGCGCGAACCCGCAGCGGCTGATGTTGGAGCTCACGGAATCCGCCTTGGCGAACGATTTGGGCACCGTGCGGTCGACCATGGAGAACATCCGTTCCCAAGGCGTGGAGTGGGCCCTGGATGATTTCGGGACGGGTTTTTCTTCCCTGTCGGTGCTTCGGTCCCTTCCGCTCAGCAAGATCAAGATCGACAAGCAGTTCGTGCATGACGCCAGCCGCAGCGAGTCCGGCAAGCAACTGCTGGTGAAGATCCTGGAAATTGCCAGCGTGATGCAGATGACCGCCCTGGCCGAGGGGATCGAGGACGAGGCCCAGCGGGCCATGCTCCGCGGCATGGGCTGCCCGCAGTTCCAGGGCTATCTGTTTGGCCGCCCGCTGAGCTTGCATCAATTCGAAACCTTGTTCGGGTAGAGTGCGGCGCCCTTGCCGGGGCAGGCCGTGGAACTTCTGACATGCAAGCCATTGACAACATCGACCTCGTGTCCGCTGCCGACACGGCACTGAGCCTGACGGCTGCCTTCTTGCTGGGTGGAGCGATCGGGCTGGAGCGCCAGCACAGGCAGCGCACCGCCGGCTTACGCACCAATGTGCTGGTGGCCGTGGGTGCGGCCATCTTTGTGGACATGGCCAACCGCCTGGGCGGGCACGACGGTGCCCTGCACGTGGTGGCCTATGTGGTGTCGGGCATCGGCTTCCTGGGTGCGGGGGTCATCATGCGCGAGGAAGGCAATGTGCGTGGCCTCAACACTGCGGCCACTCTGTGGGGCTCGGCGGCGGTGGGTGCCTGTGCGGGGGCCGATCTGCTGATCGAGGCCCTGCTGGCCACGGCCGCGGTGCTGGCGGCGAACACGCTGCTGCGGCCCCTGGTCGATCGCATCAACCGTCAGCCGATGGACACCCCCTCCGTGGAGGTGACGAACACCGTGCATGTCATCGCCGTCAAGGGACGTCAGCGTGAAGCTCTGCAGGTGCTGGAGGACGCCCTGGAGACGGCGGAATACCCGCTGCGCGACCTGAACATGCATGCCTTCGGCACCGATGCGGTGGAGATCGAGGCCATTCTGGCGGCCACCTCGGTCGATGGCGATCAACTGGACACCCTGGTGGCCCAGCTGTCCGGGCTGGATTGCATGACCCAGGTGTTCTGGAGCGCCTCGACCAGCGATTGACCAGCCGGTGCGCGGAACCCTTCGCACTTGGCGGGCAGGTCCACCTCGCAGCGGTCACCGCCACTTCACCATTGTGGCCGTCAAACACCCAGCCGTGCACGGTGCAGGTCAGGGTGTGGCCGTTGAGCTGCGAGTTGTTGACCCGCGAGGGCCTCTCAAAGGCAGGGCTTCACCTTCGCGCGAGCAGCAAAAGCCGCGCCAGCGGCTTTGACGGTTGGCAGGCTAAGGCCTGGCGGTGGCCGCATCGGCTTCCGCCTCCGGCCAGAGGGCAGGAAAGAGAAAACGCAGGGCATCCATCGGGATGCCGAAGCGCACCGGCCCGCGGGGCGAATCCGAGCGCAGCAGGCCCGCGTCCAGCAGCTTGCCGATCAGGGTGGTGGCGGTGCGCTCGCCCAGGCCGCTCATGCTGGCGAAGTCTCCGCGGGAGACCTCGCCTTGCGTGGCAAAAAGGTAGTGCAACGGACGCAGGGCCTCCTTGCGCAGCCCGCGTTTGACGACATGCTCCTCGTGCGCCAGCAGGGCACTGAGGCGGTCCTGCATGTCGCGCAGGTTCAGCATGCGCGACATGAAGCGCACCTGGTCCAGGCAGATGCCGATGAAGAACGCGATCCAGGCCAGCAACATGCGCTCGCTGAGCTGGCCTCGACCGTCCAGGTCGCCCATGCGTGGCATGTCGGCGTTGCCCAGGGCTTCGCTGTAGCGCTCGGCCTGGCGGGCCAGGCCCCGCAGAGGCGACCACAGCCCGCCGGTGAGTTCCAGCGCGCCCAGCACGGCCAGGCTGTGCAGACGGGCTGTGCGCCCGTTGCCATCGGCGAAAGGGTGGATCCAGACCAGGCGGTGGTGGGCCGCGGCGGCAGCGACGATCTGCAACTCGCCACGCCGGGCTTGCCCATACACCGTGGACCAGCGGGCCAGCAGGTCGGGCAGAACCGAGGCAGCCGGGGCGACGTGGTTCTTGATGCGGACCTCGCGGTGGCGGATTTCACCCGGCGTCACCACCAGCGCTTCGCTCACCACGCCCTGCGGGTCGTGCAGGCGGACGATCCGGTCGGCATCGCTGAGTTGGCCGAACAGATGGCGGTGGATACGGCAGAGGAAATCCGGCGCATAGGCTTGGGCCACGTCGATGGGTTCCTCCTGGATCCATTGTTCGGTGGCGATGTGGGCCAGCGCCAGACGCTGGAGGCGGGCTTTTTCAGCGTCGCTGGAGAAGTCCTGGGACAGGGCCTGCTCGATCTCCAGCGGGCGGGTGTGCTCGCCCTCGATCTTGTTGGAGTAGTACGAGTTCATTGACCGCAGCAGCCGGGCCAATTCCTGGCTGACCCCGTTCTGGCAGGCGCCCGTCAGGCGGGCCGCCTCGGTGCGGAGGTCGTGTGCCAGCCCCAGCACCTCGTCTGCCTGCCCGTCGCGGGGCAGCAGGGGTTCCATCTGCGAAGGGTGATCGTACATTCGCAGCATTTTGCGTATTACAAAAGAATACGCAAGTGGATGATTTTAAAAAACATTCATTGCTCTCTTGCGGGATCAACTGCGGATCCAGATTCCGATGGAATTTCGGCTGCCGATCAGTGACCCGATGAGCTCGACGCGGCCGCCCGCAGCTTGTCCTTCTTGCTCGGCCGCTTGCCCTTGATGCCGCCGGTGGCGGCGCCGGCTGGGGCGGTCTCGGTCACGTCGAAGCCGGTGATGCGCTCGCGCGGCACGCGCCGGCCCTGGCGCTTTTCGATCAGACGGAAGTGGGCTTCCGTGGCGGGGCTGATGAAGCTGATGGCCAGGCCGCTGGCACCGGCGCGGGCGGTGCGGCCGATGCGGTGCACGTAGTCGGCCGCAGCGCGGGGCAGGTCGTAGTTCACCACCACCGGCAGCTGAGCAATGTCGATGCCGCGTGCACCCAGGTCGGTGGCCACCAGCACCTGCAGCTCACCCGCCTTGAAGGCGGCCAGCAGACGCGTGCGGGCGCCCTGGCTGGCGTCGCCGTGGAAGGCTTCGGCCGTCAGGCCGGCGCGGCGCAGCTTGTCGGCCACGTGGTCGCAGGCGTAGCGGGTGGCGACGAAGACCATCACCCGCGGCCAGCCTTCCTGGTCGATCAGGTGGCGCAGCAGCGGGGTGCGGCGGGTGCTGTCCACCTCGATGGCGCGTTCGGTCAGGCGGCGCTCGACCGCTTCTCCGGCCTCGTCGGCATCGGCAGCCGCATCAGTGAGGCTGCCGGCGGCCTGGTGGGCCAGCGCCACCCGCAGCGGGTCGTGCAGCAGGCGCTGGGCCAGCGCGTCCACCTCGGCCGGAAAGGTGGCCGAGAACAGGAGGTTCTGGCGCTTGCTCGGCAGGGCGCGCAGCACGCGGGCCAGCTCCTCGGCAAAGCCGCTGTCCAGCAGGCGGTCGGCCTCGTCCAGCACCAGGGTGGCGACGTCGTCCAGGCGCAGGCCGTTGTGGTCCAGCACGTCCAGCAGGCGGCCCGGGGTGGCCACCACCACGTCGGCGCCGCCGCGCAGGGCCATCAGCTGCGGGTTGATGGACACGCCGCCGTAGAGCACGCTGAGCTTGACCGGGGTGGGCCCGTGCTCGGTCAGGGCCTGCAGGGTTTCGCCCACCTGGGCGGCCAGCTCGCGGGTGGGCACCAGCACCAGGGCCTGGGGCCGGCGCTTGCCGATGGGGGCGTGGGCGGCCAGGCGCTGCAGCAGGGGCAGGGCGTAGGCGGCCGTCTTGCCCGAGCCGGTGGGCGCGCAGGCCAGCACGTCCCGCCCGGCCAGGGCGGCCGGAATGGCCGCGGCCTGCACGGGGGTGGGAGCGTCCAGGCCCAGTGCCTGGACGGCGCGCAGCAGCCGGGGCGCCAGGCCCAGGGCGTCCCAGCCGGCCACCTCGGGCGTGTTCACGGGCGTATTCATCGGCGACTCGCTCACAGCGGCCTCACCTTCACCGAACGGCCCTTGACCTTGCCGGCCGACAGTCCGCGCAGCGCGGCGTCGGCGATGCTGCGGTCCACCGCCACATAGGTGGAGAAGTCGTTGACGTTGATCTTGCCGATCTTCTTGCCGTCAAAGCCCAGGTCCTTGGTCAGCGCGCCCAGCACGTCGCCGGGGCGTATCTTCTCCTTGCGGCCGCCCAGGATCTGCAGCGTCACCATCGGCGGCAGCAGGGGCGGGGCGTCGGCGGCGTCGGCCAGTTCGCTCAAGGGGTGCCATTCGCTGGGGCGGCCCTGCATCTCGTCGATGCGGCCCACGCTGCCCATCTCGTCCAGGCTGGCCAGGCTGAAGGCCCAGCCCTCGGCATCGGCCCGGCCGGTGCGGCCCACGCGGTGCACATGCACCTCGGGGTCGGGGGTGATGTCCACGTTGATGACGGCCTCGAGCTGGGCGATGTCCAGGCCGCGGGCGGCCACGTCGGTGGCCACCAGCACGCTGCAGCTGCGGTTGGCAAAGCGCACCAGCACCTGGTCACGCTCGCGCTGGTCCAGGTCGCCATGCAGCTCCAGCGCGGTGAAGCCCTGGGCCTGCAGCACGGCCACCAGGTCGCGGCATTGCTGCTTGGTGTTGCAGAAGGCCAGGGTGCTGACCGGACGGAAGTGCTTGAGCAGCAGGCTCACCGCGTGCAGGCGCTCGCTGTCCTTCACCTCATAGAACTGCTGGCGGATCTTGGTCTCGGCGTGGCGCTCGGTGAGCTTCACCTCCTTCGGGTCGCGCATGAAGCGCCCGGCCAGCTTGGCCACGCCCTCGGGGTAGGTGGCCGAGAACAGCAGGGTCTGGCGCGCCTTGGGGCAGCGTTCCACCACCTGGGCGATGTCCTCGGCGAAGCCCATGTCCAGCATGCGGTCGGCCTCGTCCAGCACCAGGGTGTTCAGGGCGTCCAGCGCCAGCGTGTCGCGCGAGAGGTGGTCCAGGATGCGGCCGGGCGTGCCCACCACGATGTGGGCGCCGTGCGCCAGGCTGGCCAGCTGGTTGCGGATGGGCGCGCCGCCGCACAGGGTCAGGGTCTTGATGTTGTCCTCGGCCCGGGCCAGGCGGCGGATCTCCTGCGTGACCTGTTCGGCCAGCTCGCGGGTGGGGCACAGCACCAGGGCCTGCACGGCAAAGCGGCGCGGGTTCAGGTTGGCCAGCAGGGGCAGGGTGAAGGCGGCGGTCTTGCCGCTGCCGGTCTTGGCCTGGGCGATCAGGTCGGCGCCGGCCAGGGCCAGCGGCAGGCTGGCCGCCTGGATGGGCGTCATCGCCAGGTAGCCCAGTTGCTGCAGATTGGCCTGCATGGCCGGGGGCAGGGGCAGGCTGGCGAAGGAGGCGGCGGCGGGCGCGGGAGCGCCGGTCGTGTCGGTGCGGGTCATGCGCGATTGTCCATTGAACTCTCGCGGGACGGTGGCTGGCGCGCGGCACCTTGCCACGGTCTGCCCCGGTGGGAGGGACAAAGCCGCTGTTTGGGCCGGCCGATGGGTGTTGGTTCGGCCCGCGCGGGCTTGCTCAGCCTGCGGCCGACAGGCGGGTGTGCAGCGCCCGCAGCTCGGTGTCGGGCGTGGTCACACCGCCGCAAACCACGACCGCGATGGACCGCGCCGCATCCAGCAAGGGGTGGCCCTTGGCCAGCGCGGCCAGGGCGGCACCGCAAGCGGGCTCCACCACCAACCGGTGCTCGTCCATGAACCGAACCGCTGCAGCGACGGCCTGGGCGTCGCTCACCACCAGGGACTGCACCGGATGGCGCTGTGCCCGGCGCACCGCCTCATCGCAGGGTTGTTGGGCTCCTAAGGTGGTGGCGATGCTGGTGATCTGGGGCAGGGCCACCGGATGGCCTGCCTTCAGCGATGCGGCGAAGCTGTCGGCGCCGGCGGTCTCGACCGCCAGGACGGGGACGTCGGACCAGCCGTTGCGCCACAGGCCCTCCAGCACACCGCACAAGAGGCCGCCCCCGCCGACGGACAGCAGCACCACGTCCGGTTGGGGGCCCTGTCCGGCCATCTCGTCTACCAGGCTGGCGTGGCCCTGCCAGAGCAGGGGGTCATCGAAGGGATGCACGAAGGCGTCTTGCGGCCCGGTCAGTTCTTCGGCCCGTGCGTGGGCCTCGGCCCAGTGGCGGCCGTGCACCGTCAACTGGGCGCCGGTGTCCAGAATGATCTGACGGGCCCGGGCCGAGGTGGTCTCTGGCACCACCACCCGCACCGGCACGCCCAGGGCGCGGCCTGCATAGGCGGCAGCAATGCCGGCGTTGCCTCCTGAGGACGAGATGAAGCCCCGTGCCCCCTGGGCCAGGCGGGCTTCGCACAAGGCGCCCACACCGCGCAGTTTGAAGGAGCCGCAGGGCTGCAGGGCTTCCAGCTTCAACCACACATCCTGATGCTGAGACAGGGGCGATGAACGCAGATAGGGCGTGCGGATGTGCAATGGCATGGCGGGCAGGCAGGACGTCAGGGCGTGGAGGGACTCGGCAAAGGGCATCGTAGGCCGCTCAGGGTATGCTGGCCAATGCTATGAAAGTCGCCACGTGATGCCTGTCAGGCATCACAAACGCACGACGAGAACGCACCCAGACGCAAGACCTGCACGCCATGCGCAACATCCAATTCCGCCACCTTCGCTACTTCGTCGCTGTGGCCGAGGCGGGCAGCGTGCAGGCGGGGGCCCGCGTGGTCGGCATCGTTCAACCGGCGCTTTCCCGGCAGATTCACGAACTCGAGGAAGCCATCGGCACGCCCCTTCTGCGGCGCACCAGCAAGGGCGTGGAAGTGACTGCGGCCGGGCAGTCCTTCCTGAGTGATGCGCGCCGGATGCTGCAGGGGCTGGCGCAAAGCCAGGACCGGGCGCTGCGCGCATCGCGGGGCGAGCTGGGTGTGTTGCGGGTGGGGGCGCTGCCCAATTACCTGGTTCTGCCAGCCCTGGCGGGCGCGCTGCAGCGCTTCCGGGCCGAGCTTCCGCGGGTCAGCCTGTCGGTGGAGCCGATGTTGTCTGTCGAGCAGGCTGCCGCCATTGCGCAGGGCCAGATCGACGGCGGCATCATGGCCTGGCGGCAGGCGGAGGCGCCGCACCTGAGCCACATGCTGCTGCTGAAGGAGCGTTTCGTGTTGGCCATGCCGTCTTCGGGCACGGCGCCGGTTCGCCCGCCCCGCAAGCTGGCTGACTTGGCGGGGACGCCATTCGTCTGGTGCGACCCGATTCGCTCGCCCGCCCAGCACCGCTTTCTGACGACGCAATGCCAGGCGGCCGGGTTCACGCCCCAGGTGCAGCAGACTGGCAGCGACATGGCCACCTTGATGGGGCTGGTGGCGGCCGGCGTGGGCTGCACCTTCGTGCCCAGCAGCATGGCGTCCACCTGTCCGCCCAGCATCCGCCTGGTGAGTCTGGCGGAAGTCGGTCAGCGCTTTCCGGTGGAGTGGGTGTACGACCCCGACCGGGTGACGCCCGTCATGCAGCGCTTCATGGCCTTGCTCAAAGCCGCTGTGGCAGAAGCTGGCACCGCGGGATAGGGACCGCAGCCGCCCGATCACGCGGGATCGGCTGCGTCAACCGTTTCAGCCCAAGGCCGAGGCGACGTTGGCCGCCACCATGTCGGCGGTCACGGCCGACAGCGTCCAGCCCAGGTGGCCGTGCCCGGTGTTGTAGAACACGCCGGGTGCGCGGCCCTTGCCCACCTTCGGCATCATGTTGGGCATCATCGGCCGCAGGCCGGCCCAGGGCACCACGCGGCGCGTGTCCACGCCGGGGAAGCACTGGCGCACCCAGTCGACCAGCGGCCGGATGCGGTCGGCGCGGATGTTGCGGTTCTCGCCCGCGAACTCGGCCGTGCCGGCCACGCGGAAGCGGTCCGGCCCCAGGCGGCTGCTGACCAGCTTGGTCTCGTCGTCCAGCAGGCTGACGTTGGGGGCGGCCGCGCGGCTGGCCTCGTCGTCCAGGTGCACGGTGATGGAGTAGCCCTTGACCGGGTAGACGTTCACCCGGTCGCCCAGCTGGGCCGCGAAGCCGCGGCTGGCCACACCGGCGCACACCACCACGCCGTCGAAGCGGCGCTGGCTGGGCTCGCCCTCGGGGCCGGTGGCGCTGATGGTGACACCGCCGCCGGCCTCGGGCCGCAGCTGGCTGACCTGCTGCTCGTACAGGCATTCCACGCCGCGGCGCTGGGCCGCCTGGGCCAGGCCGAAGGTGAAGCGGTGGATGTCGCCGGTGCTGTCGCTGGGCGTGTAGAAGCCGCCGTGGTACCGGCCGGCCAGTGTGGGCTCGATGGACTTGATTTCCTCGGGCGTGACGGCCCGGCGGTCCAGCCCGCCGCGGGCCAGCAGCGCGGTGACCTTGGCGGCGTGGTCGAAGCCGGCCTTGTCGCGGTAGATGTGCAGGATGCCTTCGCGCTTGTGGTCGAAGGCTATGCCCTCGGCCTCGGCCCAGGCGAACAGGTGCTGGCGCGCGGCAATGGCCAGGCGGGCCGTTTCGATGGTGTTGCGCTCGTACTGCGGCATGGCGGCGATGAACTCGGCAAACCACGAGAGCTTGTGCCAGCCGGGCGTGGGCGACACCAGCAGCGGTGCATCGGCCCGCAGCATCCACTTCAGGCCCTTGAGCACGGTGGCCGGCAGGTTCCAGACCTCGGCGTTGGAGGCCGAGAGCTGGCCGCCGTTGGCGAAGGAGGTTTCCATCGCCGCATAGCGGTGGCGTTCGTACAGCGTGACGGCAAAACCGCGCAGGGACAGCGCGTAGGCGGTGGTCACACCGGTGATGCCGCCTCCGAGGACGGCGAGATGGGCTTGGCGCATGACAGGACTCCGACGTCGAGGGGTGGGGACCGGTGCACGGCTGTGTGCACCAGACACCCCCTCTGTTCGGAACCTGAGAGATTCACGCCGCCGGGCCATGGGCCGGCAACGCTTGCTCCTTCGGTGCAGCCGGCGGACGTGTGCGCCGAACGCTCTTCAGAGTTGCTTCGTGGGACCGGTCCATGAGCCTGAGAGTTTCCGGGGTGGTTGCTCCTTCGGCGCCGACCCGAGCCGTGGTGGCCAGGTGCGGACTCTCCCGATCCCGCGTCGTCCGGCCAGGGGCCGGTCGATTGCGTTGAGGCGCGATTGTGCTTGAGGCGGGCAGGGCTTGTCGAGCAAAAGCCGGCGTTCAGCCCTGTGCTTCGGCCCGCCAGGCGTCCATCAACAGCCGGCTGTGCTGGCGGGCGGCCTGCTTGATGGTGGTCAACTGTTCGGGGCCGAAGCGGTCCCAGCGCAGCTTGGCCAGCAGCGAACGCCGGCCCAACGAGAAGATCATCACCTGGCCGCACAGCATCATCACCCGCATCGGCAGCAGCGGGTCGTCGGCCGGCACGCCGCAGTAGCGGGCGACCAGGCGGGCGGACATCTCGCCCATGCGCGGGCGCAGGCCCTGGTCCAGCAGTTCGAACAGCACGCTGGGGCCCTGGTGGCCGACCTGTTCGTGCGCCAGGAAGAGGCGGCGGTGCTCCGCATCGTCGGGCAGCAGCTGGAATTCGGCCAGCGCGTCCAGCAGCTCGCCGAAGGCCTCGAAGAGCTGGTCCGGCGTGGCCGCCGGGTCCTCCAGGATGGCCAGGCCCCGGTCTACCACCGGCCCGAAATGCGCGGCCGAGCTGTCGGCGATGTACTGCGCACAGGCGCGGTACACGCCTTCCTTGTTGTCGAAGTAGTACTGCAGGGCCGGTGCGTTGACGCCCGCGGCCTTGGCGATCTCACGGGTGGAGGCGCCTTCGAAGCCCCGTTCGCCGAACAGGCGCAGGGCCACTTCGATGATGCGGCGGCGGGTCTCCTCGCCACGGGCATAGCCCGCGTCGGTGCGGTGGCGGGGCGGGCGGGGGGCGCGTTCAGTCATGGTCGGGTGGGCAGCCAAAAATATATCACTTGACAGAAATATTCCAAATGGAAAAAGATATCGACCGGAATAATTCAAAAACGACGCTCGGCCCCGTCATGTCATCCCAGCCTGCTGCCAGCCCGAACGGGCC
>NZ_BADL01000577.1 GCF_000333615.1 Ideonella sp. B508-1 | reverse complement strand
GTTTACGGTCAAGGCCGATGTGCTCCTGCTGCAGCCGCACGATCCGCCTTTTGACGGCGTGGGCCAGGCCCTGCGCGCGCTGTTGACCCGCATCGGGGCAGATGCTCGGGTGGGCCCCGGTGGTGTGCAGCCCGTTGAGCCGGGCCCGCCTGCTGGCCCAGCACCTGGCGGCGGACCATGTCCAGGCTGTGGCCGTGGACCCGCGCTGGATGGAGCTGCATTTCGGGGCCTGGGAGGGGCGGCGCTGGGACGACATCCCCCGCGCGGAGAGCGACCCCTGGGCGGCGGACACCCACCACCGCGCCCCGCCCGGCGGCGAGACGCAGAACGCCCTGATCGCCCGAGTGCAGGCCGCCCTGGCCGCGCTGCACGCCCCTGCCAGCCAGCCCGGCCAGGCGGTGCTGGTGGTGGCCCATGCCGGGCCCTTGCGCGTGGCGCTGGGCGCGGCCCAGGGCTGGGTGGCGTCGGCCGATCCGCAGCAGGCGCCGGTGTCCCTGGACTTCGGCGGCCTGACCTGGCTGGACCCGCTGCCCGGTGGCGGCTGGGCGCTGCGCGCCCTCAATGCATGAAGACCGCCCCATGGCCGAACACACCCTGATCCTGGGCGGCGCCCGTTCCGGCAAGAGCGCCTGGGCCGAGCGCCAGGCCAGCGCCTGGGCCGCCGAGGCCCCCGGCCGCGAGGTGGTGGTCATCGCCACCGGCGAGGCCCGCGACGAGGAGATGCGGGCCCGCATTGCCGCCCACCAGGCCCAGCGCCCGGCCGGCTGGCAGACGGTGGAAGCGCCGCTGGCGCTGGCCGAAGCCCTGGCCGCGGCGGACGGCCCGCAGCGCCTGCTGCTGGTCGACTGCCTGACCCTGTGGCTCACCAACCTGCTGCTGGCCGATCTGCCGCCGGAGTTGGACCTGGACAGCGTGCGCGCCCTGCAGCCCGGCCCGCGCTGGCAGGCCGGCCGCGCGGCCCTGCTGGCCGTGCTGCCCCGGCTGCGGGCCCCGGTGCTGCTGATCGGCAACGAGGTGGGCCACGGCATCGTGCCGCTAGGGGCGGTCAACCGCCTGTTCGTCGATGAAAGCGGCCGCCTGCACCAGGCCCTGGCCGCGCAGTGCGCCCGGGTGCGTTTTGTGATGGCGGGCTGCGTGCTGCCGCTCAAGGGGTGAGATGAAGACGCTGAGTTTGTGCTGTGCCGGCCTGCTGGCCGCCACGATGGTGTTGAGCGGCCCCGCCCGGGCCAGCGTCAGCGCCCAGGACGATGACGGCCGCACCGTGACGCTGCCCGCGCCCGCGCGGCGCATCATCAGCCTGGCGCCGCACACCACCGAGCTGCTCTACGCGGCCGGCGCCGGCAGTCGCATCGTGGCCACCGTGCGCTATGCCGATTACCCGCCCGAGGCCAAGGCCCTGCCGCAGGTGGGTGACGCCCATGCGCTGGACCTGGAGCGCATCGTCGCCCTCAAGCCCGACCTGATCGTGGTATGGATGCACGGCAGCTCGGCCCGGCAGATCGAGCGCCTGCGGGCGCTGAAGATCCCGCTCTTCCACAGCGAGGCGCACGCCCTGGAAGACGTGGGCGAGGGCATCCGCCGCCTGGGCGTGCTGGCCGGCACCGAGGACGTGGCCAATGCCGCGGCCAACACCTACGCCAAGCGGGTGACGACGCTGCGGGCCCGCTACAGCCGGCGCACGCCGCTCAAGGTCTTCTACCAGGTGTGGCAGCAGCCGCTGCTCACGCTGAACAAGCAACACCTGATCAGCGACGCCATCCGCCTGTGCGGCGGCGTCAATGTGTTTGCCCAGCAGACCGCGCTGGTGCCCACCGTCAGCCCCGAGGCGGTGCTGGCCGCCCAGCCCCAGGTGCTGGTGGCCGCCAGCGTGGGCGGCCAGCCCGACGACAGCCTGGCTCTGTGGGCGCCGTTCAGCAGTTCGAGCCCATCGCCC
>NZ_BADL01000578.1 GCF_000333615.1 Ideonella sp. B508-1 | reverse complement strand
GTCAAGCGCAGCCCGGTGAGTTGTTTTGCCGCGTGCAAGGGCGGCCCCATCCTCTGCGTGCAGCCCGACGGCACCTGGTACGACAACGTCACTCCCGAGACCATGGACCGCATCATCGAAGAACACCTGCTGGGCGGCCGCCCGGTGAGCGAACGGGTGTTCCACCAGGGACCGGGCTGCGCGGCCACCGCCGCCGACGACGAGACCCTGGGCCTGGAAGGAGACCGCGCGGCGTGATCGGCCCCGATCTTTCCTGGCCGGTGCTGGGCCTGGCCGTGCTCGTGGCCCTGGTCTGGGACCGGGTGCTGGGCGAGCCCCCCGCGCGCTGGCACCCGGTGGTGGCCATGGGCCGGGCCCTGGGCGCCGTCGGCCCCCGGCTGTGGCCGCTGGCGCCACGCCGGGCTTTCGTGGCGGGCGCGCTGGCCTGGGGGCTGGGCGCTGCCGCGGTGACGGGGGTGTACGGCCTCTTGCAGACCGGCCTGCTGTCGTCCCCCTGGCTGGGGGCCGAGCTTTGGCGCAGCTTGGCCCAGGGCCTGCTGCTGGGCGTGCTGCTCAAGCCCCTGCTGGCCTGGCGCATGCTGCGCGACGAGGTGGGCGCGGTGCAGGCCGCGCTGGACCGCTCGCTGGCCGAGGGGCGCCAGCGCCTGTCCTGGCTGGTGAGCCGGCCGGTGAACCGGCTGAGCGCCGACGAGGTGCGCGAGAGCGCGCTGGAAACCCTGGCCGAGAACCTCAGCGATTCGGTGCTGGCGCCGCTGTTCTGGTTTGCCGTGGCCGGCCTGCCGGGCGCGGCCCTCTACCGCTTTGCCAACACCGCCGATGCGATGTGGGGCTACCGCGACCACCGCGAGTGGGGCGGCAAGTGGGCCGCCCGCGCGGACGATGTGCTCAACTGGCTGCCCGCCCGCCTGACGGCGCTGGCCCTGTGCGCGGCGGCCGGCCGCTGGCCGGGCGCGTCTGTGCTGCGCGGCCAGGCCCGGCGCACCGCCTCGCCCAACAGCGGCTGGCCCATGGGCGCGCTGGCCCTGCTGCTGGGCCGCCGGCTGGGCAAGCCTGGCGTCTATGTGCTGAACGAGGGCCACCCCGTGCCGGCGGCGGCCGATGTGCCGCAGGCCTTGCGCTGGTGCGGCCGCGTGGTGGGTGGCCTGGCCGCCTTGGCGGGCCTGGCCTGGCTGTGGGGCGGGATGTGGTGGCTGGGCGGAGCACGCGCATGAACCTTGCCCCCATGCCCTGGCCCGAGCACGGCGGCCCCGATGGCGGGCCGGCCATCCTGTACGACTTCTCCACCAACGCCAATCCGCTGCCCCTGCCCGAGGCGCTGGTGAACGCCCTGGCCGCCACCGACCGGCGCCGCTACCCCGACCCGCACTACGGCCGCCTGTGCGAGCGGCTGGCCGCCCACCACGGCCTGCCCGCCCACCGTGTGCTGCCCACCGCCGGCAGCAGCGAGGCCATCCGCCGCCTGACCCTGCTGGCCCATCTGCAGGGCCTGGGCGAGGCCTGGGTGCCCGCGCCTGGCTATGGCGACTACGCCGCCGCGGCCTATGCCCTGGGGCTGAAGGTGCATGGCTGGCCGGCGCCGGCCACGCTGCTGGAGGCGCTGGACCGCGCCCACCACCCGGCCCTGGTCTGGCTCAACGAGCCCTGCAACCCCACCGGGGTCAGCCTGCCGCACAGCTTCTGGCAGTCGCTGGCCGAGGTCGCCTGGGCCAAGGGCCACTGGCTGGTGCTGGACCGTGCCTACGAGCCGCTGCGGTTGGAGGGCGGCGACCCCATCCTGCCCGGCATGGCCGCGCGGGCCTGGCAGCTGTGGTCGCCCAACAAGGCGCTGGGGCTGACGGGCATCCGCGCCGGCTACGTGCTGGCGCCCACCGAGGCCGCCGAGGGCCTGGGCCAGCGGCTGCGGGCGCTGGCGCCCAGCTGGGTGCTGTCGGCCGAGGGCGAGCAGATGCTGCTGGCCTGGTGGGGCGAGGCGGTGCAGGCCTGGTTGGCGGACAGCCGCCGCACCCTGGAACAATGGCGCACCATGCAACGCCACCTCTTGGGCGACCTGGGCTGGGCCCAGCGCGCCACGGTCACCCCCTTCTGGCTGGCGCGCCCGCCGCTGCCGGCCCGCCTGCTGGAACTGCGCCTGCGCCAGCTGCGCAGCGCCGGCCTCAAGCTGCGCGACGCCAGCTCCTTCGGCCTGCCGGGCTGGGTGCGCGTGTCCACCCAGTCGCCCGACGCCCAGGCCGCGCTGGCCCTGGTCTGGCATGACAGCCGCTGGAAGGGCGAGGAAGGCGAGGGCGCATGAACAGCACCGCACCGGGGCCCGAGACCCCGCGCCAGGAAGGCGCGCTGCGGGGCGAACTGCGCCTGTTCTTCAGGCGCGCTGCAGTTCTTCACCCGCGTGCCGGTGCCCGCCTGGGTGGGCTGTTCGGCTGCGCAGCTCAATGCCTCGGCCCGCCACTTTCCCAGCGTGGGCTGGGTGGTGGGCGCGGTGGTGGGCGCGGTGCTGTGGGGCGCCAACCAGCTGTGGACGCCCGGCGTGGCGGCCTGGCTGGCCATCGCCGCGGGCGTGCTGCTGACCGGCGCCTTCCACGAAGACGGTCTGGCCGACAGCTGCGACGGCTTCGGCGGCGGCTGGCAGCGCGATCAGGTGCTGGCCATCATGAAGGACTCGCGGGTGGGCAGCTACGCCACGCTGGGCGTGGTCATCACCCTGGGCCTGAAGACGCAACTGTTGAGCCTGCTGGCCGAGCGGGCCTGGGGCCTGTGGCCGGTGCTGGGCGTGACCATTGCCGCCCACACCCTGAGCCGCTGGGGCGTGCTGTGGATCATGGCGCGGCTGGACTATGTGCGTGAAGACGCGCTGTCCAAGTCCAAGCCCATCGCGCAAGGCGTGGCCCGCGGGCCGCTGGTCTTCGCCTCCATCGTGGCCCTGCTGCCGGCCGCACTGCTGGGCCTGCCGGGGCTGTCGGCTGCGGTGTCGGCCGCCCTGGTGGCCTGGTTCGCCATCCGCTACCTGCGCCGTCGCCTGGGCGGTTATGTGGGCGATGCGCTGGGCGCCACCCAGCAGATCACCGAGCTGGTGGTGCTGCTGTCCCTGTTGTCGGTGCCGCCGGCGGTGGAACACCTGAGCCGCTGGCCCTGAACCCATGGCCCTGATCCTCGTTCGCCACACCCGCGTGAACCTGCCGGCCGGCACCTGCTACGGCCAGGCCGATGTGCCCCTGCTGCAGCCGCACGATCCGCCCTTCGACGG
>NZ_BADL01000579.1 GCF_000333615.1 Ideonella sp. B508-1 | reverse complement strand
GGACGGGCAGGGCGCTCACGCCATGGTGGTCAAGTTCGCGGGCGACGACCCCGACTGCACCGACGGCGCCCATCTCACCGTGGACCTGCGCCGCCTGCCGGGCCAGGCCGGCGTGGTGATGCTGTGCGGCGGCGTGGGCGTGGGCACGGTGACCATGGCGGGCTTGGGCCTCGAGGTGGGCGGCCCGGCCATCAACCCGGTGCCCCGCCGCAACATCGAGGACAACCTGCGCGAGGTCGCGGCCGACCTGCTGGCGCAGGATGGGCTGGAGGTCACCGTTTCCGTGCCGCAGGGCGAGGAGATGGCGAAGAAGACCCACAACGCCCGGCTGGGCATCCTGGGCGGCATCTCCATCCTGGGTACCACCGGCATCGTCAAGCCCTACAGCACCTCGGCCTGGCGGGCCAGCGTGGTGCAGGGCGTGCAGCTGGCGGCCACGCTGCCGCACGGCGTGGTGGTGCTCACCACCGGCGGGCGCACCGAGAAGTTCGCGATGGCCGAGCGGCCACAGCTGCCTGCCACCTGCTTTGTGCAGATGGGTGACTTCCTGCGCTACGCCCTGGACGAGGCGGTGGCCCGCGGCCTGCGCGAGGTGGTCATTGCCGGCATGGTGGGCAAGCTCACCAAGATCGCCCAGGGCGAGACCATCACCCACGCCAACCGGGCCGAGGTGGACACCGCGCTGCTGGCCAGGCTGGCGGCCGAGGTGGGCGCGCCGCCCGACGAATGCGCGGCCATCGCCGCTGCCGAGACCGCCCGCTTCGCCGCCGAGCGCATGGCAGCGCTGGGCCGGGTCGACGCCTTCCACACCCGCCTGGCCCAGGCCGTGGTGGCCACCCTGAGCGACCCGGCCCGCTACGGCGGGCGCTTCCGCCTGCAGGTGCTGGTCTGTGATTTCGAGGGCCGGAAGCTGGCCGAAGCCGCTTCTGCCCCCTGTTGTTGAGATGCCCATGAAAGACTCCCTGGAACCGGGGTTCCGCGACCCCAACCCCTGCCGCGTGATCGGCGTGCTGGACGACGGTGCCGCCAGCCTGGACGCCACGGCCCTGGCCCATCTGCGCACGGCCGATCTGGTGATCGGCGCGACCCGGCAGCTGCAGACCCTGGCCGCGGAGATCCGCCCCGAGGCGCGCCAGCGCGACCTGGGCGGCGCGCTGGCCCAGGTGCCCGGCTGGGTGGACGCGGCCCGGGCCGAGGGCCTGCGGGTGGTGGTGCTGGCCAGCGGCGACCCGTTGTGCCACGGCATCGCCGCCTACCTGGGCGCGCGCCTGTGTCTGGACGCGCTGGAGGTGCTGCCCAACCGCTCCACGCTGCAGCTGGCCTGCGCCCGCATCGGCCTGGCCTGGCAGGACGCCACCATCGTCTCCATCCATGGCTGCGATGCCGGCGAATGGGCGGCGGGCGCCGAGCCCGGCCACGGCCTGTATCGGCTGGCCCAGGCCCTGCGCCAGCACGACCGCCTGCTGGTGCTCACCAGCCCGGACAACAGCCCCGACCGGGTGGCCCGCCTGCTGCTGGCCGAGGGCCTGGGCGAGGACTTCCAGCTGGCGGTGGCCGAATGCCTGCTGCAACCGGGCGAGCGGGTGCGCAGCGGTCTGAGTGCGGCCGAGGCCGCCACGCTGCGCTTTGCCGACCCCAATGTGCTGCTGCTGTGGCGGGTGCAGCCGCGCCAGCCCGCCGTGCGTTTCGGCCTGGCCGATGCGGCCTATGCCCAGCGCCAGCCCGACAAGGGACTGATCACCAAGCAGGAGGTGCGCGCCGTCAGCCTCGCGCGGCTGCAACTGTGCGCCGACAGCCGCGTCTGGGACATCGGCGCGGGCAGCGGCTCGGTGGGCCTGGAGGCCGCGCGCCTGTGCCCGCAGGGCCATGTCTGGGCCATCGAGAAGAACGCCGACGATGTGGCCATCGCCGCGCGCAACCGCGCCGCCATGGGCCTGAGCAACCACACCCTGGTGCACGGCAAGGCGCCCGAACACCTGGACCGCTGGCCCGACCCGGATGCGGTGTTCATCGGCGGCTCCGGCGGCGAGCTGGCCGGGTTGATCACGCTGTGCCTGGCCCGCCTGCGCCCCGGCGGCTGGCTGGTGATGAACTTCGTGACGCTGGAGAACCTTGCCACCGCGACGCAGGCCCTGACCGACGCTGGGGCGGTCTGGGATGTGCTGCAGCTGCAGGCGGCGCGCAGCAAGCCGATTCTGCAGATGCACCGCATGGCGGCCGAGAACCCGGTGTGGATCGTCTGCGCCCAGCGCGGCACCGCGCCTGAGGAGGCGAGCACATGACGGTCCCCGTGACCCACGGCACCCTGATCGGCGTCAGCCTGGGGCCGGGCGATCCGGAGCTGATCACCCGTGCGGCCTGGGCCCAGCTGCAGCGCCAAGAGGTGGTGTGGGTCTACCCGGCCCGCAGCACCAAGACGCCCAGCTACGCCTTCGACATCGCCCAGCGCGCGGGCCTGACGCCGCCGGCCGAGCACCAGGCCCTGCTGTTCCCCATGACGCACGACGCCGAGAAGCTGCTGCGCCACTGGCAGCGCGCGGCCGAGACGGTGCTGCCCTGGCTGCAGGCCGGGCGCGACGTGCTCTTTCTGGTGGAGGGCGACGCCAGCACCTACGCCACCTTCGGCCACCTGGCCCGCACGCTGCAGGCCCAGGTGCCGGGCCTGTCGGTGCGAACCCTGGCTGGCGTCAACGCCTTCACGGCGGCCTGTGCGCGCCTGGGCCGGCCGCTGTCCGAGCAGGACGACACGGTGGCCATCGTGCCCGCGGCCTACGGCGTGGATGCGCTGGACCGCTTGCTGCCCGAGTTCGACACCCTGGTGCTGCTGAAGGTCAAGCCGCTGATCGAGCCGATCTTCGACTGGCTGATCGCGCGTGGCCTGCTGGCCGGGGCCGACTTCATCGAGCGCTGCGGCGCCCCGGACGAGCGGGTGTACCGCGGCGCCGAGATGCTGGCCCTGCGCGGCCAACCGGTCAGCTACCTGTCGCTGCTGCTGGTGCGCCATGGGCAGCGCCAGCGCGGCGAGCGCATCCGCGGCTGTCTGAAGAAGACGCCGCCCACCCCGAACGCCCTCATCACCCCATGAACGACCTGTCGCCTTCATCTTCGCTGCCCCGTGTGGTCCTGGTGGCCCTGACCAAGCACGGCGCTGCCCAGGCCGCGGCCCTGGCGCGGCAGCTGCCCGCGGCCGAGGTCTGCGTGGCGGCCAAGTTCGCCGCCGCCCTCGCCGGCCAGCTCAATCCGGTGCGCGCCTACGAGGGCGCCTTCAAGGACGAGGTGCCCGGCCTGTTCGCGCACTACGACCAGATCGTCTTCTTCGTCTCGCTGGGCGCGGTGGTGCGCCTGATCGCCCCGCACCTCAAGAGCAAGGACGAGGATCCCGGCGTGCTGGTGGTGGACGACGCCGCTCAGTTCGTCATCCCGGTGCTCTCGGGCCATGTGGGCGGCGCCAACGCCATGGCCGAGGCCGTGGCCGCGCTGCTGGGCGCCACGCCGGTGCTGACCACCGCCTCCGACGTGGGCAAGACGATTCCGGTGGACATCCTGGGCCGCGAGCTGGGCTGGACCGTGGAGGCCCCCAAGCTCAACATCACCCGTGTCTCGGCGGCGGTGGTCAACGAGGAGCCGGTGGCCTTTGTGCAGGAGGCCGGCAGCCCGCACTGGTGGACCCGGCCCACGCCGCTGCCGGCCCACATCCACCGCTTCGACCGTTTCGAGGCGGTGGAACTGGACCGCTATGCCGCCGTGCTCTGGGTCACCCACGCGCCGGTGCCGCCCACGCTGTGGCAGTGGCTGGACCAGCGTCTGGTGGTCTATCGACCGCCGCTGGAGGACCGGGCATGAGGATCGCCCTGGGCCTGGGCTGCGACCGCGGCACGCCGCTGGACACCTTCGAGCAGGCGGTGACCCGCGCCCTGGTGGAGGTGCGTCTGCGCCACGGCTGGGCCGAGCTGCAGGTGGTGGGCATGGGCAGCATCGACCTCAAGGCCGACGAGATCGGCATGCTGGCCCTGGCCTGCGATCGCGGCTGGCCGCTGCGCTTTTTCACGCCCCAGGCGCTGGCGGCGGTGCCCGTGCCCAACCCGTCCGAGACCGTGCGCCGCCACACCGGCACCCCCTCGGTCAGCGAGGCCGCGGCCCTGCTGGTGGCCGGTGCCCGTGGCCCCGAGGCCTTGCTGCTGGAGAAGCTGCGCGTGAAGGGCGCCGATGGCCGCAACGCCACCGTGTCGGTGGCCCGGGCCGAACCCATGAACCCCGGAGAGAACGCATGAACGATGTGATTGAGACGGCCGCGCCCGCGGGCAAGATCATGCTGGTGGGCATCGGCCCCGGCAGCGTGGAGCACATGACCGGCCGCGCCCGCGCGGCCATCGCCGAGGCCGACACCATCATCGGCTACGTCACCTACATCAAGCTGGTGGCCGACCTGATCGAGGGCAAGGAGGTTATCCGCAAGAGCATGACCGAGGAGCTCGACCGCGCCATCGAGGCCCTGGACCGGGCCCGCGCCGGCAAGAAGGTGGCGCTGGTGTCCTCGGGCGATGCCGGCGTCTACGGCATGGCCGGCCCCACCTACGAGGTGCTGTTCGAGGCCGGCTGGACGCCCGACTCGGGCATCGCCGTCGAGATCGTGCCCGGCGCCTCGGCGCTCAACAGCTGTGCTGCGCTCGTCGGCGCGCCGCTGACCCACGACTTCTGCGCCATCTCGCTGTCGGACCTGCTCACCCCCTGGCCGGTCATCGCCCGCCGGCTGGACGCGGTGGCCCAGGCCGACTTCGTCGTCGCGCTCTACAACCCCAAGAGCGGTCGGCGCACCCAGCAGATCGTGCAGGCCCAGCAGCTCTTGCTGCGCCACCGCCGCCCGGACACGCCGGTGGCCATCGTCAAGAGCGCCTACCGCCGCCGCGAGCAGATCACCTTCACCACGCTGGACCAGATGGCCGAGGCCGACATCGGCATGCTCAGCACCGTGCTGATCGGCAACAGCCAGACCTTTGTGCGCGAGGGCCGCATGGTCACCCCGCGCGGCTACGCCAACAAGTACGCGCTGGAAGAGGGCGGTGCCACCCGCGCCGGCGAGCAGGCCGGGCGCTCGCTCTCCACCGGCCTGCTGGGCTGGCTGCAGGTCCTGCAGGCCGAGCACCAGGCCGGCGCACCCCGGACGAGCTGGCCCGCCG
>NZ_BADL01000580.1 GCF_000333615.1 Ideonella sp. B508-1 | reverse complement strand
GGTGGCGACTGGTCGAGGTTGGTCTTGCCCACCAGCACCGCGCCCTTTGCGCGCAGCCGGGCCACCACGGTGGCGTCGGCTTCGGCGGTGTGGGCGAAGGCCGGGCAGGCGGCCGTGGTGGGCCAGCCCGCGGCGTCGATGTTGTCCTTCACCGCGAAGGGAATGCCCCAGAGCGGCGCCTGCGCCGGGTCCAGGCCGTCCAGCCGGGCCAGCTCGGCGGCCAGGCCGGCGGCGTCCAGCCGGGCGATCCAGGCCGGGTCGTCGGGCGCCATGCGGGCCAGCAGCGCGCCCAGCAGGGCGGCGGGCCGGGTGCCGGCCGCATAGGCGGCGCGCCAGTCGGCCAGGGTGACGGGGGTGTTCATGCGTAGAGGCTTTCGATCAGGGGGGCGGCGGGGCTGGTCCAGCCGACGATGGCGCCCTGGGCGCGGACCATGTCCAGGGTGGCCTGCTTGAATTCGGGGAAGTAGCTGGCGGTGCCGTCCTCGACCAGCAGGCAGTCGTAGCCGCGGTCGTTGGCCTCGCGCATCGAGGTCTGCACGCAGACCTCGGTGGTCACGCCCATGAAGACCAGGTGGGTGATGCCGCGGCCTTGCAGCAGGGCGTGCAGCGGCGTGGCGTAAAAGGCGCCCTTGCCCGGTTTGTCGATGACGAACTCGCCCACCCGCGGGGCCAGCTGCGGCACGATCTGGTTGCCCGGCTCGCCGGCGATCAGGATGCGGCCCATGGGCCCGGCGTCACCGATGCGCAGCCGGGGCTCGCCGCGCAGGCGCTTGGCCGGCGGGCAGTCCGACAGATCGGGGGCGTGCGCTTCGCGGGTGTGCACCACCAGGCCACCCGCTTGGCGCCAGGCCGACAGCACCGCCTGGCAGGTGGGGATGATGGACTGCAGCTTGGTCACGTCGTTGCCCAGGCTTTCGCCGAAGCCGCCGGGCTCCACGAAGTCGCGCTGCATGTCGATGATGACCAGCGCGGTGTGGGGCAGCTCGTAGCGGTAGGCGAAGGGCTGGGCGTCCAGGGTGCGGGGGGGCGGTTTCATGCGGCCTCCAGTGCGGCAGAGGTGGGGTGGGCGCCGGGGTCAGCGTGATCGCCGTGGCCGCCGCCCATGTGGGCGCCCAGGGCCTGGCGGTCGGCTTGGTCGGCGGGCAGGTCCAGCACGATCCGGCCTTCGCTCATCACGACGATGCGGTCGGCCAGGGCCAGCAGCTCGTCCAGGTCTTCGCTGACCAGCAGCACCGCGCAGCCGCGGGCGCGGGCCGCGCGCAGCCGGGCGTGGATGTCGGCCACGGCGGCAAAGTCCAGGCCGAAGACGGGGTTGGAGACCAGCAGCAGACGCGGCTCGCCGGCCAGTTCGCGGGCCAGCACGGCGCGCTGCACATTGCCGCCGGACAGGCTGCGGATGGGCGCGCGCTCGCCCTGGGTCTTGACGCCGTACTCGCCGATCCAGGCCCGGGCCTGGGCGCGCAGGCGGCCACCCATGCGCCAGCCGCCGCGGGCGAAGGGCGCCTGGTCGAAGCTGCGCAGGCCCATGTTGTCGGCCACGCTGAGCGCGCCCACGCAGGCATTGCGCAGGGGCTCCTCCGGCAGGGCGCGCACGCCCAGGCGCTGGTTCTCGGCGCGGGTGGCGGCAAAGGGCTGGCCGGCCACCTGCACCTGGCCGGACTCGCGGGCGCGCTGGCCCACCAGGGCCTCCATCAGCTCGCGCTGGCCATTGCCCGAGACCCCGGCCACGCCGACGATCTCGCCCGCGCGCACGGCCAGGCTCAGGGCCCGCACCGCCGGCTCGCCGCGGTCGCCGCGCACCGTCAGGCCGCGGATGTCCAGCTGCACCTCGCCCGGCGTGTGCGGCGCCAGCGCGGCGGCGGGGCGGCTGGCCAGCTCTTCACGGGCCTCCTCGGCCCCGGCCTGGGCACCGCCCACCATGGCCTCGGCCAGGGCCTGGGGCGTGGTGTCGGCCACCGCGCCGGTGTGCACCAGGCGGCCGCGGCGCAGCACGCTCACGTCGTCGGCATAGGCGCTCACCTCGCGGAACTTGTGGGTGATCATCAGCACCGAGCAGTCGCCCGCATGGGCGCGCTCGCGCAGGGCGCCCAGCACCTCGTCGGCCTCCTGCGGGGTCAGCACCGAGGTGGGCTCGTCCAGGATCAGCAGGCGCGGCTTCAGGAAGAGCTGCTTGAGGATTTCCAGCTTCTGCTTTTCGCCGGCCGAGAGGTCCATGGGCGTGGCGTCCAGGTCCAGGCGGAAGGGGGTGGTCTTCAGAAAGGCGTCCAGCTCGGCGCGCACCCGCTTCCAGGGCACCACGGCCGGCAGGCGGCCGCGGGCCAGCAGCAGGTTCTCGGCCACCGTCATGCCCGGCACCACGGTGAAGTGCTGGTAGACCATGCCGATGCCCAGATCGCGCGCCACGGTGGGCGAGCCGATGGCCTGTTCGCGCCCGCCCACCAGCACCGCGCCGTCGTCGGGCGGCTGGTAGCCCACCACGCATTTGACGAGGGTGCTTTTGCCCGCGCCGTTCTCGCCCAGCAGGGCGTGCACGGTGCCGGGGCGCACGCTGAGCGAGACATCGCCCAGCGCGGTGAAGCTGCCGAAGCGCTTGGTCAGACGGTAGGTGTCGAGCTGGACGGCGTTCATGGGGGCCTCGCTCCGGGACAGGGTCAGAGGGTGCGCAGGACCTCGAGCACGGCGGCCGAATCGGCCACTGCGCCGAACACGCCGCCCTGCATCTTGATCATCTGGAAGGCGGCGGCGTGGTTGGCGGGGTCGGTGGCGCCGGTGCAGTCGGTCAGCATCAGGCACTCGAAGCCGCGGTCGTTGGCCTCGCGCATGGTGGTGTGCACGCAGACATCGGTGGTGATGCCGGTGAGGATCAGGTTCTCGATGCCGCGCACGCGCAGGATCAGCTCCAGGTCGGTGGCGCAGAAGCTGCCCTTGCCCGGCTTGTCGATGATGGGCTCGCCGGCCACCGGGTAGAGCTCGGGGATGATGTCCCAGCCGGGCTCGCCCCGCACCAGGATGCGGCCGCAGGGGCCCATGTCGCCGATGCCCGCGCCGATCTGCTGCGAGCGCCAGCGCTTGTTGGCCGGCAGGTCGGAGAGGTCCGGCCGATGCCCCTCGCGGGTGTGGATGACGTGCATGCCCACGCGGCGGGCCTCGGCCAGCAGGCGCTTCAGGGGTTCGATCGGCGCGCGGGTCAGCGAGAGGTCGTAGCCCATCTTGTCCACATAGCCGCCCACGCCGCAGAAGTCGGTCTGCATGTCGATGATGACCAGGGCGGTGTTGGCCGGGCGCAGGTCGCCGTTGTAGGGCCAGGCGTAGGGGGTGGAGGCGAGGGTGGGCATGGCGGGCTCCGACAAAGGGGTGAAGGTTCAGCGCGAGACGGCCAGCTCGACCGGCGCGCCCTTGAGCGAGCGGTGGGGCGAGCAGGTGAGCACCAGGATCAGCAGCGTCAGTGCGTAGGGCACGGCATTGAAGAGGTAGTAGCCGGCAGTGATGCCCACCGACTGCAGGGCCGGCCCGATGGCACCGGCGCCGCCGAACAGCAGGGCCGCGCCCAGGCAGCGCCAGGGGCTCCAGCGGGCGAAGATGACCAGGGCCACCGCGATCAGGCCCTGGCCGCTGGACAGGCCTTCGTTCCAGCTGCCGGGGTAGTAGAGCGAGAGCGAGGCCCCGCCCAGGCCGGCGATGAAGCCGCCGGCCGCGGTGGCGGCGATGCGCACGCCGTGCACCGAGTAGCCCAGGGCGCGGGCGGCGTCGCTGGAGTCGCCCGCCATGCGCACCACCAGGCCCCAGCGGGTGCGGGTGAAGCCCCAGGCCATCAGCCCGGCCAGCAGCACGCCCAGCGGAAAGAGGGCATTGACGGACAGGGCGGTCTGCACCTGGGGCGAGGCGCTCCAGGCGCCCAGCGCCAGCGCGGGGATTTGCGGGGCCTGCGGCTGGATGAGCGGCTTGCCGAAGTAGAAGGCCAGGCCGGTGCCCAGCAGCATCAGCGCGATGCCGGTGGCGATGTCCGACACCCGCGGCAGCGAACACAGCAGGCCGTGCAGCGTGGCCAGCAGCGCGCCGCTGGCGCCGGCCGCCAACACGCCCAGCCAGACGTTGCCGCTGAGGTAGGCACCGCCGAAGCCGGCCATGGCCGAGAGCACCAGCACGCCTTCCAGGCCCAGGTTGATGCGGCCGGACTTCTCGGTGAGGCATTCGCCCAGGCTGACGAACAGAAAGGGCGTGCCCACGCGGATGGCGCCGCCCAGCACGGCCAGCAGCAGGGTGGTCCAGGCGTCGGCGTTCATGGCGTGGTCTCCTTCAGGGCCGGGGTGGCGGGTGCGGGGGCGGACAGCGCGTTGGCCAGGCCGGCGGCGATGCGGCCACGCAGCGCCTCGGCCGCCAGGATGAGCACGAAGGCAAAGCCCTGCAGCACCAGCACCGAGGCGTCGGGCAGGTCCAGCCGGCGTTGCAGCAGGCTGCCGGCGGCGCCGAAGCCGCCGAAGAGCACGGCCACCGGCGGGATGGCCCAGGGGTTCTGGCGGGCCACGAAGGCCACCAGGATGCCGGTGTAGCCCAGGCCCGAGAGCACCGAGGCATTGGCCGCGCCCTGCACGGCTGCCACCTCCACGGCGCCGGCCAGGCCGGCGCAGGCGCCACCCGCGGCACAGGCCACCAGGATCAGCCGGTGGCTGGGCAGGCCGACCAGGCGGGCGGCCTTGGCATTGCCCCCCACCACCCGCAGCGCAAAGCCGTGGGTGGTGAAGCTCAGCCACAGGCCGGCCAGCACGCACAGCACCGCACCGATCACCAGGCCCCAGTGCACATCGCCCAGCCAGCTGTCGAAGGCAGCCTCGCCCATGATGGGGCCGATGCGCAGGGCGTCGGCCAGCGGCCGGGTGGAGGGCTTGTTCAGGCTGGCCGGGTCCCGCAGCGGGCCTTCCACCAAGTGCTTGAAGACCGCGATGGCGATGTAGCCCAGCAGCAGGCTGGAGATGGTTTCGTTGACGCCGCGGTACTGGTGCAACGCGCCGGCCAGCGCCACCCAGGCGGCTCCTGCCAATGCACCGGCGGCCAGCACCATCGCGATGCCCAGGCCGTTGGCGGGCGGGGTGAAGAGATAGGGCAGGCTGGCGCAGCCCAGGGCACCCAGGGCCAGCGCGCCCTCGCCGCCGATCACCGTCAGCCCCGCCTGGGCCGGCAGGGCCACGGCCAGGGCGGTGAGCATCAGCGGTGCGGCGCGCAGCAGGGTGTTCTGCCAGGAGAAGGCCGAGCCGAAGGCGCCCTCGTAGAGCAGTTGCCAGGTCTGCAGCGGGCTGGTGCCGCCCAGCCAGACGAAGCCGCCGAACAGCAGCAGCGCGCCGGCCAGGGCCAGCACGGGCAGGAGCAGGTTCTCGGCGGCGACGTGCCAGGGCCGGGGGGCAGCAGCGGGCATGGCGTTCTCCGTGGCGTCTTCAGGGGGGACGGGGCGTCAGACCTTGCCGACGACGCCGGCCACCAGGTAGTTCATGCCTTCCAGGGCCACGTCGGTCTGCTTGTGCACCGTGCCCTTGGGAATCACGACCTTGCCGGTGTTGTCCTTGAGCTCGCCCTTGAAGATGTCGAAGGTGCCCTTCATCATCGCGGCGCGGATGGATTCGGCCTGCTTGCGGGCGGCCTCCGGCACCATGCCGCCATAGGGCGAGGACTTGACGAAGCCTTCCTTCAGGCCGCCGCGCACGAAGTTCGGGTGCGGCTGGCCGTTCTTGGCGGCTTCAATGATTTGCTTGTAGGGCGTGACCCAGTTCCACTCGGCCCCGGTCAGGTAGGCCTGGGGCGCCAGCTTGGCCTGTGAGGCGTGGTAGCCGCAGACGAACTTGCCGCGCTTGGCTGCGGTCTCGACGATCACCTTGGGGCCATCGACGTGCATGGTGAACACGTCCACGCCCTGGTCGGCCAGGCTGTTGGTGGCCTCGGCCTCCTTGACGGGCATGGACCAGTCGCCGGTGAAGATCACCGAGCAGGTGATGTCCGGGTGCACCGACTGCGCGCCCAGCGTGAAGGCGTTGATGTTGCGCAGCACCTGCGGGATGGGCTTGGCCGCCACGAAGCCGAGCTTCTTGCTCTTGCTCATGTGGCCGGCGATGACGCCGTTGAGGTACTGGGCCTCGTCGATGTAGCCGAAGAAGCTGCCCACGTTCTTCGGGTGCTTGCCCTCGGTCCACAGGCCGCCGCAGTGGGCGAAGCGGATGTCCGGGAACTTGGCGGCCATGGCCAGCACATGCGGGTCGAAGTAGCCGAAGGAGGTGGGGAACAGCAGCTTGGCGCCGTCCTGCACGATCATGCCCTGCATGGTCTTCTGCACCGCGGTGGTCTCGGGCACGTTCTCCTCTTCCACCACCTTGATGCCCGGCCAGGTCTTCACCACGGCGGCCGCCTCGGCATGGGCCTGGTTGTAGCCGTAGTCGTCCTTGGCACCCACATAGATGAAGCCCACGGTGAGCGGGGCGGCGGCCCGCGCCCAGGGGGCCCAGCCACCGGCGCTGGCGGCCGCGCCCAGGGCGCCCACCTGCTTGATCCAGTCCCGCCGCTTCCACTGCATTTCTTCGGACATCGCGTTGCTCCAGTCGAAAAGGTCTGATGGGGGAACCTGCCAGCCCACCGACGCTTGGTGTGCCTTCTGGGGTTCTAGTTGGTATACAAGCAATCGCCGGGCCAGCTTTCCGATGCGGTTGGGCCGGGCTTTTACCTGCTGGCGCAGGGGGTCATGCGCTGTTCCGGTGCTCCTGCGGCGGCGGCGTGACCCCGGGCGGGTCGCGTCGCACCAAGGGCGTGCCCCCATCCCGGGGCAGGTTAAATAGATGTTATTTGAAATCTATTTTGCTATGCTGGGGCCTGCTTTCCTTCGCGCTGGCTGCGCATCGTTTCTGGAGACCCCATGGCCCTGATCGCCCCTGTCTATCTTGAGGACCTGTCCGTGGGCGATACGTTTCGCAGCGGCGAGCATGCGCTCGACGAGGCGCAGATCGTGGACTTCGCCCGGCAGTTCGACCCACAGCCCTTCCACACCGATGGTGAGGCGGCCCGCCACACCTTCTTCCAGGGGCTGGCCGCCAGCGGCTGGCACACCGCGGCCGTGACGATGAAGCTGCTGGTGCAGAGCGTGCCGCTGGGCGGCGGCCTGATCGGTGCCGGCGGTTCGGTGGAGTGGCCGCGGCCCACTCGCCCGGGCGACCGCCTGCGCGTCGTCTGCCGGGTGCTGGAGATCAAGCCCTCGCGCTCCCGTCCGGAGCGGGGCATGGTGACCGTCGAAACGCTGACCCTGAACCAGCGCGACGAGACCTGCCAGCGCCTGGTGACCCAGATGGTTGTGATGCGCCGGCCGGGCTGAGCGATGGGCCGGGTTTCCAAGGCGCAGGCGGCGCTCAACCGCCAGCACATCGTCGACACGGCCAGCCGGCTGTTCCGACAGCACGGGGTGGAGGGCGTCTCCATCGCCGACATCATGTCGGCTGCCGGCCTGACCCCTGGCGGCTTCTACAAGCACTTCGCCAGCAAGGAGGCGCTGGTGGACGAGGCCTTTGCGCTGGCCTTCCACCAGGCGCTGGGCGCCTGGGACCAGGTGGCCCAGCGCGAACGTTCGGGGCCCGACAGTGCGCTGGCGGCGCTGGTGCGCTTCTACTTCCGGCCCCGTCCTGCCGAGTGGAGTTGCCCGATGCTGGCCTTCGCGGGCTGCGACGACGGGCAGGCCCCGCAGGCGCCGGCCATGGCCACCTACCGGGAGGGCGCGCAGACCCTGCTGGAACGCTTCCGCGCGGCGGCCCGCAAGACCCCGGCGCCGTTGCCGGGCCAGGCCCTGACCAACGCCGAGGTGGATCTGCTCTTTGCCGCCATGGTGGGCACGGGCCTGCTGGCGCGCTCGGTGGGAGATGCCGCCTGGATCCGCGACCTGCAGGCCGCGGTGCTGGGGGCGCTGCCCCCGGCCGAGCGCTCTGCCGAGCGCCCCACCGACCGTCCCACCGACCCGTCCGCCTGAAGCGGGCGCGGTCGGCGGGTGGTCGGGCGTCTGGTCCTCAGGCCGGCAGCTGCGCCAGGCTGTCCAGGGTGGCCAGGCAGGCCTGGGCCGCTTCCTGCCCCTTGGTGATGAAGTGGGTACGGAAGAAGTTCAGGTGTTCTTCGTGCGCGTGGAAGTCGCGTGGGGTGAGCACCACCGAGAACACCGGCACGCCGGTGTCGAGCTGGATGCGCATCAGCGCGTCGATCACCGCGCTGGCGACGAACTCGTGGCGGTAGATGCCGCCGTTGACCACCAGGCCGCAGGCCACCAGGGCGTCGTAGCGGCCGCTGCGGGCCAGGCGCTGCAGGTGCAGCGGAATCTCGAAGGCACCGGGCACTTCGAGCTGTTCGACCTGGCATTGGCCGGGCCGTTGTCGCTCGCATTCGGTGCGGAAGCCTTCGACGGCGTTCTGCACGATGTCGCGGTGCCAGCTGGCGCTGACGATGGCGATGCGGCGCGGGGTGTCGCCCGTGGCGGGCGCGAGGGGAGAGCTGAGGGGCTGATTCATGGTGATCCTCATGGAGAGTGGCCAGAATCAGGGCGAACGCAGCAGCGCCACCGGCGCCTGAACGACGCGGTGGCGAACACATGCGGTCTCTTTCATCCGGACTGTGACCGTCGGCCCTGGCCTCTCACCAGGTCTGCTGACCCCCGCGGCCATGGTGAGCCACGGGGCGCTCGCGGGCTCCCGTGACGAGCACGGATACCGCCGGTGGGGAATTCCACCCCGCCCTGAGAACGCTGCCGGCACAAGACCGGCCCGGCCATTCTAGGCAGGCGAGGACAGCCCCCGGGGGCGCAGGGTCAGAACAGGTCGCAGGCCCGGTAGCGCAGGCGGACGTTCAGGTCGTCGACCACCTCGGTCCACTCGCCGGAGGCGTCCATCATGGTTTCCAGCGCCTGGGCCTGCTGGGGGCTCCAGAACGGGGCCTCGCACAGGCGCAGCTGCAGGGACAGCGGCCGGTGGGCGTCGATGAAGCGCTCGATGGCGCCGCCCTCGCTGGGCAGGCCCAGCTGACAGAACAGCGCCGGCAGATCATGGTGGACGGATGGCTGCATGGCAGGTCTCCTTCGGGCGGCGCCACCAGTCTAGAAGCAGGGGCGACGCCCCGGCCTGGGACAAACCACCGGGACGCCGCGGTAGGGGGATGCCGCGACAGCGAAGCCGCCTGACCCCCAAGGGCTTGCGCCGGCTGCTAGGCTGCGCGCCTGCACCGTGCTCACCTGCCGTGCATGCCGGTGGCGTCGCGCCCTGGCATGGCGGCTGCTCCTGAACTTCGATATGTCACTTCCTCCCGCGGCCGAAGGGCCCACCCCGGCCCTGGCCGACCACGCGGCCCATGGCGCCACCGACGACCGGCTCTTCCTGCGCACCGTGCTGGCCCTGGCCGCAGGGGGCTTTGCCATCGGCACCGGCGAGTTCGTCATCATGGGTCTGCTGCCCGAGGTGGCGCGCGATCTGGCCGTCTCCATCCCGCAGGCCGGCCATGTGATCAGCGCCTATGCCCTGGGCGTGGTGGTGGGCGCACCACTGCTGGCGGTGCTGACCGCCGGCTGGCACCGCCGCACCCTGCTGATGGTGCTGATGCTGATCTTCGGCCTGGGCAACCTGGCCAGCGCCCTGGCCCCGGGCTACCTGTCGCTCAACCTGCTGCGCCTGTGCGCCGGCCTGCCGCACGGCAGCTACTTCGGCATTGCCGCGCTGGTGGCCGCGGCATTGAGCGAGCCCCACCAGCGGGCCCGCGCGGTGGGCCTGGTGATGCTGGGCTTGACCAGCGGCACCCTGCTGGGCGTGCCGGTGGCCTCGGCCCTGGGGCAGTGGCTGGGCTGGCGGGCGGCCTTCGTCTTCGTCGCGGCGGTGGCCCTGCTGTCGGTGGGCATGATCCGCGCCTGGGTGCCCAACCTGGCGCCACCGCCCGGGGCCAGCCCGCTGCGCGAACTGGGGGCGCTGGGGCGCAAGCAGGTCTGGCTCACGCTGGGCATCGCGGCCATCGGCTTTGGCGGCATGTTCTCGGTCTTCAGCTACGTCAAGCCCACGCTGCTGCAGGTGGCGGGCATGCCCCTGGACTGGATGCCGGTGGTGCTCTCGCTGTTCGGCGTGGGCATGGTGGGCGGCAACCTGATCGGCTCGCGCCTGGCCGACAAGGCCCTGATGCCCACCATCGGCGGGCTGTTGATCTGGTCCGCCGCCGTCCAACTGCTGTATGTGCTGACCTGCCACCACCCGGTGGCGGCGGCGCTGACCGTGGTGCTGGTGGGCAGCGCGGTGGCCATCGGCCCGGCGCTGCAAATCCGCCTGATGGACGTGGCCGGCGATGCCCAGGCCCTGGCTGCGGCCCTCAACCACTCGGCCTTCAACCTGGCCAATGCGCTGGGCGCCTGGTTGGGCGGCCTGGCCATCGACGCCGGCCTGGGCTACCCGTCCACCGGCTGGGTGGGCACGCTGCTGTCACTGGCCGGCTTCGGCGTGTTCTGGTGGGCCCTGCAGGATGCGCGCCGCGCGGCCCAGGCGTCTGGCACTGCGCTGGCAGGCTGAAGGCGCCGACCGCGCTGCTACACTGCTCCCCGCTTCAGGTGCTTCTGCCGGCTGTTCATGCGGCAGGAGTGAAACGGGAAGCCGGTGCGTGGCTCGCTTTGGCGAGTGGCAAGGCCGGCGCTGCCCCCGCAACGGTAAGCGAGTCCGTGGCCCGATCGGCCGACATGACAAATGTCGGTCCCGCCACTGTGTCCTGCGGGACATGGGAAGGTGATCGGGTCCGGGCCGGGTGTTTGGCACCCGGTCCCTCGTGAGCCCGGAGACCGGCCTGTCGCACAGGAACAGTCCGTCACGGTGGGTGGTGGGGTGTGCGTGCCGCCGGTCGGGACCTGTGGGCCTCATGCGCCTTCACCTGGCCGGGTGTCGCCCTCGTGCCGGCCGTCCATCCCTCTTTCCGCCTTGACGGGCTGATGTCGCCGTCAACGTCGCGCCCGGTGGGGGCGCAGGAAAGAGAGACCCATGCACATCGAACCCGGCCTGCTGGCCCAGACCAAGATCCTGGCCGCCAACGGTGTGGCCGCCGCCGTGCTGGCCAGCCACGCGCCCGCGCTGCTGCGCCGCCCGGTGCTGTGGCTGCGCACGCTGCTGGCCACCGTGTTCTTCACCCTGTTCATGCAGATGTTCCACCTGCAGGTGGGGCCGTCGGAGCTGCATTTCGTGGGCGCCATGCCCATCTATCTGACCCTGGGCTACCTGCCCACGCTGTTCGGCTTTGCCGCCGGCCTGCTGCTGCAGGGCCTGGTGTTCGAGCCGCAGGACCTGCTGCACCTGGGGGTGAATTCGCTCTCGCTGATGGTGCCGCTGATGGTGCTGCACGCCACCCTGGGCCGCCGCCCGCAGGCGCTCACCGTGGCCCGCGTGCTGCGGCTGGACGCGGTCTACTACGCCGGCGTCACGCTGATGGTGGGCTTCTGGCTGTCGATGGCCCAGGTCGCCACGCCGTTCTCTGACTGGCTGTGGTTTGCCAGCAGCTACCTGAGCCTGGTGGTGCTGGAGCCCCTGTTCACGCTGACCGTGCTGACCGGCCTGCAGCGTCTGAACCCGCCGGCCTGGCTGCGCCTGTGCTTTGACGAACGCCTGAGCCGCGCCTGAGCATGGCCGACCACGACAGCGCCGCGCCGCCAGGCCGCGGCACGGTCTGGTTCGTCGGTGCTGGTCCGGGGGACCCGGACCTGCTCACCGTCAAGGGCCGGGACCTGATCGCCCGCGCGGGCGCCATCCTGTTCGCCGGCTCGCTGGTGAACGTGGCGGCCACCCGCTGGGCCCCGCCGGGCTGCGTCATCGCCGACAGCAAGGACATGACGCTCGAGCAGATGGCCGCCTGGCTGATCGAGCAGGCCGGGCGCTGCGAGACCGTGGTGCGCCTGCAGACCGGCGACCCGGCGCTCTACGGCGCGCTGATCGAGCTGGTGCAGCCGCTGGACGCCGCAGGCGTGCCGCTGCGGGTGGTGCCCGGTGTGTCCTCGGCCATGGCCTCGGCGGCGGCCGCGGTGGAAAGCTTCACCCTGCCCGAGGTGACGCAGACCACCATCTTCACCCGCGTGGAAGGGCGCACGCCCATGCCCGCGGGCGAGGACCTGGCGGCCCTGGCCGCGCACCGCAGCACGCTGTGCATCTTCCTCTCCATCACTCTGCTGCACAAGGTTGAGGCCGGCCTGCGCGCGGCCGGCTGGCCGGAGGACGCGCCCATGCTCGTCGTGCACAAGGCCAGTTGGCCGGGCGAGGAGCAGATCGTGCGCGGCACCCTGGCCACCATCAAGCAGCAGTGCCGCGACGCCGGCATCGTCAGCCAGGCCATGGTCATCGCCAGCCCCACGCTGGGCGCACGCCACTGGTCCGCGCTGACCCGCTTCAAGCTCTACGACCCCAGCTTCACCCACCGCTTCCGAAAGGCCAGCGCATGAACACCGACCTGAACACGGCCCTGCGCGACACCACCCTCTTCATCGTGGGCCACGGCTCGCGCGAGGAAAGTGGCAACCAGGAGATCCGCGACTTCGTCGCCCAGTGGCGCTCGCGCCAGCCTGGCTGGCGCATTGAAGTTGGCTTCATCGAGTTCGCGTCCCCGTCGCTGCACGACGGCCTGCGGGCCGCCGCCCAGGGCGCGCGCCGCGTGCTGGTGCTGCCGCTCATCCTGAACGCGGCCGGCCACGTGAAGATGGAGATCCCCGAGGCCATCGAACACGCACGAGCCGACTGCCCGCAGGTCGAGTTCCTCTACGGCCCGCACCTGACGGCCTGCGATCCCATCCTGGACATCTTGAAGCGCCAGCTGCGCCGCGCCATGGCGGCGTTGGACATGCCCGACCCCACCACCACCGGCGTGGTGCTGCTGGGCCGCGGTTCGTCCGACCGCGGCGCCAACGGCGACATGGCCAAGATGGCCCGCTGGCTGCAGGAGGCCGGCGACCACGAGTTGGTCGACCTGGCCTTCACCGGCATCACCTTCCCGCGCCTGGAGCGGGTGGTGCAGCGCCAGGCCCGCATCGGCATGACGCAGATCGTGGTGCTGCCGTACTACCTCTACACCGGCACGCTGATGCAGCGCATCGGCCGCCAGGTCGAGCACCTGCGCGCGCAGTACCCGCAGATCCGCTTCGCCCTGGGCACGCACTTCGGCTTCGAGCCCGAGATCTTCGCCCTGCTGGAACAGCGCGTGACCGACCTGGTGGCCGGCCGCCAGGACAGCGCGCTGAGCTGCGACGGCTGCCGCTTCCGCGAGATCGCCCACGACCTGGGGCATGGGCACAGCCACGAACACACGCATGGTCAGGCTCACGCCCACGATCACGCGCCGGTGGTGATGGCATGAGCGTCCCCCAGGCCAACAGAGTCACGGAGCAGCTGACCCGCGCCGGCCAGGCCATTGAGCACGACAGCTTCGCCATCATCGACGCCGAGGCCGGCCCGCACCGCTACCGCGCCGAGCAGTGGCCCATCGTGCGGCGCATGATCCACGCCAATGCCGATTTCGAGTTCAACGGCCTGACCGACTTCCACCCCGACGCGGTGGCCGCCGGCATCGCCGCCATCCGCCGCGGCGGCACGCCGGTGGTGGCCGATGTGGAGATGATCTGCTCGGGCCTGTCGGCGCCGCGTCTGGCGCACTTCGGCATGGCCACGCACCAGTTCATCAGCGACGCCGATGTGATCGCCGCGGCCCAGGCCGAGGACAGCACCCGCGCCGTGCAGGCCATGCGCAAGGCGCATCGCCTGGGCCTGCTGCAGGGCGCCATCGTCGGCATCGGCAACGCGCCCACCGCGCTGATCGAGCTGGTGCGCCTGATCCGCGAGGAAGGCCTGCGTCCGGCCCTGGTCATCGGCATGCCGGTGGGCTTCGTCTCGGCGGCCGAGTCCAAGGACCTGATGGCCGCGCAGGCCGAGGTGCCGTGGATCGTGATCCGCGGCCGCAAGGGCGGCTCCACCTTGGTGGTGGCCGCTCTGCACGCGCTGCTGGCCCCGGCCGAGGCCGCGGAGCGCGCCCCGGCATGATGGAAAAGACCGTCGTCGCGGCGAGCGCACCGGCTTCACCAC
>NZ_BADL01000581.1 GCF_000333615.1 Ideonella sp. B508-1 | reverse complement strand
ACCCTGCCCCTGGCCGACGCCAACATCGTCAACGACACCGGCATCAGCAACCTGGCGGCAGCATTGGACCGTCCCAGCTATGTGCTGCTGGGCAACCGTCCCCTGCTGTCCCACGACCCGCTGATGCGCATGCTGCTCACGCCCGAGCCCCAGATTCCCGCCAGCGAGAAGGCGCCCCAGCCCCCCGTTGAGCTGGACCGCATCTCCGTGGCGGATGTGCTGGCCCGGCTCGAGACCGACCGGGCGCCGGGCTTCGAGACACCCGCGCGCGGCCCCAGCGGCCTGCCCACCGCACTGGACCTGCGTGGCCTGGACCTGGGCCAGCGGCTGGCCTGCTGCTGGTGGGCCCAGCAGCGCCATCGGCGCACCGGCGAGCAATTCGGCCTGGTGGACGCCGATAACGCCCTCCCCGATCTGGCCAGCGGCTTCCCGGCCACCTTCACCCGCCTGTGCGCCGCCGATCTGCAAGGCGATGCCTGGTCGGTCTGGCACCCCGAGCCCGTCTGGCTGCAGGCACGTAACGTCTTCGAGCGACACCCGCAGGCCGGGGCGTTCGAAGCCATCCCTGCCGAGGCCCTGGCCGCTGCACGCGAGCTGCAAGCCAAGGCCGATCCCGTTGCGCGCGTGCTGGTGGACCTGCCCGATGTGGCCCAGCGCCAGTCCGTGATGCAGGTCCTGCGGGAGGCCGGTTTCTCGGTGGTGGACGTCCACACCGACTTCCCCGGCGACGAAGGGTCCAGCGCGTTGATGGGCGAGATGCTGGCGGCTCGGGCCTGGGTGGGCGCAGGTCAGGGGCGTGACCACCTCTGGGCCCTGCTGCGCCCCGGCGCTGCGCAGATCGCACTGGTCCCGCCGGCTGCCTTGCAAGCACAGCAGGCCAACTGGACCACGGTGCAGTCCGGCCTGGGTCTGACGCACCCCTGGAGCGCTCTGCCCTTGAATCCGCAGCTGCAGCGCTGGGAGGCGGCCCCGGGGCCGCTGCCCGAACCACTGCGAGGCCAACTCCGCTCGGCATGTCAGGCGGCGTGCGCCCCGTCCACCGTCGCTTCGGCCGTCCTCAGCGGCGCTTCGTAGAATCACGCCGATTCGGGGAGTTTCGATGCGCTTCTTCGTCTGGCTCTTCCGGGCCTTTGTTTTCTTCGCCCTGTTCGCCTTTTCGCTGAACAACCAGCAGACGGTCACCGTCCACTGGTTCTTCGGCTACGTCTGGAATGCGCCCTTGGTGATCATCGTGCTGGCGGCTTTCGCGGCCGGGACGGTGGTCGGTGTGCTGGCCATGACGCCCAACTGGTGGCGCCAGCGCCGCCGCGCCACCCAGCGCATCGAAGGCGCCGCCGCAACCGCGACGCCCGTTGCCGCCCCTGTCTCTGCGCACGACATCCCCGATGGAATTTGATCTTCAGTGGCTGCTGATCGGCCTGCCCGTGGCCTTCGGCTTGGGCTGGCTGGGCTCGCGCCTGGACCTGCGGCAGTTCCGGCGTGAACAGCGCGACGCGCCCAAGGCCTACTTCAAGGGCCTGAACCTGCTGCTCAACGAGCAGCAGGACAAGGCCATCGACGCCTTCATCGAGGCAGTTCAGAACGACCCGGACACCACCGAGCTGCATTTCGCACTGGGCAATCTGTTCCGCCGGCGTGGCGAGTTCGAGCGGGCCGTGCGGGTCCACCAGCATCTGCTGGGCCGGGCCGACCTGGGTGAGACCGAGCGTGACCGGGCCCAGTACGCCCTGGCGCAGGACTTCATGAAGGCCGGCCTGTTCGACCGCGCCGAGGAGGCCTACCGTGCCCTGCTGGGCACCCCCTTCGACACTGAGGCCCGCCTGGCCCTGCTCAACCTGTACGAGCGCTCGCGCGACTGGCACGCCGCAGCCGAGGTGGCCGCCGCCCTGGAACACGCCGGCACCGGCTCCTTCGGGCAGCGCATCGCGCACTACTGGTGCGAACTGGCCCTGGAAGCCGACGCCAGACAGGCCACCGAGGACGCCGACAAGGCCCTGGCCCAGGCCCGCAAGGCCGCTCCCCAGGCCCCCCGGCCGCTGCTGATCGCGGGGCAACGCCTGGCCCGCCAGGGCCAGGCAGAACAAGCCCTGGCCCTGTGGAACGAGTTGCGCCTGCGTGACATCGCGGCCTTCGCCCTGATCGGCGAGGACTACGTGAACGCCGCACGGGCCTGCGGCCAAGTGGACATGGCCCGCCAGGCCCTGCGAGAGGCCTACGAGCGGGCCCCCAGCCTGGACCTGCTGCGCGCCCGCGCACTGCTGGATGGGCACGAACTGAGCGCCGATCCGGCCCTGCTGCAACACCTGCAGCGACAACCCACGCTGGGCGCTGCGGCGGCCCTGCTGCAACGCCCCCTGCCGCAATGGGACGAACCCGCGGCCCAGGCCGTGCGCGCGGCCGTCGGCCGTGCCGCCCAGCCCTTGCAGCGCTACCGCTGCGCCGCCTGCGGCTTCGAGGCCCAGCGCTATTTCTGGCAATGTCCCGGCTGCCTGAGCTGGGACAGCTTCCCGCCCGAGCGGATCGAAGAACTCTGACGATGACCTCCTCCTCCGACACCCTGTTCCAGACCAATCTGGCCGAGCACCTGCAGCTGTTCCAGCAGCTGTCGGGCCTCACGCCGGAAATCAACGACGCCGGCCGGCGCATTGCCGCCGCCCTGGCCCAGGGCGGCAAGCTGATGCTCTGCGGCAATGGCGGCTCGGCCGCCGATGCCCAGCACATCGCCTCGGAACTCACCGGACGCTTCATCCAGGAACGCCGGCCCCTGGCGGGCATCGCCCTGACCACCGACAGCTCGGCGCTCACCTGCATCGGCAACGACTACGCCTTCGACGAGGTGTTCGCGCGCCAGCTGCGCGCCCTGGGGCGGGCAGGCGATGTGCTGATCGGCATCTCCACCTCCGGCAACTCGGCCAACGTGGTCAAAGCCGTCCAGGCCGCGCGCGAGATGGGTGTCACCGTCATCGGCCTGCTCGGCCGAGATGGCGGCGCCCTCAAGCCGCTGTCGGATGTGGCCATCGTCGTGCCCTCCAAGGTGACCGCGCGCATCCAGGAAGCCCACATCCTGATCGGCCACACGCTGTGCGGCCTGATCGAGCACGAACTGGGGCTGGCATGACGGTCCGCACGCCCCTGCCCTCGGCCGAGGCACTGCAGGCCAGCCGCGTGCTGGTGGTCGGCGACGTGATGCTCGACCGCTACTGGTTCGGCGCAGTGGACCGGATCTCGCCCGAGGCCCCTGTGCCGGTGGTGCGCATCACCCGCGAGGAGGACCGCCTGGGCGGGGCCGCCAACGTGGCGGTCAACAGCCAGGCCCTGGGGGCCCAGGTGACCGTGCTCACGGTGGTGGGCGACGACGAGCCCGCGACCCGGCTGGAACAGCTTCTGGCCGAGCGCCAGATCCGCGCCGTGCTGCGGCGCGATCCGTGCCTGAAGACCATCGTCAAGCTGCGGGTCATCGGCCGCGCCCAGCAACTGCTGCGGGTGGACTTCGAGAACACCCCGGCGCACGAGGTGCTGGAGCAGATGCTGGCCAGCTTCGACGAGGAACTGACCCGCCACGACGTGGTTGTGTTCTCCGACTACGGCAAAGGCGGCCTGGCCCACATCCCGCAGATGATCCAGCGTGCCCGTGCCGCGGGCCGGCCGGTGCTGGTGGACCCGAAGGGCAGCGACTACACCCGCTATGCCAGTGCCACCGTGCTGACCCCCAACCGCTCGGAGCTGGCGCAGGTCACCGGCCCCTGGCGGGACGAGGCCCACCTGGGCGAGCTGGCCCAGGGTCTGCGCACCAGCCTGGGCCTCGAAGCCCTGCTGCTGACCCGTTCGGAAGAAGGCATGACCTTGTTCGATGCCCAGGGGGCCCACCATGTGCCCGCGGAAGCCCGCGAAGTGTTCGACGTCACCGGCGCTGGCGACACCGTCATCGCCACCCTGGCCGTGCTCGTGGGCGCGGGCCTGACGCTGGCCCAGGCGGTGCCCTGGGCCAACCATGCGGCCAGCGTGGTGGTAAGCAAGTTCGGCACCGCCAGCGTCAGCCTGGAGGAGTTGCGCGCATGAGCACCGCACAGCGCGCCGCCTTCCTTGACCGCGACGGCGTGATCAACATCGACAGCGCCTACCTGAGCCGCTGGGAAGACTTCCAGTTCGTGCCCGGCACGGTGGCGGCCATGCGCCGCCTGCACGAAGCCGGGTACGCGCTGGTGGTGGTGACCAACCAGTCCGGCATCGCCCGGGGCTACTACACGGAAGCCGACTACCAGGCCCTGACCCGTCAGATGCGGGAGGCCCTGGCTGCGCAGGGCGTGCCGCTGGCCGGCGTGTACCACTGCCCCCACCATCCCAAGGGGCCGGTGGCGGCCTATGCCATCGACTGCGACTGCCGCAAGCCGGCGCCCGGCATGATCCTGCAGGCCGCCCGCGAACTGGCGCTGTCGCTGCCCGACTCGCTGATGGTCGGCGACAAGGGCTCGGACATCGAGGCGGCACGCGCCGCCGGCGTGGGGCACGCCTACCTCGTCCAGTCCGGTCAGGATCTGTCGCCCGAGGACCGGGCGCTGGCCGACGCGGTCTACCCCGACCTGGCGGCCTGCGTGGCCGCGCTCTGCGGCTGAAGCCGCCTGCCGGGGAGCCGCCCCCTCACTGGCCGGCGCGGATGCGGCGCACCAGCTCGGTGGTGGAGTAGCCGTCCACGAAGGGAATGGCCACGGAGCGCCCGCCCCAGCTGCGCACCAGCGCGGTCTCGGCCAGGGTCTCCATGTCGTAGTCGCCGCCCTTGACGTACCAGTCCGGCCGGATGCGGGCGATCAGCTCGACCGGCGTGCTTTCGTCGAAGAAGATCACCAGGTCCACGCTGGCCAGCGCCCCCAGCACCCAGGCCCGGTCTTGCTGGCGATTGAGCGGCCGGTCCGGCCCCTTGCCCAGGCTGCGGGCGGAACGGTCGGTGTTCAGGCCCACGATGAGTGAGCCGCCCAGCATGCGGGCCGCCTGCAGGTAGCTCACATGCCCGCGGTGCAGCACATCGAACACCCCGTTGGTGAAGACCCAGGGGCGCGGCAGCCGGGCCAGCGCAGAAGCCAGCGCATCTGCCTCCACCACCTTGTGCTCGATCAGCGGCAGCCCCGGGGCCAAGGGTCCCTCTTCGGAGGGGGAGCAGGCGGCGGCGGTGGGGCAAGAAGAAGGATGCGTCACGGGAAAGGCGATGCAAGCATCGTGGAAGAGCCGAACCGCCGGAATTATCCGTTGCGGCGGAAGCGGACGAACCACCTTTTCCCGGGAGAAGCGCAGACATGAACATCCACCAGGACGACCGGCACACACCCGGCCGCACGCCCCCAGGGCCACACCGCCGACGGCTGCTGATCGGGATCGGGCTGCTGCTGGCGGGCCCGCTGGCCCTGGCTGCCGCGGCAGAAGCCCCGCTGGACACCGAGGTGAACGAGGCCAACCAGGCCGAGCTCGAGATGATCAAGGGCATCGGCCCGCAGCTGTCGACCCAGATCCTGGGGGAGCGCGTGCACGGCCCCTTCCGGGACTGGAGCGACTTCATCGCCCGCCTGCCCGGCGTGGGGCCGGGCAAGGCACGCAAGCTCTCTGCGGCCGGTCTGCGGGTGGGCGGTCAGCCCTTCTCAGCGCCCTGATCTCATGCACCCATCGCGGTGGGCCGCAGGAAGTGCAGCACGGCTTCGCGCTGGTCCAGCGTGTCCCGCTCGCCCAGGGCGATCAGCTCACGGGTGAAGGCTTCCTCGAACAGCAGGTAGCTGGCCAGGGCCGCGCCGCGGGCACCCGCGCCCTCCCCCTGCACGCCCACGCCCCCCAGCAGTGCGCGCACCGGCAAGGGCAAGGCGGACAGGTGCCGCGCCGCGATGTCGTCCAGCCGCTGGCTGGGGGAAATCACCAGCAGTTCCACCGGCCGGAGCGGTGTGTGCTGCCGCGCCTCCGGTGGCAGCAGGCTCAACGTGTGGTTGATGCGCCGCAGCCGTTCCACGTCGACCGACAGCGCATCCAGGAAGATGCTGGACAGGGCATGACCGCTGATCTGCGCCACGCTGGGATAGTCCTCGGTCACCGGGCGCTGCAGGGCCGCCGGCTCGTGCATGCGCCCCGCGCCGATGACCAGCACCCGGTCTGCACCCAGGTGCACCGCCGGCGACACCGGTGCGGTCTGACGCATGGAGCCGTCGCCAAACCACTCCAGGCGCTCACCCAAGGTCAGGGTCTGGGCGGGAAACACGAAGGGAATGGCCGATGAGGCCAGCAGGTGGTCGCGGCTGAGCTGGCATGGCAGGGCCAGGCGCTGGGAACGGGTCCAAGGCTGGCGCGGATCCTCCGGCGCGACCTGGTAGAAGGTGACGTGCAGGCCGCTGCTGTAGCTGGAGGCCGTGACCGCCAGGGCCTGCAGGTGGCCTTGCGCCAGCAAGCCCTCCAGCCGCTCCAGCGGCACCATGCGTTGCAGCAGTTCCCCGAGCGGGGCGTTGTCCAGCAGGGAACGCGGCCGCTGGCGCACCCAGCGGGCGATCACCCAGCCCAGGGACATCAGGGTCAGCCAACGCGCCCCGGTGCGGATGATGCCCAGCGCGTCCGATCGGTAGACCTGGTCGGCATGGAAGTTCGACCAGACCTCCACCATGGCATCCACCGCGGCATCGAAATCATCGGCCCGGCAGGCCAGCGCGGCGGCGTTGATGCCCCCCGCCGAGGTACCGGTGATGACCGGAAACGGGTTGCCCCCGGCCAGACCGGCTTCGCGGCGCAGGTGACGCAGAGCCTTCAGAACACCGACCTGGTAGGCCGCCCGGGCGCCGCCGCCGGTGAGGACCAGGCCGCGCACGGGAGTGGACGGCATGCGTGGCAGTCTAGTGCCGCAACACGTGGCCGCCCAGGGAATCAGACGGGCAAAGCGCCCCCGTTAAAGCCCTTACCAGCGACCACCGCGGTCGCCGTCCCGATCGTGGTCATGCCCATGGTGATGGTCGTCGTCCCAACCACGGCCATAGCCCGGGCCGTAGCCATATCCCGGGCCACCGCGGTACACCGGGACGGGCTGGTAAACCACCGGCGGCGGGGGCGGCGGGGGCGGCGGAACACGGTGCACCACCGGCACCACATGGGCCTGGTACCAGTCGTCCCGCACGAAGTACACCGGCGCGCCGCAGGCGCCGTACTGGGCGCAGTAGCGCGCCCAGTGGGCGCGGTGGGCGGGCGGCGCCCAGAGGTAGACCGGCTGCACCGGCGCCCAGACGGGGGCCGGCTGCACGATGACGGGCTGCGGCGCGATCAGCGCCGGCTCGTAGAACCGACCGATGTCAATGCGGCCTTGCAGGCCCGGCTGGCCGATCGAGATGGACACCCCCACGTCCGCGGCATGGGACAGCGGAGCCCAGGCCGCCAGGGCGGCCGTGAGCGCAAGCGCGCTCCAGCGATGGCGATTCAGCATGGCGTCTTGGCGCCCACCAGACGGCGGGCGGACACAGTCGTTGAACATAGATCAACAACGCGGCGCCCCCCGGGCCGGGATGACGGGGGATACGCCTGCTTACCGACTCTCCACTTCGTACACGATGCGCGCCTGCCCCTCGCCGGCCAGCGCCTTCCAGGCGGCCAAGGCTTCGTTGGTGGGCCAGAAACGGCCCCTCTCGCCCAGCTCGACCTCGCCCACGGCCTGGGGGCGCTCCACGCGCACCCGCACCGCCAGGCCCTGCACCAGATCGCCCTCGTCGGTCTGTTCCACACGCGCCGGATGCTCGCGCAGCAGCCCGGCCACCGCCGGGGCCGTGCCGTGCAGCGCCACGCTGAGGTAGCGGCCGAAGCGGGCCCGCGCCGCGGCCAGGCTCCAGACCTGCTGCACGTTCAGCCGCAGCCCGCCGGAGAAACGGTCGGGCTGCGCCTTGCCTTGCACGATGATCAGTTCATCGTCGCGCAGCAGCTCCTTGTTGGCATCCAGCAGTTCCTCGTTGGCCACCGCCTCGATCGGCTCGCTCTTGTCGTCGAGCTTGAAGATGCCCACCCGGCCACGCTGGCCGTTGATGATGCGCAGGTCGCCCACGATGCCGGCCAGCAACTGCGGGTCACGGCTGTCGATCAGGTCGGCGATGCGGCGCTTGCAGAACATTCGCACCTCGGCCTCGTCCTCGTCGAACAGATGGCCCGAGAGGTAGAAGCCCAGGGCGGTCTTCTCCTGGGCCAGGCGCTCGCGCACGCCCCAGGGCTCCACCGCCACCAGGGCCGGCTCCTGGCTCAGCGAGCCGTGGTCGTCCTCACCACCAAAGTCGAACAGCCCGCCCTGCAGCGCATTGGCCGCCTGGGTTTCGGCCCAGTCGAAGGCCAGGCCGATGCTGGCCAGGGTGGCGGCACGGTCGGGATGGAGCTCGTCGAAGGCACCGGCCTTGATCAGCGCCTCGACCACCCGCTTGTTGACCCGGCTCTTGTCGATCCGTCGGCAGAAATCGAACAGGCTGGTGAAGGGGCCATCGGCCTCACGCGCGGCCACGATGGCCTCGATGGCGCCCTGGCCCGTGCCCTTGATCGCCCCCAGGCCGTAGCGCACCGCCCTGCGGCCCTCCTGCCCCGGCAGGGGCTCGAAGCGATAGACGCCGCGGTTGACGCTGGGCGGCTCGAAGCGGATGCCGAAGTTCTTGACCGCATCGGTCAGCAGCACCTTGAGCTTGTCGGTGTCGCTGATTTTCGATCGTCATGTTGGCCGCGAAGAACTCGGCCACGTAATGCACCTTGAGCCAGCCGGTGTGGTAAG
>NZ_BADL01000582.1 GCF_000333615.1 Ideonella sp. B508-1 | reverse complement strand
CCCAGGCCATGGGCGCGCAGGTCACGGGCGGCCCGGGCTGGCTGGAGGTACAGCGCGGCGCCTGGCCGCTCAAAGCCCTCACCCTGGACTGCAACCACATCCCCGACGCGGCCATGACCCTGGCGGTGATGGCGCTCTACGCCGATGGCCCCACCCGGCTGAACAACATCGCGAGCTGGCGGGTCAAGGAAACCGACCGCATCGCCGCCATGGCCACCGAGCTGCGCAAGCTGGGCGCCACAGTCACCGAGGGCCCCGACTTCATCGAGGTCCAGCCCCTGGCCGGCCCCTGGCAGGCGGCCAGTATCCACACCTACGACGACCACCGCATGGCCATGTGCCTGTCGCTGGCGGCCTTCAACCCGCTGGTGGCGGGTGAACCCGGCGTGCCGGTGCGCATCCTGGACCCCAAGTGCGTGGGCAAGACCTTCCCGGACTACTTCGAGACCCTGTTCGAGGTGGTGACGCCCGCCACCGACCAGGTGCCGGTGCTGACCGTCGATGGCCCCACGGCTTCCGGCAAGGGCACCCTGGCCAGCGAGCTGGCCCGCCGGCTGGGCTTTCACCTGCTGGATTCCGGCGCCCTGTACCGCGCCACCGCCCTGGCGGCCCAGGATGCCGGCGTGTCGCTGGACGACGAGGCGCCGCTGGCCGAACTGGCCGGGCGTCTGGCGCTGCGTTTCGAGGGCCAGCGCGTGTACCTGGCGGGGCGGGACATCACCGATCCGCTGCGCCTGGAATCCACCGGCGGCATGGCCTCGCGGGTGTCGGTGCACCCGGCCGTGCGCCAGGCCCTGCACCAGCTGCAGCTGTCCTTCCGCCGCGCCCCGGGCCTGGTGGCCGATGGACGGGACATGGGCACCGTGGTGTTCCCCGGCGCCTCGCTCAAGGTGTTTCTCACCGCCAGTGTCGAGCAACGCGCCGAGCGGCGTTATAAGCAGTTGATTTCCAAGGGAGTTTCTGCTAACCTCCCACAGATTCAGTCTGACCTGCGGTTGCGGGATGAGCGGGATGCAAACCGATCGGTTGCGCCCTGCAGGCCGGCTGAAGATGCGATGCTGCTGGACAACTCGGCGATGTCGATCGAGGACTCGGTCGTGCAATGCCTGGGCTGGTGGCGGCAACGCAGGCCGTTCTGAGCTGCTCACTCGGTTCGGCTGGGCCCACCGCCCTTCCCTCCTGGCGCGTCCTGTGCCGTCAAGGGCGGTGAATCCGTCAACCTAACCCCCGCGGCCTTGCAAACCGCACAGCTGTCGGCGGCGTCCGCCCGCTGACTCAGGAAATCCCATGTCCCAGACTCAAACCGCCGATTTCGGTGGAGACTCCTTCGCCGCTCTGTTCGAGGAATCGCTGCAGAAGAGCGAAATGCGCTCGGGTGAAGTCATCACCGCCGAGGTGGTGCGTATCGAGCACAGCTTCGTGGTCGTCAATGCCGGCCTGAAGAGCGAAGCCTATGTGCCCATCGACGAATTCAAGAACGACCAGGGCGAAATCGAAGTCCAGGTCGGCGACTTCGTCTCGGTGGCCATCGACGCCGTCGAAAACGGCTACGGCGACACCATCCTGTCGCGCGACAAGGCCAAGCGCCTGGCCTCCTGGCTGTCGCTGGAAACCGCTCTGGAGTCTGGCGACTTCGTGACCGGCACCGTCTCCGGCAAGGTCAAGGGCGGCCTGACCGTTCTGGTCAACGGCATCCGCGCCTTCCTGCCCGGCTCGCTGCTGGACACCCGCCCCGTGAAGGACATGTCGCCCTTCGAGGGCAAGACCATGGAATTCAAGGTCATCAAGCTCGACCGCAAGCGCAACAACGTTGTGCTGTCGCGTCGCGCCGTGGTCGAAGCCTCCATGGGTGAAGAGCGCGCCAAGCTGCTGGAAACCCTGCACGAAGGCGCCATCGTCAATGGCGTGGTCAAGAACATCACCGAATACGGTGCGTTCGTGGACCTGGGCGGCATCGACGGCCTGCTGCACATCACCGACATGGCCTGGCGCCGTGTCCGTCACCCGAGCGAAGTGGTGACCGTGGGCCAAGAGCTGACCGCCAAGGTCCTGAAGTTCGACGCCGAGAAGAACCGCGTCTCGCTGGGCATCAAGCAGCTGGGCGATGACCCCTGGATGGGCGTGGCCCGCCGCTACCCGACGGGCACCCGCCTGTTCGGCAAGGTCACCAACATCGCCGACTACGGCGCCTTCGTCGAGATCGAGCCGGGCATCGAAGGCCTGGTGCACGTCTCCGAGATGGACTGGACCAACAAGAACGTCGCTCCCTCCAAGGTGGTCACCCTGGGCGAGGAAGTCGAAGTCATGGTCCTGGAAATCGACGAAGACAAGCGTCGCATCTCCCTGGGCATGAAGCAGTGCAAGGCCAACCCCTGGGAAGAGTTCTCGGCCACCGTCAAGCGCGGCGACCGCGTCAAGGGCCCGATCAAGTCGATCACCGACTTCGGCGTCTTCGTGGGCCTGGCCGCCGGCATCGACGGCCTGGTGCACCTGTCCGACCTGTCTTGGCAAGAAGCCGGCGAGACCGCCGTGCGCAACTACAAGAAGGGCCAGGAAGTCGAAGCCATCGTTCTGGGCATCGACGTCGAGCGCGAGCGCATCTCCCTGGGCATCAAGCAGCTGGATGGCGACCCCTTCGCGACCTTCACCTCGGTCAATGACCGCGGCGTGATCGTGAACGGCACCGTCAAGACCGTCGACGCCCGTGGCGCCGAAGTGCAGCTGGCCGATGACGTCATGGGCTACCTGCGCGCTTCCGAAATCAGCCGCGATCGCGTTGAAGACGCCCGCAACGTGCTGAAGGAAGGCGACGAGGTCTCGGTGATGATCGTCAACGTGGACCGCAAGACCCGCAACATCCAGCTGTCGATCAAGGCCAAGGACCAGGCCGACCAGCAGGAAGCCATGCAGCGTCTGTCCGCCGAGAACACCGGCAACGCCGGCACGACCAGCCTGGGCGCCCTGCTGCGCGCCAAGCTGGACCAAGGCGGCAACTGATCGCTGGCCACCGACGCCTGTTCCTCCACCCTTTCCGAGCCCTGTCCTGACCCATGACGCGTTCTGATCTCGTTGCCAAGCTGGCTGAGCGATTTGCCCAACTGACGCAGCGCGACACCGAGTTCGCGGTCAAGACCACGCTCGATGCGATGTCCGACGCCCTGGCGCGCGGGCACCGCATCGAGATCCGGGGCTTCGGGAGCTTCTCGATCAGCCGCCGACCGCCGCGCATGGGCCGCAACCCGCGCTCCGGCGAGAAGGTGACGATCCCCGAGAAGCTGGTGCCGCACTTCAAGCCGGGCAAAGCCCTGCGCGAGGGTGTGGATGCCAGCCTGCCGGTGGACAATACAGACGCTCGGTAAGCGCCTGCTCTTCGGGGCAGGCGCCCCTTGGAACACACCATCGACGCTCGGGCCCTCCCGGGCGTTTTTCATCATGGCCCGCCTCGACGACATTCTTCAGACCCACAGCGACAGCGACTGGCAGGATGGCCTGCCCGGCGCCCCCACCCACGCGGTGGAGTCCTCGCTCGAAACGGGCCATGTGCTGGTCTTCCCCCAGCTGCGCTTCGCGCTGAGCGAAGCCGAACAACGCTTTCTCGACACCCGCTACGCGGACCCGGCCACCAAGAACATCAGCCTGCGCGGCCCCCAGGCCCTGATGCGTGGCGCCGTGGGCAGCGCCGAGGATCTGGTCGAACTGCGCGCGATGCTGATCCGCTTTCGGGACCAGGCCAGCGCCCTGGCGCAGCGCCTGTTCCCACACTACATCGGCAAACTGCAGGTCGCCAACACCTCCTATCGACCTGTCTCGGTCGAAGGTCGCGAGACGAGCTGGCGCAAGGACGACACCCGCCTGCACGTGGACGCCTTCCCGTCCAACCCCACCCAGGGCGCCCGGCTGCTGCGCATCTTCACCAATGTGAACCCGGGCAGCCAACCGCGCGTCTGGCGTGTGGGCGAGGACTTCCAGGACTTTGCCCGGGCCTTCCTGCCACGCATCCAGCGCCCTCTGCCCGGCTCCGGCTGGCTGCTGGAGGCCCTGCACGTGACCAAGCAGCGGCGCACCGAGTTCGACCACCTGATGCTGGGCCTGCACGACGGCGCCAAGGCCGACATGGCCTGGCAGCGTGACTGCCCGCAACGCGAAGTCGCCTTCGCCCCCGGCACCACCTGGGTGGTGTTCAGCGACCAGGTGCTGCACGCCGTGATGGCCGGCCAGTTCATGATGGAGCAGACCTTCTGGCTCTCGCCAGCCGATCAGCAGCAGCCTGACACGTCCCCGCTGCATGTGCTCGAGCGCATGACCGGCCGCCGCCTGGGTCTCGCATGAGCTTGCTGGCCGACCGGGCAGCGGCCCTCGCCCCCCGCCGCATCCTGATCGTGCGGCTGAGCGCGCTGGGCGATGTGGTGCTCAGCTCCGGCCTGATCCCGGCCCTCAAGGCCCGCTGGCCCGAGGCACGCTTGAGCTGGCTGGTGGATGCCCCCGCGGCACCGCTGCTGGCCCACAACCCGCGGCTGGACGAGTTGCTGGTGCTGCCGCTGGGCCAATGGAAGCAGCTCTGGCGCACCGGCCGGCGCCTGCAGGCCTGGCGCGCTTTCCGAGCCTGGGTGCGGGACTTGCGCGCCAAGGAATTCGACCTCGTGGTCGATCCCCAGGGGCTGTTCAAGAGCGGCCTGTGCGACTGGTTCAGCGGCGCCCCGCTCAGGGTCAGCCTGTGGCCCCGCGAGGGCAACCAGTTCTTCGTGCACGACTGCGTCCGCCCGGCCATTCCGCCCGGTCCTGAGCGCATCATCTCGTTTGAATACCGCGCCCTGGCCGCGGCCGTGGGTGCCACGGACTTCCAGCTCGATCTGGTCGTCGGCGAAGCCCCTCGCCTGCGGGCCGCCCAGATCCTGCAGGAAGCCGGCATCGGCGCGCGTCCGGTCGCCATCCTGGCCCCGTTCACCACCCGCCCCCAGAAGCACTGGGTGGAGGAACGCTGGCCGACGCTGGCCGCGGCCCTGTGGGACACAGGCTACCAGCCCGTGCTCCTGGGTGGGCCGGGCGACCGGGCCGCCGCCGAACGCATCGCCGGCCAGAGCGCCCGCATCGTCAACCTGACGGGCCGGCTCAAGCTCGACGAAACCGTGGCGGCCATCGCCCAATGCCGGCTGCTGATCGGCGTGGACACGGGCCTCACCCACATGGGCATCGCGCTGGCGCGCCCCACCGTGGCGATCTTCGGCTCCACCGCGCCCTACCTGCAGGCCGGCACTCCCCAGGTGCAGGTGCTTTACAAGGCTTTGCCCTGCGCGCCCTGCCATCGAGAGCCCACCTGCAGGGGACAATTCGACTGCATGAAGCAGATCACCGTCGCCGAGGTGCTGACCGCCTCCGCACAGGTCATCGGATCCCCGCGCCCCATCGCCTGAATCGCCCTCGACATGCCGGCTGCCGACACGAACGCCCCAGACACCCGCCCCAAGACCTTGGTGCTGCATCAGTTCCCCGGCATGGGCGATCTGGTCTGGCATGTGCCCTACATCCGGGCCATCGCGGCGCAGAGCCGGAACGATCAGGTCGCGGTGCTCACCGCCCCTTCCACCTTCGGCCGTGAGCTGCTGTCGGGCGAGCCCTGCGTCAGCGAGGTGATCGACTTCGACCGCCGTCCCCGCGTGGCGGAACGGCGCAAGGGCCGCCACGCCGGACTGCTCGGCCTGTTCCGCATGGGCCGGGAGCTGCGGCCCCAGGGCTTCGACCGCATCGTCATCTTCTCCGACCACGTCAACCGGGCCCTGATGGCCATCGTGGCGGGCATCCCGGAACGCCTGGGTTACGGCTTCACTGCACTGGAGCGCTGCCTGCTGAGCCATGGCCCCTTCATCCAGTGCTACCGGGGCAC
>NZ_BADL01000583.1 GCF_000333615.1 Ideonella sp. B508-1 | reverse complement strand
CAAGAAAAAGCCCTAGAGCGTTGATTCTCTAGGGCTTTTGCACTGTTGCGGCTCTTTGTGGAGCCTTGTATGGTGGAGCCGGGGGGAATTGAACCCCCGTCCGCAAGCCATCGCCAGGTAGATCTACATGCTTAGCTGACTGATTTGAGTCTCGTGCCTTCAGTCGCGCAGCAGCACGCTACCGATGACACCAGCCACTTGATCTCACCCCCTGGTGCATGGCCAACCAGGAGACCAGCCCATGTGAATGACCTCTCAGCGCTTGCCTTGCGGCTCACGCCCGGCCCATGGGCCAACCGTTGAGAGGCTCACCGGTGTTAAGCGGCGAGGGCGAAACGTTCGTCGTTCGCAGTTACTTTGTTTCCAGTGGTTTAACGAGCGAACTGGTGCTCGACATGCACTATCCCAACTCCGCACCCACGTCGAAACCAGGTCGGCCCCAGGATGACGCGTAGTTTAGGCCAGATTCAGCCAGTTCAAGAGCTCTTGTGGCGTTTCGATGACCTGATCGGCCCCCCAGTCGTGCACCGCTTCTCCCACACCCAGGTAACCCCAGGTCACCGCCACAGTCCGCATGCCCGCTGCCCGCCCGGCTTGCACGTCCCGCAGGTCGTCACCCACGTAGACGCAGTCGCTGGCTGCCACACGGAGTCGGGATGCAGCCTCAAGCAGAGGCGCCGGATGAGGCTTGGCATGGGGTGTGGTGTCTCCGCAGACCAGCACCGCACTGTGCTGCGCCAGGCCCAGCCCCTGCACCACAGGCTCCGCGTACCGTGTGGACTTGTTGGTGACGATGCCCCAGGGCAGGCCGCGAGAGGCCAGCGCCTCCAAGAGCCAGGCTGACTGCTCGAAGACCCGGGTCTGATCCAGCAGGTGGCCCTGGTACTCTGCCAGGAAGGCGTCCTTGAGCTCGTCAAACCCTTCGGCGCCGGGCTGAAGATTGAACCCCGCGCCGACCATGCCGCGCGCGCCACTGCCCACCAGAGGACGCAGCGCGCTGTAGGGCAGAGGATCCATGCCACGCTGCTGCCGCAGACGGTTGAGCGCCCCCGCCAGGTCCGGCGCGCTGTCGATCAGGGTGCCGTCCAGATCGAACAACACCGCCGCGCAGGCACTCATGCGCTCTTGCGGCATGCCACCAGATAGTTGACTGAGGTGTCTTCGGACAACCAGTAGCGCTTGGTCAAGGGGTTGTATTCCATGCCCTTGAATCCCTCGACCGACAGACCTGCCGCCCGGATGTGCGCGGACAGCTCGCTGGGCTTGATGAAGCGGGCGTACTCGTGCGTGCCCTTGGGCAGCAGCTTGAGCACATGCTCGGCCCCGACGATGGCGAACAGGAAGGCCTTGGGGTTGCGGTTGATCGTCGAGAAAAACACCCAGCCCCCCGGACGGACGAGCTGCGCACAAGCACGGACGATGGAGGCCGGGTCCGGCACATGTTCCAGCATCTCCATGCAGGTCACGACATCGAAGCTGGCCGGGCGCTCGGCCGCCAGATCCTCGGCGGCCACTTCCCGATACGCCAGATTCTCGACACCGGCCTCCAGCGCGTGAAGCTGGGCCACCTTGAGCGGCTTGACGGACAGGTCGATGCCCAAGACCTTGGCCTTGCGGCGGGCCATCGACTCGGCCAGGATGCCGCCGCCACACCCGACGTCCAGCACCTCGGCCTCGTCCAGCCGAGCCTGCACCGCGATCCAGTCCAAGCGCAGAGGGTTGATCTGATGGAGCGGAGCGAATTCACCTTCGGTGTCCCACCAGCGGTGGGCCAGTTCTCCGAATTTGTCGAGTTCTTGGGGGTCTGCGTTCACCATGGGCGTGATGTTAGCGGCAGAAAAGAAAAAACCCCGCCGAGGCGGGGTTTCGAGCAACAGCCGGAAGGCTGATTACTTGGCGCGGGTACCGACCACTTCGATTTCCACGCGGCGGTTCTTGGCGCGGCCTTCGGCGGTCTTGTTGGAGGCCACGGGCTGCTTCTTGCCCTTGCCTTCGGTGTACACGCGGGTCTTCTCGATGCCCTTGCTCACCAGGTAAGCCTTGACCGAGTCAGCACGCTTGACCGACAGCTTCTGGTTGTAAGCGTCGGAACCGATGCTGTCGGTGTGGCCGACGGCGATGATGACTTCCAGGTTCATGCCGGAGGTCTTGGACACCAGGTCGTCCAGCTTTTCCTTGGCGGCCGGCTTCAGGGTCGCCTTGTCAAAGTCGAAGAAGGTGTCGGCAGCGTAGGTCACCTTCTCGCTGGTCGGCGCGGCAGGCACCGGAGCGGGAGCGGGCGCCGGGGCCGGAGCCGGGGCAGCCACAGGGGCGGGAGCCGGAGCGGGAGCGGCCGGAGCAGGCACGCCATCGCAACCCTGAACGCCGGTGGCCGGGGTCCAGTTGGCATCACGCCAGCACAGTTCGTTGGTGCCGTTTTTCCAAACGGTGCCGTCCGTGGCGCGCCAGTTGTCGACCGACTGGGCCAGAGCGCTCGACAGGGGAGCGGCAAGCGCAGCGGCTGCAAACAGCATCGCCACCTTGTTCAGTTTCTTCATGATTCTCCTCTCAAGGAAAGCCGCAGGTTGTCTGCGATATGTCCAAATCGGAAGCGAGATAAACGACAGGCAGCCCAAGGAAAGGACCGCTTGCCATCGACGACTGATTGTGCCATAGGGCGTCCGATTGGCCGTATTGTGTGCCAGGCCCCGCCCAAAGCGACCGCCCTTGTTGCTCCAGAGCCACAAGGGCCGCGGTTTAGAATCAGACGTTCGACCTGCTGCGCCCACGCCTCTGTGGCGCCCTTCTGGCTTCGCGTCACGCTCTCTTCATGACTTCATTCGCCAAGGAAACCCTGCCCATCAGCCTCGAAGAGGAGATGCGGCGTTCGTATCTGGACTACGCGATGAGCGTCATCGTCGGGCGCGCCCTGCCCGACGCCCGAGATGGCCTGAAGCCGGTGCACCGGCGCGTGCTCTTCGCGATGCACGAGCTCAACAACGACTGGAACAGGCCTTACAAGAAGTCGGCCCGTATCGTCGGTGACGTCATCGGTAAGTACCACCCGCACGGAGACACCGCGGTCTACGACACCATCGTCCGGATGGCGCAGGACTTCTCGCTGCGTCACATGCTGGTGGACGGACAGGGCAACTTCGGCTCGGTGGACGGCGACAACGCGGCCGCCATGCGGTACACCGAAATCCGTCTGGCCAAGGTCGCCCACGAAATGCTGGCCGACATCGACAAGGAAACTGTCGATTTCGGCCCGAACTATGACGGTTCGGAGAAAGAACCCCTGGTTCTGCCGACGCGCCTGCCCAATTTGCTGGTCAACGGCTCGGCCGGTAGTGCGGTGGGCATGGCCACGAATATTCCGCCGCACAACCTCAACGAGGTGGGGATGCCTGCTTGCACCTGCTGAAAGTCCCGGAGGCGACGCTGGAACAGTTGATGGAGATCATCCCGGCGCCGGACTTCCCGACCGCCGGCATCTTTTACGGCGTCAACGGCTTGCGGGAGGGCTACGCACCCGGCCGCGGCAAGGGGTGATGCGCGCCAAGGTCCACTTCGAGGACATCGACCGCGGTCAGCGCCAAGCGATCATCGTTGACGAGATCCCCTACCAGGTCAACAAGAAGACGCTGCTGGAACGCATTGCCGAGCTGGTGCACGAGAAGAAGCTCGAGGGCATCAGCCACATCCAGGACGAGTCCGACAAATCCGGCATGCGGGTGGTGATCGAGCTCAAGCGCGGCGAAGTGCCCGAGGTGGTGCTCAACAACCTATACAAGCAGACCCAGCTGCAGGACACCTTCGGCATCAACATGGTGGCGCTGGTGGACGGCCAGCCCAAGCTGTGCAACCTCAAGCAGCTGCTGGAGATCTTCCTGGAGCACCGCCGCGAGGTGGTGACCCGCCGCACCGTCTACGAACTGCGCAAGGCCCGCGAGCGCGGCCATGTGCTGGAAGGCCTGGCCGTTGCGCTGGCCAACATCGACGAGTTCATCCGCATCATCAAGGAATCGCCCACCCCGCCGGTGGCCAAGATGGCCCTGATGCAGCAGAGCTGGGATTCCTCGCTGGTGCGCGAGATGCTCTCGCGCGCCGAGGGTGAGAACCCCGGTGGCGCCGCCGCCTATCGGCCGGAAGGCCTGCCGATGAACTTCGGCATGCAGGCCGACGGCCTGTACCGCCTGTCGGAAGACCAGGCCGGCGAAATCCTGCAGATGCGCCTGCAGCGCCTGACCGGCCTGGAGCAGGACAAGATCATCGGCGAGTACCGCGAGGTGATGGCCCAGATCGCCGACCTGCTGGACATCCTGGCCAAGCCGGCCCGGGTGACCACGATCATCAGCGAGGAACTCATTGCCCTGCGCCAGGAATTCGGCCAGACCAAGATCGGCGCACGCCGCTCGGTGGTCGAGCACAACGTGCAGGAACTGGGCACCGAGGACCTGATCACCCCCACCGACATGGTGGTGACGCTCAGCCACACCGGCTACATCAAGAGCCAGCCGCTGGCCGAGTACCGCGCCCAGCGCCGTGGTGGCCGCGGCAAGCAGGCCACCGCCACCAAGGAAGACGACTGGGTCGACCAGCTCTTCATCGCCAACACCCACGACTGGATCCTGTGCTTCAGCGACCTGGGACGGGTGTACTGGCTCAAGGTCTGGGAGGTGCCGCAGGGCGGCCGCGCCAGCCGTGGCAAGCCCATCGTCAACATGTTCCCGCTGCAACCGGGCGAGAAGGTGACCGTGGTGCTGCCGCTGACCGGCGAGTTCCGCAGCTTCCCCGAGGACCACTACGTCTTCATGGCCACCAAGATGGGCACGGTCAAGAAGACGCCGCTGAACGACTTCAGCAACCCGCGCAAGGCCGGCATCATCGCCGTGGGCCTGGACGAGGGCGACTTCCTGATCGGCGCGGCGCTGACCGACGGCAAGCACGACGTCATGCTCTTCAGCGACAGCGGCAAGGCCGTGCGCTTTGACGAGGACGATGTGCGCCCGATGGGCCGCAGCGCCCGCGGCGTGCGCGGCATGATGCTGGAGGACGGCCAGTCGCTGATCGCGATGCTGGTGGCCGAGGACGAGACCCAGTCTGTGCTGACCGCCACCGAGAACGGCTTCGGCAAGCGCACCTCCATCGTCGAGTACACCCGCCACGGCCGTGGCACCAAGGGCATGATCGCCATCCAGCAGAGCGAGCGCAACGGCAAGGTCGTGGCCGCCACGCTGGTGCGTCCGGAGGACGAGATCATGCTGATCACCGACAAGGGCGTGCTGGTGCGCACCCGCGTCGCCGAAATCCGCGAACTGGGCCGGGCCACACAGGGGGTCACGCTGATCGCCCTGGACGACGGCGCCAAGCTGAGCGGCCTGCAACGCATCGTCGAAAACGATGCAGGCGCCGCCGATGGCGACGCGAACGGTTCGACCGAGGACACTGCTGAATGACCCCCAAGATGACCCGCTGGACCGTGGCCCTGGCCGCCGGCCTGCTGCTGACCGGTTTGGCCCAGGCCCAGACGAAGAAGGAACTGATCGCCAAGGTCATCCAGCTGCAGCAGCCCTCCGTGGAGAACGTGGCCCGCACCATCGCGGCCCAGACGGCGCAGCAGATCCTGGAAGCCACCGGCCCCGCCTTGGCCCAGCAGCCAGCGGACAAGCGCGAGGCCGTGGCCAAGGATGTGCAGGCCGAGGTGAAGAAGTTCTACGGCGACATCGAACCTGTCCTGCGTGACCGCGCCGTCAAGCTGGCGCCGGCCGCCATGGCACCGGTGCTGGAAGAGAAGTTCAGCGAGGACGAGCTCAAGCAGCTGGTCGCCTGGCTGGAATCCTCCACGGCCAAGAAGTTCAACGAGTCGGCGCCGATGCTGCTGGACGCCATGCAGCAAAAGCTGGTGACCGACACCCGCGGCACGGTCGAACCCAAGATCAAGGCTTTGGAAACCACGCTGCGCAAGAAGCTGGGCCTGCCCGCAGCGGCCCCTGCCAGCCCGGCCGCGTCGGCGGCCAAGCCCGCCAAGAAGTGAGCCTTTCCCGTTCGTCACCGCCCCTCAAGCGCATGAGCACGCCGCACCGCCCCTTCAACTTCTCCGCCGGCCCGGCCGTTCTGCCTGAAGAGGTGCTGCGCCAGGCCGCCGAGGAGATGCTGGACTGGCACGGCTCGGGCATGAGCGTGATGGAGATGAGCCACCGCGGCAAGGAATTCATCTCCATCTATGAAGAGGCCGAGCGCACGGTGCGCAGCCTGCTGCAGGTGCCGTCCAACTTCCGCATCCTGTTCATGCAGGGTGGCGGTCTGGGCGAGAACGCCATCGTGCCGATGAACCTCTCCCGGGGCGGCCTGGTGGACGTGGTCGTCACCGGCTCCTGGAGCCAGAAGTCGCTGAAAGAGGCCGGCAAGTACGCCGATGCTCGCGCTGCCGCCAGCAACGAGGGCGATGGCCACCACAGCGTGCCTGCGCCGGCCAGCTGGCAACTGCGCGAGGGTGCGGCCTACCTGCACATCTGTTCCAACGAGACCATCCACGGCGTAGAGTACGCCGAACTGCCCGATCTGGCCGCCCTGGGCAGCACGGCGCCGCTGGTGGTGGATGCCTCCTCGCACATCCTCTCGCGCGGCATCGACTGGTCCCGCGTGGGTGCACTGTTTGCCGGCGCGCAGAAGAACATCGGCCCGGCCGGCGTGACCCTGGTCTTCGTGCGCGAGGACTTGCTGGACCGCGCCCTGCCCGTCTGCCCCTCGGCCTTCAGCTACAAGCTGGTGGCCGAGAACCAGTCCATGTTCAACACCCCGCCGACCTACGGCATCTACATCGCCGGCCTGGTCTTCCAGTGGATCCAGCGCCAGGGCGGGGTGCCCGAAATGGAGCGGCGCGCCATCGCCCGCTCTGCCCTGGTCTACGACGCTCTGGACCACAGCGACGGCTTCTACCGCAACCCGGTGGCGCCCGCCGCCCGCTCCCGGATGAACATCCCGTTCTTCCTGGCGGATGAATCGCTCAACGACGCCTTCCTCGCCGGAGCACGCGAGGCGGGCCTGCTGCAACTCAAGGGCCACAAGTCCGTGGGGGGCATGCGCGCTTCTCTCTACAACGCCATGCCGCTCGCCGGTGCCCAGGCACTGGTGGATTACCTCCAAGACTTTGCCCGCCGCCATGGCTGACCCCCAAGCCACCCCGCCCGACGTTCCCGAAGAACTGCTGGCCCTGCGCCACCAGATCGACACCCTCGACCGCGACCTGCTGGCCCTGATCAACCGCCGCGCGGCGCTGGCCCAGGCCGTCGGCGAGATCAAGAAGAAGGAAGGCTCGGTCGTCTTCCGCCCCGAGCGCGAGGCCCAGGTCATCGACGGCCTGAAGGCCGTCAACCCCGGCCCGCTGAAGACCGAAAGCATCGCCCCCATCTGGCGCGAGGTGATGTCGGCCTGCCGTGCCCTGGAGACGCCCACCCGCGTGGCCTTTCTGGGCCCGGCCGGCACCTTCAGCGAAGAGGCCGCCCTGGGCTTCTTCGGCTCCTCCATCGTGCGGGTGCCCTGCGCCAGCATCGACGATGTGTTCCGCACACCGCCGCCGGCGCGGCCGACTTCGGCGTGGTGCCGGTCGAGAACTCCACCGAGGGCGTGGTCGCCCGCTCGCTGGACATCTTCCTGACCACCCCGTTGTCATCATCGGCGAGACCAGCCTCTTCGTGCGGCACAACCTGCTGCGCAGGGAAAACCAGTTGGACGGCATCGAGGCCGTGGTGGCCCACCCGCAGGCCCTGGCGCAGTGCCACGGCTGGCTGTCGGCCCACCTGCCCCAGGTGGAACGGCGCCCGGTCTCCAGCAACGCCGAAGGCGCCCGCCTGGCGGCCCTGGACCCGAAGCTGGCCGCCATTGCCAGCGCGCGCGCGGGCAGCGAATACGGCCTGCACCTGATCGCCCCGGCCATCCAGGACGACACCCACAACCGCACCCGTTTCGCCATCGTCACCGACCCGCACCGCCATCCGATGCCCCGCGCCTCGGGCCACGACTGCACCAGCCTGGTCGTCTCGGTGAGCAACCGTCCGGGTGCTGTCCACGACATGCTGGTGCCGTTGAAGCAGCATGGCGTGTCGATGACCCGCTTCGAATCCCGCCCGGCCCGCTCGGGCCAGTGGGAGTACTACTTCTACATCGACCTGCAGGGCCACCCTGATGACCCGCAGGTGGCCACCGCGCTGCGCGAACTGCGTGGCGCCTGCGCCTACTTCAAGGTGCTGGGCACCTACCCGCTGGACGTGCACTGACGTCATGGCGGCGATGTTCAAGCAACTGGGCCTGATCGGCTGCGGACTGATGGGGGGCTCCTTCGCCCTGGCCATGAAGCAGGCCGGCCTGGTGGACCGGGTGATCGGCTACAGCAAGTCGCCCTCCACCACCGAGAAGGCCAAACAGTTGGGCGTGATCGACCAGGTGGCCGAAAGCGCGCTGCTGGCCGTCTCCGGCGCCGACGTGGTGCTGCTGGCGGTGCCGGTGGCAGCCACCGAGTCCACCTTCAAGGCCATCCGCCACCTCGTCAGCCCTGGCACCCTGTTCATGGACGTGGGCAGCACCAAGCGCGACGTGGTGGATGCCGCCCGCCGCGCCCTGAAGGACCGCATCGGCGCCTTCGTGCCGGCCCACCCGATCGCGGGCAAGGAGCTGTCCGGCGTGCAGCATGCCGACGCCCAGCTCTACCGCGAGCAACAGGTCATCCTCACCCCCCTGCCCCAGACCCGGCCGGAGCTGGTCGAGAAGGCCCGGGCCCTCTGGGGCGCCCTCGGTGCGCGGGTACGCGTCATGACGCCGGAGGCGCATGACGCCGCCTTCGCGGCCGTCAGCCACTTCCCCCACCTGCTGGCCTTTGCCTACTTCACCGGCATCCTGCAGCAGGAAGAGGCCGAGGAGTTCCTGCGCCTGGCCGGCCCGGGCTTTCGCGACTTCACCCGCATCGCAGCCAGCGATCCGGCGATGTGGCGCGACGTGCTGATCGCCAACCGCGAGGAAATCCTCAAGCAGTCCGAATTCTTCCGTGGCGCCCTGGGCGTGCTGGAGCAGACCCTGAGAGACTGCGAAGGCGATGCGCTGGAGGCGCTGGTGCGCGGCGTGTCTGAAGCGCGCAGCCACTGGCGCATGGGTTCCGGCCGCCCACGCTGAAGCCTTTTCTCTCTGACGCCGGCCCGCCGCCATGCTGGGCCGCTTTTCCTGTCGTCCGCCATGTACACGACCGAATTCCTCGACCTCCCGCCCCTGGTCCGTGCCGGTGGACGCGTGCGCCTGCCCGGCTCCAAAAGCATCTCCAACCGCGTGCTGCTGCTGGCCGGCCTGGCGGCCGGCACCACCGAAGTCCACGACCTGCTGGATTCGGACGACACCCGGGTGATGCTCGACGCGCTGCGCCAGCTGGGCTGTGGCCTGCAGCGTGACGGCGACGTTCTGAAAGTCACCGGCCTGGGCGGACAACTGGCCCGCAAGGACGCCCAGCTCTTCCTGGGCAATGCCGGCACCGCGATGCGCCCGCTGACCGCCGCGCTGGCGGTGCTGGCGGCCAGCCAGGGCGGGCAGTTCCAACTCTCGGGCGTGGCCCGCATGCACGAGCGCCCCATCGGCGACCTGGTGCAGGCCCTGCGCCAGCTGGGCTGCCCGGTGGCCGACCTGGGTCAGCCCGGCTTCCCCCCGCTGCAGGTGGGCGACGGCGGCGTGCATGCCCTGAACACCGCTGCCCCCATCCGCGTGCGCGGGGATGTCTCCAGCCAGTTCCTCACCGCCTTGCTGTTGGCCCTGCCCCTGGTCACCACCCACAGACCGGTGACCATCGAGGTCGACGGCGAGCTGATCTCCAAGCCCTACATCGACATCACGCTGCGCCTGCTGGCGCGCTTCGGCATCGCGGTGGAGCGCGAGGGCTACCAGCGCTTCGTGCTGCCCCAGGGCTCGGCCTACCGCACGCCGGGCCGCATCCATGTCGAGGGGGACGCCTCGTCGGCCTCCTACTTCATCGCCCTGGGCGCCATCGCGGGCACGG
>NZ_BADL01000584.1 GCF_000333615.1 Ideonella sp. B508-1 | reverse complement strand
CCGGTGCGCGCTGATGATGCCTACGCAATCTCCCGGGAGGGATGCGTAGCCGCGCCCTTCCTTCTGCTGTGAACGAAAGGACGTGTCCGAATGCTTGCTGTCTTGGCCATCGCCCTGGGCGCCTCGTTGGGTGCCCTGCTGCGCTGGGTGCTGGGCAACCAGCTCAATGCCCTCTTCCCCTTCCTTCCACCCGGCACGCTGGCGGCCAACCTGCTGGGGGGCTACCTGATCGGGCTGGCCGTGGCCTTCTTCGCCACCCACCCCACCCTGCCCCCCGAATGGCGGCTGTTCGCCGTCACCGGCTTCCTGGGCGGGCTCACCACCTTCTCCACCTTCTCGGCCGAGGTCGTCACCCAGCTGATGGCCGGCCGCCTGGGCTGGTCCCTGATGACCGTGGCGGTGCATGTGGCCGGCAGCATCACGATGACGCTGCTGGGCATCGGCACCGTCTCCCTGGTGCGCCACCTCCGGCTGGCAGGAGCATGAGCATGCAAGGCTTCCAGATCACCTTCTTCACCGGCGAAGGCCGGCACCACGGTCACCAGCCCATGGGCGCGTGGCTGATGGAAACCGCCCGGCAACTGGGCATCCGCGGCGCCACGCTGAGCGTCGGCACGGACGGCATCGGCCGCGACGGCCGCCTGCATTCGGCCCACTTCTTCGAGCTGTCCGACCAGCCCATCGAGGTGACGCTGGTGGTGAGCGAGGACGAATGGACCCGGCTGGCCCAGGCCCTCACCGCGGCCCAGGCCAATGTCTTCTTCACCAAGACGCCGGTGGAGTTCGGGGTGCTGGGCGGGCCCGACCCGGGTGCCACACCAGCAGCAGCAGGCTGAGCCCCGCGAAGCCCGCCCCGGCCCCAAAGGTGGCGGCGGGCCCGAAGGCGTCCCACAGACCACCGGCCACCACGCTGGCCACCAGCATGGCCAGGCCACTGGCCAGGTTGAACACGCCGTAGGCCGTGCCGCGCAGCGGCGCGGGCGCGGTGTCGGCCACCATGGCGGCCAGCAGGCCCTGGGTCATGCCCATGTGGATGCCCCACAGCGCCACGCCGGCCAGCAGAGCCCGCAGACCGGCGGCCCTGCGCCAGCAGCCCATCCGAGGCAAGCAGCACCGCCAGGCCGC
>NZ_BADL01000585.1 GCF_000333615.1 Ideonella sp. B508-1 | reverse complement strand
AAGCCTGCGCCGAAGGCGTGGAGGTGCTGGCCATGGCGCCCGAGGCGGTCAAACCAGCTGGAGAAGGTGGCCAGCCCCTCCGCCCCGGCCCGCGCCGGCCGCGGCGAGAGCCTGGCCGCCCGAGCCGAACGCCAGCAGGCCGATCGCGGCGGCGCGGCCCAGCGTCGTCTGGCCGACCGCGTGCCGCCCGAGGCAATGGAAGGCGATGTGAACGAGGACGTCGAGCGCATGGCCATGAGCACGCTGTCCTTCCAGGACTATGTGCGTGACCGCATGCTGCGCCGCCGCCAGGCTGCGCTGGAGGGCGACAAGCCTTCCACCGCCGCCCGTGAGGCCGCCCCGATGGTGGACGATGAGCCGCCCCGCCGGGCTGCGCGCCCTGCCGAGCCGCTGCCCGAGCCCGGCCTGGCTGCCCGCGCCGCTGCCCCGCAGCGCCGCGCCCCGGCCCGCCCCCTCAACGACGGCCCGGCGCCCGAGCTGCCGGTGCCCACCCTCAGCGATGTGGCCGGCCACGAGCAGATCGACATGGTGCACGAGCTGCGCGCCATGAAGGGCCTGATCGAGGAGCGCTTCGGCACCCTGGCCTTCATGGAAAAGCTGCAGCGTGAGCCGCGCCAGGCCCAGCTCTCGCAGAAGCTGATGGACGTCGGCTTCAGCCCGGCCCTGACCCGCAAGCTGCTGGAGGCCCTGCCGGCCAGCGCCAGCGACGAACTGGCCTGGGCCACTTCGGTGCTGGAGCGCAACCTGCTGACCGACGAGCGCGAACCCGCGCTGGAAGAGAAGGGCGGCGTCTACGCCCTGATCGGTTCCACCGGCGTGGGCAAGACCACCTCCACCGCCAAGCTGGCCGCCGCCTTCGCCACCGCGCACGGCGCCAACCAGCTGGGCCTGATCACCCTGGACGCCTACCGGGTCGGTGCCCACGAACAGCTGCGCGCCTACGGCCGCATCCTGGGCGTGCCGGTGCACACCGCCCACGACCGCGCCTCGCTGGAAGACCTGCTGGACCTGCTCTCGGGCAAGAAGATGGTGTTGATCGACACCGCCGGCATGGCCCAGCGCGACAGCCGCTGCCGAGAGCTGCTGGAGATGCTCTCGCACCGCGCCATCCAGCGTCTGCTGGTGATCAATGCCGCCGCCCAGGGCGAAACCCTGGACGACGTGATCACCGCCTGGCGCGCTGCCCAGTGCAAGGGCGTGATCCTCTCCAAGATCGACGAGGCCGTGAAGCTGGCCCCGGCGCTGGACGCCGTGATCCGCCACCGCCTGAAGGTGGTGGGCGTGGCCAACGGCCAGCGCGTGCCCGAGGACTGGCACCGCCTGTCGGCCAATGCGCTGTTGCACCGTGCCATGAAGGGCGGTGGCAGCCCGGCCTACCGGGTGGACGTCAACGATGTGCAGCTGGTGCTCTCGGGCCTGCAGCGCCAGGCCGCCGGCCTGCAGGGGCTTCATTTCTGACGACAGAGCCGGTTGGAGCAGTCAATGACCGCGTTTTCCTCTTCGTTCATGGGCAGTGACCAGGCCGACGGGTTGCGGCGGCTGTTCGCCGCGCCGCGCCAGCAGATCGTGCCGGTGGCGGCCAACCGCCAGGTGGACTGCGCCGGCGTGCTGATGGAGCGTCTGAGCCTGGCCTTCTCCCAGCTGGGGGCCCATGTCTTTGTCATCGATGCCGCCGACAGCTCGCCGCAGCCGCACGAGCTGGTGGACATCGACCTGTCGAGCTGCATCGAGCGGCTGGGCAGCGGCGTGCACTACCTGGCCGCCCGCGGCCTGCCGCGCCGGCATGTCAACACCCGGGGCAGCAGCGAAGCCTGGCTGCAGGTCGTGGCCGACTGCGTGCCGCAAGCCGACGTGGTGATCGTCCACGCCGAGGCCCGCGACCTGTGCCGCCTGTTGGGGCGGCGCGAGGTGGCGCCGGTGCTGATGAGCGAGCTGAGCTCCGAGAGCCTGACCGAGGCCTATGCCGCGATGAAGCTGCTGTCGCAGCGCAGCGGCCTGATGGCCTTCGACCTGCTGGTGGGCATGGCCTCGCGGCCTCGCCGCGCCGAGCGCGTGGCCGACCGCCTGGCCAGCTGCGCCGACAACTTTCTCTCCGCCGTGCTGCGGAGCTGGGCCGCGGTGGACCGCGATCTGCCGATCACCGCGCCCGTGAACACCGAACTCGAACGCGTCGCGGCCAACCAGCTCACCGGGCTGGAAGGTCATTCCGCACTGAGCCTGCCCCGACCAGGTGCCGGTCGCGGCGTGGCCCTGGCCCTGGATTGAAAGACGGGAGACCCACACCATGTACACCGCCTCAGGTCGCCTCGATTCCGGCACCTTGCTCAAGCAGTACAGCCCGCTGGTGCGCCGCCTGGCCCACCAGATGATCGCCAAGCTCCCGGCCAACGTCGAGCTCGATGACCTGATCCAGGTCGGCATGATCGGCCTGAACGATGCGCTGGGCCGCTTCGACATCGCCCAGGGCGTGCAGTTCGAGACCTTCGCCACCCAGCGCATCCGCGGCGCCATGCTCGACGAGCTGCGTGGCAGCGACTGGATGAGTCGGGGCAACCGCAAGCAGCAGCGCGACATCGAGGCCGCGGTGCACCGGCTCGAGCAGAAGCTGGGCCGGGCCCCGCAGGAAAGCGAGATCGCCCAGGAGATGGGCGTGCCGCTGGAGGAGTACCAGGAGATCCTGACCAAGGTGCGTGGCACCCAGCTGGTCTACTTGGAAGACATGTCCGGCGACGAAAGCGGCGACGAGTACCTGGACCGCCATGTGGCCGACGACGAGGGCAACCCCCTGTCCCTGCTGCAGGACCAGCGCATGCGCTTGGCCCTGATCGAGGCCATCAAGAAGCTGCCCGAGCGTGAGCAGTACGTCATGAGCATGTACTACGAGCACGACATGAACCTCAAGGAGATCGCCGCGGTGCTCGGAGTGACCGAATCCCGGGTCTGCCAGCTCCACAGCCAGGCCATCGCCCGTCTGCGCGTCAAGCTGCGCGACTGGTGAACCGCAGGCCGGCCGTGCCGGCCGCCCCCCCGATGATCTTGCAACCCGGCCGCGTGCCGGGTTTTTCGTTGTCGGCCTGTCGACCGACCATGAAAAAAGCCCGCCGAGGCGGGCCGTTCTGTCGGTCGAAGAGAGGGGAGGTCAGGCCTGGGCCAGCCCGCCGCTGCTGCGCCGCGGGGTGCCGCCATAGACGGCCACCGGCTCGGCACTGGGGATCAGCACGTCCAACGCCCGGTCCAGCGCCTGGCTGGCGCGGGCCACGGCATCGCGCTGGGCGGCCACCTGGCTGCTGGTGCGCGCCAGACGGCGGCGCAGGGTGGGGGGAACGCCGGCGGGGGTGCGGGCGGCCTGGTTGAAGCGGTCCACGGCACGGGACAGGGCCTGGTGCAGCTCGGCCGCGGCCTGTTCGGCGGCAACGGCGTCCTGCAGCTTCAGGGCCGAGCCCAGGGTGGCCAGGTGTTGTTCGACCTCGGCCACGGTGGCCTCGAGATGGGCCACAGCCTGCAGGGCCTGGGATTCGGAAGGGGAAGTCATCATGATGATCGGGAAGCCGGCAGCGGTCCGGCCTCAAGGCAGGCAGACGGTGGAAGCGGCGGCGTTGTCCCGGGCGGGCCCGGGTCAGCGTCAGGAGGAGCTGCTGTTGTTCAGCAGTTCCTGCGCGTTCGAGATCATCTTGTCGGCGATCTTGTCCGCGTTGATCTGGAACTTGCCGTCTTTGATGGCCTGGGCGATGCGGGCCACCTTGTCGGCGTCGAAGGTGCCGTCCAGGGCGCCCGAGTCTCGCAACTGCGATGCGGCGCTGGACAGGGCCACGGTGGCGCTGTCGCTGCTGCTGCTCGGCGAGGTTGTCGAGGCCTTCTTGGCCGACCCGGTCGCCGAGCGGTCGTTGGTCAGCGTGCTGACCGCGACCTGATGTTCGGGGGAACCGATCTTCATGATGTTCTCCTGCGGGCCCAGCTGTGACGGAGCCCAATGATCCACTTCCGCTTGGGAACTGTTTCGGAGGACTCTGACAGGACTTTAGCCATTTTTGCGGCGGAAATGAGGGGATTCATGGGCTGATTTCGACCCATCCGTCGGCGGTGGGCCGTCCGACCAGCAGCTTGCCGCTGTCGACCTTGATGCGCACGAGCTGACCTTCGATCCCGGGATTCATGGCCTGCCCCTCGGTGGAGGCCGACCAGCCCGGGCCGCTGGCCACCACGCGCACGGTGGCGCCGGCGGCAAACCACTGTCGGGGCTTGAAATCACTCACGCGCAGCGTGGCCCCGGCCGCCAGCGGGCGGGCCAGGGTGCGGCCCACGGCCTGCGCGGGGTCGAGGACGGCGGCACCTGGGGCGGCGGCAATGTCCACCTCGGCCTCCATCAGCTGACCGGCGTCCAGCACGGCACCGCCGGGCAGGGCCTCGCGCAGCACCTGGGCATTGCGGTAGACATGCACCGTGACCGGCACGCTGATGTTCCAGGGTTTGGGGCCCTGGACGCACTTCAGGCCGATGCGGGTGCGACCCCAGGCCGGCAGGCCGGGGGGCAGATAGGGTTGGATGCGCTGGCAGGGCGCCAGGTGCAGGCGCGGGTCCAGCTGGCCCACCTCCACCTTGACCCGCAGTCCGGTCTGCTGACCGTCACGCTGGGTGGCGGCTTCCTCGGCCAGACGGCTGACCTCGTTGCGCAGCTCCGGGGCCACCTCGGCCTCCTGCGCCCAGGCATGGGCCGCCAGCCCGCACAGGGCGGCGGCGGTCAGGCGGAGCAGGGAAGGAGGCAAGGGCACGGGTGCATTCCTGAATGGACAGGAGGCACTGTAGGCAGGCCAGGGGCTCGCCGTGGCGGGAAATGCGGCGCCAGCCGGCCCCTATTCGGGCCTTCGGTGGCCGGGGCGGCTTTCACAATCGCTGCACAGCGAGGATGCGTCCGAAGTGTTTTCGGAGCCTCCGCCGATTTCTGAAGGTCTGAAGAGGACGCCGGCCATGTTGAACCGCCTGACCCAGAGCATGGACTTCCAAGCCCAGGCCCTGAGCCTGCGCGCCGAGCGCCAGCGCCTGATCGCCAGCAACATCGCCAACGCGGACACGCCGGGCTATGTGGCCCGCGAGATGAACTTCGCCCAGGCCTTGAAAGAGGCCACCGGCGCGACCCCCGTGGCCGGGCAGATGAACGTGACCCAGGCCGGGCACATCCAGCCCACCGCGGGGGCACGCAGCGAGGCCGGCCTGGCCTACGCCCTCAACTCCCAGACCAGCCTGGACAGCAACACCGTGGACATGGACCGCGAGCGGGCCAGCTTCGCCGAGAACTCGGTGAAGTACGAGGCCACGCTGCGTTTCCTCAACAGCCAGATCAAGAACGTGCTGGACGCCATGAAGGGCGCCAACCAGGGCTGATGCGGCTGACAGCGAGCAATGACGACGAGGTGACCCCATGAGCATGTTCAAGGTCTTCGACATTTCCGGCAGCGCCATCAGCGCGCAGAGCCAGCGCCTGAACACGGTGGCCTCCAACCTGGCCAACGCCGACACCGTGGCCGGGCCCGACGGCAAGGCCTACAAGGCCCACGAGGTCGTCTTCCAGACCGTGATGATGGATGCCAACGGTGCGGCCGCGCGCGGCGACGCTGACAACCCGCTGATCTCCAGTGCCGGCGTGCGCGTGTCCAACGTGGTGGAGGACCAGACGCCGGGCCGCCGCGTCTTCGACCCCAGCCACCCGCAGGCCGACGGCCAGGGCTACGTCACCTACAGCAACGTCAACCCGGTCGAGGAGATGGTCAACATGATCTCCTCCTCGCGCTCGTACCAGAACAACGTCGAGGTCATGAACACGGCCAAGAGCCTGATGCTCAAGACCATCCAGATGGGCCAGGGCTGAAGCCTCGGTTCTGATCCCCACCGCCGACTGAAGGACCGCCATGGCCGTCGACACCGTCAACAACAGCAGCAAGACCTCGGGCACCAGCAGCTCGTCCACCAACGGGCTGACCAGCACCAGTGCCTCCGAGCAGTCGGACCGCTTTCTCAAGCTGCTGGTCACGCAGATGCAGAACCAGGATCCGCTCAACCCGCTGGACAACGCCCAGGTGACCAGCCAGATGGCGCAGATCAGCACGGTGACCGGCATCGAGCAGCTCAACGGCACCGTCTCGGGCCTGAACTCGCAGTTCCTGCAGATCCAGACCATGCAGGGCGCCGCCCTGGTGGGCCACGACGTGGCCATCGAGGGCAACAAGCTGCGGCAGAAGGGCGGCAAGGGCGATGGCGGCTTCGAGCTCTCCAGCGCCGCCGACTCGGTCAAGGTCGAGATTCAGGCGGCCGACGGCACCACCATCGACACCATCGACCTGGGCGCCCAGGCGGGCGGCAAGCACGACTTCAGCTGGGACATCCCCAGCTCCCGCGCGGGCGACGCCCTGACCTTCAAGGTGACTGCCACGGCCAAGGGCCAGGCGGTGGACACCCTGAGCCTGCAGAACCAGACCATCCAGGCCGTCAGCAACCTGGGCACCACCCTGGCCCTGGACCTGGACAACGGCCAGCGCGTCGGTTACGACGCCGTCTGGGCCTATTACTGACATCACGGCCGCACGCCGCCGCCCCTCTTCCCCTAGGAGAACCCCATGAGCTTTCAGCAAGGCCTGTCCGGTCTGAACGTGATGTCCAAGAACCTGGACGTCATCGGCAACAACATCGCCAACGCCAGCACCGTCGGGGCCAAGAGTTCGCGCGCCGAGTTCGCCGACCTCTATGCCAACGCGCTCTCCGGCGCGGGTAGCTCACCGGTGGGCATCGGCGTGCAGATGGCCACCGTGGCCCAGCAGTTCACCCAGGGCAACATCACTGCCACCGACAACTCGCTGGACGTGGCCATCAACGGCGGCGGCTTCTTCCAGGTCACCGATCCCACCACCGGCGAGACGGTCTATTCCCGCAACGGCCAGTTCAAGCTGGACAAGTCGGGTTACATCGTCAACGATCAGGGGCAGAAGCTGCTGGGCTATGGGGCTGACACCAACGGCAACGTGATCCAGGGGGCCACCAGCGCCATGCAGCTGCCCACCGCGGGCATCAGTCCGCAGGCCACCACCAACGTGTCCAACCAGTTCAACCTCGACTCCCGGGAGAAGGTCACCGACCCGGGCGCCGCCGCCAGCCCCCGCATCAACTTCACCGACTCGACCACCTTCAACCAGGCGCGCTCGACGACGGTGTATGACGCCAAGGGCCAGCCGGTCTCGCTGAGCTTCTACTACCAGAAGACGGGCGACGACACCTGGAACGTCTACGCCACCGCCAACGGCAAGACCCTGAGCGGCACGGACAGCAACCCGACCCCGATCCAGACGCTGAGCTTCTCGACGGACGGCAAGACGGTGTCGCCCGCCACCACCACGCTGAGCATTCCCGCCTCGACCAACGCGTCCGGCGCAGCCACGCTGGCCATCGATCCGGTCACCTGGGATGTCACCGGGTCCACCCAGTACGGAGCCGTCTTCGCGCTGACCAGCCAGAGCCAGGACGGCTTCGCGCCCGGGCAGCTCACCGGCGTGACCATCGGCGATGACGGTGTGCTGCTGGCCCGCTACTCCAATGGCCAGACCAAGGCCGCTGGCCAGATCGAGACCGCCACCTTCCGCAATGTGCAGGGTCTGCAGCCCATCGGCGGCAATGCCTGGCGCCTGACCTCCAGCTCGGGCGACCCGATCAAGGGCGTGCCGGGTTCGGGCAACCTGGGCACCTTGCAGGCCGGCGCCGTCGAAGACTCCAACGTGGACCTGACCGGCGAACTGGTGAACATGATCACCGCCCAGCGCAACTACCAGGCCAACGCGCAGACCATCAAGACCATGGACCAGGTGATGCAGACCCTGGTCAACCTGCGTTGATGCCCTGAGGGCCTAGGAGTCAGCCATGGACCGCATGATCTACCTGACGATGACCGGCGCCAAGGCGGCGATGCAGCGCCAGGAGGTCATCAGCCACAACCTGGCCAACGTCTCCACCACCGGCTTTCGCGAGCAACTGGCGGCCTTCCGGGCCGTGCCGGTGCGCGGCGACGGCGCCTCCACCCGCGTCTACGCGCTGGAGACCACCGTGGGCTACAACGACGCCCAGGGGCCCATCACCGCCACCGGGCGCAACCTGGATGTGGCGATGAAGGGCAACGCCTGGATGGCGGTGCAGGGCCTGGACGGCACCGAGGCCTACACCCGGGCCGGCGCGCTGGACATCGATGCCCAGGGCCAACTGGTCACGCTCTCGGGCCTGCCGGTGGTCGGCGAGTCCGGCCCCATCACCGTGCCCGATGGAGCGGACGTGCAGATCGCCTCGGACGGCACCATCAGCGCCAAGGCGGCGGGCCAGCCGCCGCAGCAGATCGGCAAGATCAAGCTGGTGACGCCGGAGTCGGCGCTCACCCGCGGGGAGGACGGCCTCTTCCGCGGCGGCAACGGCGACCTGGACGCCGATCCGACCGCCCGCCTGCAGGACGGTGCGCTCGAAGGCTCCAACGTCAGCCCGGTGCAGACCATGGTGGCCATGATCTCGGCTGCGCGCCAGTACGACGACCAGATGAAGCTGCTGCAGACCTCGGAAAAGCAGGACCAGGCCGCCGCGCGCCTGCTGTCCACCTCGGGCTGAGCCGGTTGACCGGCCCCGCCTTCGGAATCACGGGCCTTTGGGCCCGTTTTTCTTGGGCTGGTCGCCCTTCAGTTCGGCCCATCATGGGCGACACGCCGTCTTGACGGGAGAACCGACATGCTCCGATCGCTCTGGATCTCGAAATCCGGGATGGAAGCCCAGCAGAACCAGCTGGACCACATCTCCAACAACCTCTCCAACGTGGCCACCACTGGCTACAAGCGCTCGCACGCGGCGTTCGAGGACCTGATCTACCAGAACCTGCGCCAGTCCGGCGCCAACAGCTCCGACCAGACCCAGCTGCCCACCGGCCTGCAGGTCGGTCTGGGCACCCGGGCGGTGGCCACCGCGCGCGACTTCACGCAGGGCAATCTGCAGCAGACGGGCAACAACCTGGACATGGCCATCAATGGCAAGGGCTTCTTCCAGATCACCATGCCCGACGGCACCACCGCCTACACCCGGGACGGTTCGTTCAAGCTGGACAACCAGGGCCAGATCGTGACGAACAACGGCTATGTGGTGCAGCCCGGCCTGACCGTCCCGGCCAACGCCCAGAGCGTGACCGTGGCTGCCGACGGCACCGTCAGCGTCACGCTGCCTGGCCAGGCCACGCCGCAGTCCCTGGGCCAGTTCCAGACGGCCAGCTTCATCAACCCGCAGGGCCTGGACCCACTGGGCCAGAACCTCTACGCCGAGACTGCCTCTTCCGGCTCACCGGCCACCGGCGCACCGCAGTCCAACGGCCTGGGCGCGCTGCAGCAGGGCTTTGTCGAGACCAGCAACGTCAACGTGGTGGAAGAGCTGGTGCAGATGATCCAGACCCAGCGCGCCTACGAGCTCAATTCCAAGGCCGTGTCCACCTCCGACCAGATGCTGCAGCGTCTGTCGCAGCTGTAAGCACGCCCCGAACCCGGGCCTGGGCCCGCGCCAGCGGCCCGGCCGAGGAGACACCCATGCGCACCCCTTTCATCCTGGCCTTGCTGGCCAGTGCCGCCCTGGCGGCCTGCACCACGCCCTATCCGGTGCCCGAAGTGCAATTCCCCACCGCCACCGCGCCGGCCATTCCCGCCAGCGGCCCCCTGGCCTGGGAAGCCCAGCAGCCGCTGCCGGTGGTCCAGCCGGCGCAGGCCGGTGTCAGCGGCGGCATCTACCAGGCCACGCAGTACCGTCCGCTGTTCGAAGACTACCGGGCCCGGCACGTGGGTGACACGCTGACGGTGCAGATCGTCGAGCGGGTCAGCGCCAGCCAGAGCGCCACCAGCACCCTGGGCAAGAAGGGGGCGGTCAACGCCTCGGTGTCTGCCGTGCCCTTGGTCAGCCCCAGCTGGCTGACCAAGCTCGGCGCCACCGGCAGCAGCAACAACACCTTCGAGGGCAAGGGCAGCACCGACACCAGCAACGACTTCTCGGGCACCATCACCGCCAGCGTGATCGGCGTGCTGCCCAACGGGCACCTGCTGATCGCCGGCGAGAAGCAGGTCGGCGTGAACCACAACGTGGACACCCTGCGCTTCACCGGCGAGGTGGACCCGCGGTCCATCCAGCCGGGCAACACGGTGCAGAGTGCCCGCATCGCCAACGTCCGCGTGCAGCACAAGGGCGACGGTCAGATGGCCGATACGCAGGGAATAGGCTGGCTGGCCCGATTCTTTTTGAACCTTCTGCCGATCTAAAGTTTTTCAGAATCGTTGCCAGGGACTCTCCCTGGAATTCTCCGGCAACGTCATGACCACCACCCCGCACCGCACCCTTCGCTTCCTCGGCCAGCTGGCCATCGTGCTGGCAGCGGTGTCGGCCGGACTGCCGGCGCTGGCCTCCCAGCGCATCAAGGAGGTCGCCGCCATCCAGGGCGTGCGTTCCAACCAGTTGATCGGCTACGGCCTGGTCGTGGGCCTGGACGGTACCGGTGACCAGACCACCCAGGTGCCTTTCACCACCCAGGGGCTGATGTCCATGCTGCAGCAGATGGGCATCACCGTGCCCGCCGGCACCAACATGCAGCTCAAGAACGTGGCGGCCGTGATGGTCACCTCCGAGCTGCCGCCCTTCGCCCAGCCGGGCCAGACCATCGACGTCACCGTCTCCTCGGTCGGCAATGCCAAGAGCCTGCGCGGCGGCACCCTGATCGCCACCCCGCTCAAGGGTGCCGACGGCGAGGTCTATGCCGTGGCCCAGGGCAACCTGATCGTCGGCGGCGCAGGCGCCTCCTCGGGCGGTTCCAAGGTCCAGATCAACCACTTGAGCGGTGGCCGCGTGCCCCAGGGCGCCACGGTCGAGCGCGCCGTGCCCACGCCGCTGCAGATGGGCGACATGCTGCAGCTGGACCTCAACGCCGCCGATTTCAGCACCGCCCGCGCCGTGGCCAATGCCATCAACACCGCCAAGGGCGCTGGCACCGCGCAGGCCCTGGACGGCCGGGTGGTGCGTGTGCGTGTGCCGCTCGATCCGGGCCAGCGCGTGTCCTTCCTGGCCGACATCGAAGACCTGCCGCTGGAGCTCTCGCGTCCGGCCGCCAAGGTGGTGCTCAACCCGCGCACCGGCTCCATCGTGCTCAACCAGGCCGTGCAGCTGGCGCCTTGCGCCGTGGCCCACGGCAGCCTGACCGTCACCATCAGCCAGACCCCGCAGGTCAGCCAGCCCGGCCCCCTGTCCAACGGCCAGACCGCCGTCACGCAGAAGACCGACATCACCGTGCAGCAGCAGGGCGGCTCGCTGGTGCAACTGCCCGCCGGAGCCCAGCTGGCCGATGTGGTCAAGGCCCTGAATTCGCTGGGCGCCACGCCGCAGGACCTGCTGGCCATCCTGCAGGCCATGAAGGCCGCCGGGGCCTTGCAAGCCGAGCTGGAGGTGATCTGATGGCCGCTGCCCTCCCATCCACCCTGGTCGGCGCCAATGCCGGGCTGGGCGACGCCCGCGGACTGGAAGCCCTGCGCACCCGCGCCACCAAGGACCCCAAGGCCGTTGCCAAGGAGGCCGCCAAACAGTTCGAGACGCTGTTCATGCAGCAGCTGCTCAAGTCCATGCGCGAGGCCACGAAGAACGAGGACGGCGCGGACAACGACGCCTCCAAGCTGGGGGCCGAGATGCTCGACAGCCAGTGGGCCACCAAGCTGGCTGGCCGGCCGGGCGGCCTGGCCGACGTGATCGCCCGCCAGATGGAAAAGCAGATGCAGGCGGCCACCCAGCCGATGGCGTCCAAGAGCGACAGCGCCAACACCACCCCGGTGGACCTGGCCAAGCCCGATGCGCCGGTGCGCCCGCCCCAGCAGGCCGCGGCCAACTTCGTGCAGCAGCACCAGGAGGCCGCCCAGGCCGCCGAGGCCGCCAGCGGCATTCCGGCTTCCTTCATGATCGCCCAGGCCGCCCACGAGACCGGCTGGGGTCGCAAGGAGATCCGCAACGCCGACGGCAGCTCGGCGCACAACCTCTTCGGCATCAAGGCCGGCGCCAACTGGAGCGGCCCGACCACCGACGTGACCACCACCGAGTACATCGGCGGCGTGGCCCGCAAGGTGGTGCAGAAGTTCCGCGCCTACGGCAGCTACGCCGAGTCCTTCGCCGACTACGCCAAGCTGATGGCCAGCAACCCGCGCTACCAGAAGGTGGTGGCCGCCGGCAGCAATGCACAGGCCTTCGCCCAGGGGCTGCAGAAGGCCGGGTATGCCACTGACCCGGCCTACGCCGACAAGCTGGGCCGCGTCATCAACACCACCCTCAGGCTGCAGCGCAGCCTGCAGGCCTGAGCGGCCTGAGCCGGACCGGAGCACAGCATGTCCTCCTTGATGAGCATCGGGATGCGCGGCATGACCGCCGCGACCGCCTCGCTGGATGTCACCGGCCACAACATCGCCAACGCCAACGTCAAGGGCTATTCCCGCCAGCAGGCCAATCTGGAGACGGCCGCGGGCCAGTTCACCGGCAGCGGCTTCTTTGGCAAGGGCGTGAACGTCACCAACGTCACCCGGGCCCACGACGACTTCCTGACCATGCAGGCCACGGCTGCCGCCGCGCTGCAGGCCAAGGACGACAGCCACAGCAGCCAGCTGCAGCAGCTGGAGAAGCTCTTTCCGGCCGGCGAGCAGGGCATCGGCTTTGCGCTGGGGGACTTCCTCAACGCGGCGGTGGACCTGTCCAACAACCCCGCGGACAGCTCTGCCCGTCAGGTGCTGCTGGCCCGTGCCTCGGACGTGGCCGCGCGCTTTCGCACCGCCTCGGACCGCATCGGCATCCTGCAGCAGGGGGTGACGGCCGACCTGCAGGCCCAGGCCGCCACGCTCAACGGCTACGCGGCCCAGGTGGCCAAGATCAACCAGCAGATCGCCGCCAACCACGGCGTGGACCAGCTGCCCAACGACCTGATGGACCAGCGTGACCAGCTCATCAAGCAGATGAGCGGCATCATGGGCGTGTCCACGCTCCAGGCCTCCGACGGCACGGTCAGCGTCTTCGTGGGCAGCGGCCAGAGCCTGGTGCTGGGCAACGAGGCCTCCCAGATCATCGTCAACCCCGATCCCGCGGACAGCTCGCGCAGCGCCCTGTCCATCAACACGGCGGGCGAGAGCATGGCCCTGAACGCCGACCAGCTCGGCGGGGGCTCGATGGCCGGGCTGATGACCTTCCAGAACGACGACCTGGTCGACGCCCGCAACCAGATCGGCCAGATGGCGATGGCCTTCGCCTCCAAGGTCAACGGCGTTCAATCGCTGGGCCTGGACCTGCGCGACCCGCCGCAGGTGGGCTCGGCGCTGTTCAACATCGGCGCGCCGGTGGCGCAGGCCAACAGCAACAATGCACGCGATGCCGCCGGGGCCTACCTTGCCAAGGTGAATCTCACCGTCAGCGATGCCTCCCAGCTGCAGGCCAGCGACTACGACCTGCGGCCCGACGGCAGCGGGGTGGCCGGTCGGTACAAGCTCACCCGCCTGTCCGACGGGCTGGTGCGCACCGTCAACGACGGCGCCACCGTGGACGGCTTCAAGATCAGCGTGGGCACGCCCGATCTGCAGCCGGGCGACAGCTTCCGCCTGCAGCCTGTGGGCGCCGCCGCCGCGGGCATGACCCGGGCGCTGGACGATGCGAGCGGCATCGCCGCGGCCCTGCCCGTCACGGCCACCATGGGCACCGCCAACACCGGCACCGCCTCGGTCAACCTGCTCAAGGTGACCGATCCGGCCATCAATCCCTCGCTGACCGCCAACGTGTCCTTCACCGACGGCAGCGGCCACTACAGCTGGAGCCTGACCGACAGCGCTGGCACGGTCACCAGCAGCGGCACCGGCACCTGGACCGCCGGCCAGCCGATCAGCCTCAACGGCTTCGAGCTGACGCTCAACGGGGTGCCTGCCAGCGGCGACACCCTCAGCGTGGCCAAGACGACCTTTCCGGCCAGCAACAACGGCAATGCGCTGGCCCTGGCCTCGCTGCGCGACGAGGCCTTCGTCGGCCGCTACACCATGTCCGACGGCAGCATCGGTGGCGGTGCCACCGTCACCGACGCCTACGCCGCCACCATGGCCGATGTGGGTGTGCGGGTGCAGAGCGCCAAGTCCGCGGCCGCCATCTCCAAGGCATCCCAGAGCGATGCCGAGACCGCGCTGGCCTC
>NZ_BADL01000586.1 GCF_000333615.1 Ideonella sp. B508-1 | reverse complement strand
CCCACAACCACCCCCCTGCCGCGGAGGCGCTGAATGAACGCGCTGCAGATCCAGTTGAAGACCCTGTTCGGCGAGAACGCCGCGATGATCAAGGCGCTGATGGCGCCGCTGTTCATCGTCATGGTGCTGGCCATGATGGTGCTGCCGCTGCCGCCTTTCGCGCTGGACCTGTTCTTCACCTTCAACATCGCGATGTCGCTGATGGTCATGCTGGTCTCGGCCAACATGGTCAAGCCGCTGGACTTCAGCGCCTTCCCGACGGTGCTGCTGATCACCACCCTGCTGCGCCTGTCGCTGAACGTGGCCTCCGCCCGGGTGGTGCTGATGAACGGCCACACCGGCACCGGCGCGGCCGGCAAGGTGATCGAGGCCTTCGGCCACTTCCTGATCGGCGGCAACTTCGCGGTCGGTCTGATCGTCTTCGCCATCCTGGTGGTCATCAATTTCGTCGTGGTGACCAAGGGCGCCGAGCGCATCGCCGAGGTGGGCGCGCGCTTCACCCTGGATGCGATGCCCGGCAAGCAGATGGCCATCGACGCCGACCTGAACGCCGGCCTGATCAACGAGGACGTGGCCAAGAAGCGCCGTGCCGAGGTGGCCGAGGAGGCGGACTTCTTCGGCTCCATGGACGGTGCCAGCAAGTTCGTGCGCGGCGATGCCATGGCCGGCATGCTGATCCTGGTGATCAACATCGTCGGCGGCTTCGTCATCGGCGTGGCCCAGCACGGCCTGTCGGTGGGCGACGCGGCCAGCTCCTACATCCTGCTGGCCGTCGGTGACGCGCTGGTGGCCCAGATCCCCGGTCTGCTGATCTCGGTGGCCGCCGCCATGGTGGTCTCCCGTGTGGGCAGCGACGTGGACTCCGGCACCCAGATCCGCAGCCAGATCTTCAACTCGCCGCGGGCCCTGGGCCTGACCGCCGGCATCATCGGCATGCTGGGCCTGATCCCGGGCATGCCCAACATCGTCTTCCTGCTGATGTCCAGCCTGATCGGCTACTACGCCTGGTGGCTGGCCAAGAAGCAAAAGGAAGAGGCCGCCCGGCCCGAGCAGCCCAAGGTGGAGGAGCCCAAGCCGGCCAACGCCGAGGCCAGCTGGGACGACCTGCAGCCGGTGGACACCCTCGGCCTGGAGGTGGGCTACCGCCTGATCACGCTGGTGGACAAGACCCGCCAGGGCGACCTGCTCAGCCGCATCAAGGGCGTGCGCAAGAAGTTCGCCCAGGAGGTGGGCTTTCTGCCGCCCTCGGTGCACATCCGCGACAACCTGGACTTGAAGCCCAGCGCCTACCGGGTGCTGCTGCGCGGTGCCGTCATCGGCGAGGGCGAGGCCTTCCCTGGCATGTACCTGGCCATCAACCCCGGCGGCGGGGCGCCTCAGCTGCCCGGCACCAAGACCACCGACCCGGCCTTCGGCCTGCCGGCGGTGTGGATCGAGGAACGCCAGAAAGAGCAGGCCCAAATGGCCGGATTTACGGTTGTTGATTGCTCGACCGTGGTGGCCACGCACCTCTCACACTTGATGCAAATGAATGCGGCCAAGCTGCTGGGTCGGACCGAGACCCAGGCCCTGGTCGAACATGTGACAAAACTGGCTCCCAAGCTGATGGAAGACGTGGTGCCCAAGATGGTCGGGATCGCAACGCTGCAAAAGGTGCTCCAGCTGCTGCTGGACGAAGGCGTGCACGTCCGCGACTTCCGCGGCATCGTCGAATGCCTGGCCGAGAACGCCCAGGTGAGCGACCCGGCCGAGCTGGCCGCCCGGGTGCGGGTGCAGCTGGCCCCGGCCATCGTGCAGCAGATCTACGGCCCGGTGAAGGAACTGGACGTGATCGCCCTGGAGCCCGAACTTGAACGGCTGGTTGGCCAGGCGCTGATGTCGCCGCACGGCCCCGCGCTGGACCCCGGCGTGGC
>NZ_BADL01000587.1 GCF_000333615.1 Ideonella sp. B508-1 | reverse complement strand
CTCATGGCTGCGGGAGGGCGGCCAGCGCCCGATGACCGAGGCCGGCGTGGCCGCGGCCCCCGCAGCGCGTGGACTGCGGCTCAGTCCCACCAGGCGCATGCCGCGCACCCGCTTGACCGCCACGATGAAATAGGCCGCGCCCAGCACGGGCCACCAATGGCCTCCCAGCCGCTCCATCCACGCGTAGCGGTCCAGCCAGCGCTGCGTCGAAAGGGGCGGACGATAACAGCCCATGCGCCCCGCCACGGTGATCAACAACCTGGACACGGCCATCGACACGGTGAACAACCAGCGTGCGGTGTTCGGTGCGACCCAGAGCCGCTTCGACGCGATCATCTCGAACCTGCAGCAGGGCGTGGTCAACCAGTCGGCAGCCCGCGGCCGGATCATGGATGCGGACTTCGCGTCGGAAACGGCCAACATGAGCCGCGCCCAGATCCTGCAGCAGGCCGGCACGGCGATGGTGGCCCAGGCCAACCAGATGCCGCAGAGCGTGCTCAAGCTGATCGGCTGATCGGCACCTGAATCCGAAGGCTCCTCGGGGTGACCCCGCGGGGCCTTCGGTGCTTCAGGGGTCGGAACTGGTGGCCGAACAGGCCTCATTTCGCGGCTTTGGCAAGCCGCACTCCCTCTGAGAATTTCTCCCATCGACCACTCGATTGTTTGATCGAGCGGTTGTGGTCCGGAGGCACTGGCGAGAACGCCCATCCCAAGTTGATGGGTGCTTGAGGCGGTGACCTGGCGCCGGGCTTGGCGGTTGCGACGGATGGTTCCGTCGAGCCCGGAGAGGCCGGCATGTTCGCCGGATGGGTGGATTCTTCAGGAGTGCTCGCATGCCACAGACCATCAACACGAACCTTGCTTCGCTCAATGCGCAGCGCAACCTCAACGCATCGCAGTCGTCGTTGAGTGTCTCCATGCAGCGCCTGTCCTCGGGCCTGCGTGTCAACTCGGCCAAGGACGATGCCGCGGGTCTGGCGATTGCCGAGCGGATGAATTCTCAGGTGCGCGGCATGAATGTGGCCGTGCGAAATGCCAATGACGGCATCTCGCTGTCCCAGACGGCCGAAGGCGCGCTCTCCAAGGTGGGCGATGCGCTCCAGCGCATGCGTGAACTCGCAGTGCAAGCCCGCAACTCGACCAACTCCAGCTCCGACAAGGATTCCCTGAACAAGGAATTCGTGGAACTGCAGGCCGAAATCGCCCGGGTGCTGGGCGGGACCACCTTCAACGGCAAGCACATCCTGGGGGCGGATGCCACCACGCTGACCTTCCAGATCGGCGCGAACACCACGGCGGACGACGTGATCAACGTCTCCACCAGTGACATGACCCAGAACGTCACGATCACCACGGTCACGACGTCGTCGGCCGCCATCGACCAGAACGCGACGGCGGGTGCGATCGGCAATGTGATCGACAGCCTGGACGCCGCCATCGATCTGGTCAACGACACCCGGGCGACCTTCGGTGCGACCCAGAGCCGCTTCGACGCCATCATCTCCAATCTGCAGACTGCGGTGGAGAACCAGTCGGCGGCCCGCAGCCGGATCATGGATGCCGACTACGCGGCAGAAACAGCAAATATGAGCCGGGCGCAGATTCTGCAACAGGCTGGCACGGCGATGGTGGCCCAGGCCAACCAGTTGCCGCAGCAGGTGCTTAAGCTGCTGGGATAAACCTGTCGCAGGCGCATTCCACTCCAAATCCTCCTCAAGTCGGCCGCTCTTGCGGCCGATGTTGCTTCCAGACAAGCGACAGGGACAGCGCAAGCCGGTGATCGGCACGGGCGGGCTCTGGAACACCGCTCGATCCTGGCCTGAACCAAGGAACCACGATGTCTTCTTCTACTTCGGTCCCGCTCTCGTCGCTGGGTGTCGGCGCCGGGATCAACTCCGAGTCCATCATCTCGGCACTGGTGGCGGTGGACCAGAAGCCCATCGACCAGTTGGCGTCCGAGCAGTCTTCGATGAAGACCCAGCTGTCGTCGATCGGCAAGCTCGCCAGCCTGACCTCCACCATGCGCGACGCGGCCAAGGCCCTGACGCAGAGCTCGCTTTGGCAGAGCATGAAGGTGAGCTCCGCCGACAGCACCGTGGTCACTGGATCGGTGGCCGATGGTGGCGCCGCCGGCAATTACGGCGTGTCGGTCCAGGCCTTGGCCAGTGGACAGACCATCACCTCGGGCTCTTTTTCCTCGTCCAGTGCCACCCTGAACACGGGGAAGCTGACCATCCAGCTGGGCACCTGGTCGGGATCGAACTTCACCAGCCAGAGCGGCTCGTCCCCGGTGAGCATCACCATCGGCTCCGGCGACACCAGTCTGTCGTCGATCCGGGACAAGATCAACGCGGCCAATGCTGGTGTGACCGCCACCATCGTCAACGATGCCAACGGCGCCCGCTTGTCGCTGCGCTCCAGTACCACCGGGGCGGTGAATGGTTTCAAGGTGACCGCCACCGAAGACAGTGACGACGGCAATGCCAACACCGGGCTGTCCGCCCTGGGCTACGACCCTTCGTCGAGCAACAGCAGTCCCATGTCGCTCAACCAGTCGGCGGGCAATGCCAAGGCGACCATCAACGGCATCCAGGTGGAGTCCACCACCAATACTTTCAGCAACGTGGCCGATGGACTGACCATCACTGTCGGCAAGGTCAGCTCCAGCGAGGTGGCGCTGACGTCCGTCAGCAACACCGACAGCATGAAGACGGCGGTCAACGCCTTCGTCACCAGCTACAACGCGCTGGTCAGCTATATCAAGGACCAGACCAAGTACACACCGCCCACCAGCAAGGGCACCCAGGGTGTGGGGGGGCCGTTGCAGGGCGACAGCACCACGATGAATCTGTTGAGCCAGATGCGCAGCGTCATCAACGCCACCAGCACGGCCTCGGGTACCTATCAGCATCTCTCCGATCTGGGCATCAGCACGGCCGCGGACGGGACGCTGACCGTGACCTCGAAGCTGGACACTGCGCTGGCGAATCCGTCGGAACTGGCCAAGGCCATGGCCACTGACGGGACTGATGCGGGGAGCTCGGGCTTCATGGACCGTTTCCTCAACCTGGGCAATGCGGTTCTGGACTCGACCAGCGGGTCGCTGCAGCTCAGCCAGAACGCCCTGAACGACAAGATCAAGCGCAATCAGGATCGCCAGGACCAGCTCACCGATCACCTGAACAGCTACGAAGCCCGCTTGCGGGCCCAGTACCAGACGCTGGATACCCAGATGGCCTCGCTCAATGCGCTCAGCAGCTACGTCACCCAGCAGGTCTCGGCCTTGAGCAAGAGCGCCTGAGACACCCGCTCCGTTCCTTGCGAGGGCGCCTTGGGGCGCCCTTTTTGTTTCCTGGCAGATTTCTTGATCTCAGAGCTGCGCAAGAAGGCGGGCAAACCACCCTCTGTTCGGCTCAAGAAGCGGCGGGAGTCGTCGATAACGGTTCAACACCGCAACGAATCGAGACAGCACGATGTTCAGCCCCGCTTACTCCCGCTCCCTTGGCCAAGCCGCCAGCTTTGCCGGTGCCTATCGCAGTGTCGGTGTGGAGACCGGGGTGGCCGATGCCAGCCCCCACAAGCTCATCGAGATGCTGTTCGACGGCTACATGGAGGCCCTCAAGCAGGCGCATGGCTACCTGGCCAGCGGCCAGATTGAGCTCAAGGGCCGCGCCCTCAGCAAGGCGGCCCGGATCGTGGACGAGGGGCTCAAGGCCTGCCTCAACCTTGGGGAGGGCGGTCGACTGGCCCAGGATCTGCACGACCTGTACGCGTATCTGACCGTGCGCCTGACCTTGGCCAACGTCCGCAATGATGCCAACGTGATCATCGAGTGTGAGAACCTGATGGAGCCGTTGCGCGAGGCCTGGAAGGCCATCGGTCCACGGGTTCAGGCCGGTCGCCTCAACTGAGAGCCCCGCACGAGAGAGACACGGGAGAACGATCATGAACGAGAGCCTGTTGAGCTATTACGAGGCCATCGAGCGGGCCAGCAGCGACATGCTCAGCGCGGCGCGCGACGGCAACTGGGACGAGGTGGTCAAGCTGGAGGGCGCCTGCGCGGTGCTGATCTCCCAGCTCAAGCAGGCTGCCAAGGACCGGGCTCTGAAGGCCGAGGACAACCAGGTCAAGTCCAAGATCATGCAGCGCATCCTGCTCAATGACGCCGAGATCCGCCACCTGGCCGAGCCCTGGCTGGAAGATCTGGACAACATGATGCACGGCCGCAGCAAGACGCTGCACTGACCGGCCCTCTCGGATTTCTGCAGGACCCGACCATGTTCTCTGACACCCAGCCCGCACCCCTGGACATGACCGGGGATGCGTCGCTTTCGGACTTCCGCATCCAGGATGCGGTCGAGATCCGGGCGCTGCTCAAGGCCCTGATGGAGCGCAGCACGCTGGTCAACCTCTGTGGCGCCGATGGCAGCGCCTACGGCACCACGCTGTGGAGCCTGGACACCCAGAACCGCAAGGTGGCCTTCACCGTGGACATGACGGCGCCCACCGTCCAGCGCCTGGTGGAGTCCGAGGAGGTGACCGCGGTGGCCTACCTCGACCAGATCAAGATCCAGTTCGACGTCGCCAACCGGCTGCTGGTGCATGGCACCCGCAGCTGCGTGTTGCAGGCCGCGATGCCGCGCGAGCTCTTCCGCTTCCAGCGCCGTGCCAGCTTCCGGGTGCGCACCCTGGAGCGCAGCGCCCCGACGGCCAGTTTCCGCCATCCGCAGATGCCGGAGATCCGCCTGGACCTGCGCGTGCTGGACGTGAGCATCGGCGGCTGCGCCCTGTTCCTGCCGACCGACCTGCCCATGGTGGAGCCGGGCATCCAGGTGCGCGGCGTGCAGATGGCGCTGGATCCGGACACCCAGTTCCCGGCCCAGCTCAACATCGCCCACGTGACCGCCATCCACCCGCAGGCCAAGGGCGTGCGGCTGGGCTGCGAGTTCCGGGGCCTGGATTCCGAGGCCCAGCGGGCCTTGCAGCGCTACATCGACGCCACGCAGAAGCGCCGGCGCATGCTGTCGCTGGACTGAGCTGCGAAGCTGAGCCGCGGGACGGGGGCAGGGCGCCGGTGGTGCCCGCTCAGACCTGCATGTTCATGATGTCGGTGTAGGCCTGCACCATGCGGTTGCGCACTGAGATCGTGGCCTGGAAGCCGATCTGCGACTTCTGCATGGCCACCATGGTGTCCTCGAGCGAGACCGAGGGGTTGTCCAACTGCAGCTCCCGCTGCAGGCGCGAGTTCTCGTTCTGTGCATCGCTGACCTGTTGCAGCGCGCTGGCCATGCGGTCTGAAAGTCCCCCTTCTGGGTCGCGCGGGCGCGCGCCAACGGGGTGCCGTCCGGCGCCAGCCCGGCCTTGGCCACCGCCTGTTTGAATCGAAAGGGCATGAGTTTCAGGTCCATGGGTTCATCCTCCACAGGTGGGGAGCGATGGTTGCCATGGTAGGCAGCTGGCGGCGCCAAGAAGAACGGAACTGCCCCGGGTTTGGGGGGCTTCTTGCGCCATGGGCGGGGGGCCGGCTGCCGAACAATCGAGCCCATGCCCCCTCATGGGGCCCGATTTGCCGAACCCGCCCATCCATGGATACCGCTCTCGCCACTCCCGTGCCTCTGGAGCCGGCCCTGCCGGACGCGCCGCCCAAGAACCTGATGGGCAAGCTTTCCGCCATGCCCGCGGCCACCAAGATGAAGCTGGGCGTGGCCGTGGCGGCCGTGCTGGCGGCCCTGGTGGCCATGGCCATCTGGGCCGGGCAGGGCGACTGGAAGATCCTCTACAGCAATCTGCCGGACAAGGAAGCCGGGACCATCGTGGCCCAGCTCCAGCAGATGAACGTGCCCTACAAGTACAGCGAAGGCGGTGGCGCCATCATGGTGCCGGCTGACAAGGTCTACGACCTGAAGATGCGTCTGGCCGCCGCCGGCCTGCCCAAGGCCAGCGTGACCGGCAACGAACTGCTGGACAACGCCCGCTTCGGCCAGACCGACCGCCAGGAGCGCAGCAACATGCAGCGCGCCCTCGAAGGCGAACTGGCCCGCACCATCCTCAAGCTCGACGGCGTCGAGGATGTGCGCGTGCACCTCGCCCTGCCGCAGCAGAACGGCTTCTTCCGCGAGCAGCAGAAACCCAGCGCCAGTGTCATGCTGACCCTGTTCGCCGGCCGCAGCCTGGACCGCGGCCAGACCGCCGCCATCGTGCACCTGGTCTCCTCCAGCGTGCCGGACCTGGATGCCAAGGCCGTCAGCGTGGTGGACCAGCACGGCACCCTGCTGTCCGGCCCGGGCGAGAACAGCCAGCAGAGCCTGGACGAGCAGCAGCTGCGCTACGTCCACCAGGTCGAGGCCAGCTACCTCAAGCGGGTGCAGGACATCCTGGAGCCGGTGGTCGGCCGTGACAACCTGCGCGTGGCCGTGACCACCGACGTGGACTTCACCCAGAGCGAGGCCACCTCCGAACAGTTCCGCCCCAACCAGGGCGACCAGCCGGCCGCCGTGCGCAGCCAGCAGATGACCGAGTCGAGCAACCAGGGCAACACCGTGCCCACCGGCGTGCCCGGCGCGGCCACCAACCAGCCCCCGGTGCCGGCCCAGGCCCCCATCAACGGCGCCTCGGCCCCGCTGCAGGCCGCCTATGCCGGCAACACCGGCGGCAACAACAAGAAGGAATCGGTCACCAACTACGAGGTCGACAAGACCGTGCGGGTGACCCGCAACGCCACCGGCATGATCAAGCGGGTCAACGCCGCCGTGGTGGTGAATTACCGCACCGCCACCGATGCCAAGGGCAAGACCAGCACCAACCCCCCCACCCAGGACGAGCTGGACAAGCTGACCGCCCTGGTGCAGGAAGCCGTGGGCTACGACAAGGACCGTGGCGACTCGGTGCGCGTGGTGGCCGCGCCCTTCCAGGCCCCCACCGAACCGACCGAAGAAGCCCTGCCGCTGTGGCAGCAGCCCTGGCTGCGCGACCTGCTGCGCACCGCCGCCGTGCCGGGCGCCCTGACCCTGGTGGCCCTGGCCCTGATCTTCGGCGTCATCCGTCCCACCCTCAAGGACGCCTTCGCTCCGCCGCCCTCGGCCCCGGCCGAGGACGAGAAGCTGGCCCAGCTCGACGCCGTGGTCGACGACGCGACCGCCCTGCCGGGCGAGGAAGGCGCCGGCACGCCGCTGCTGGAGAACAGCGCGGCGGCCAACGGCAAACTCGAGGCGGCCCGCCAGCTGGCCCGCGACAACCCCGCGGCCGTGGCGAACATCATGCGCGAGTGGGTCACCGGCGAAGCCGCCTGACGGGAACAGAACATGGCCAAGGACAGCTCGGAAGACCAAGGCGTCGAAGACGCCGCCATCCTGCTCATGTCATTGGGCGAGGAGGAGGCGGCCAACGTCTTCAAGCACCTTGGCCCGAAGGAAGTGCAGAAGCTCGGCGAGACCATTGCCCGGCTCAAGGTCATTCCCCGCGAACGCGTGGAGACGGTGCTCGAGAAGTTCACCGAGATCGCCAAGGAACAGCACATGCTGGTCAACGACACCGACGAGTACGTCAAGTCGGTGTTGCGCAAGGCCCTGGGCGAGGACAAGGCCAACCTGCTGATCGACCGCATCCTGCAGGGCAGCGATGTCAGCGGCATCGAGAGCCTGAAGTGGATGGACGGCGCCTCGGTGGCCGAACTGCTGCGCAACGAACATCCTCAGATCATTGCCGCCATCCTGGTTCATCTGGATTTCGACCAGGCTTCTCAAGTTCTGAAGTCCTTCACGGAACGCCAGCGCAACGAGGTGCTGATCCGCATCGCCACGCTCGACGGCATCCAGCCGACCGCGCTCAAGGACCTCAACGAGGTGCTCTCCAAGGTGCTGGCGGGTGGCGACCGTCTCAAGAAGGCCTCGCTGGGCGGGGTCAAGACCGCGGCCGAGATCATCAACATGCTGGGCTCCTCGGTCGAGACCTCCGCGCTGGACTACATCCGCGAGGCCGACGGCGAGCTGGCCCAGAAGATCATGGACAACATGTTCACCTTCGACGACGTGAACAAGCTCGACGACCGCGCCATCCAGACCGTGCTCAAGGAAGTGCAGGGCGACTCGCTCATCATCGCGCTCAAGGGCGCCACGCCGGAGCTGCGCGAGCGCATCTTCAAGAACATGTCCAGCCGCGCGGCCGAGTCGCTGCGCGAGGACCTCGAATCCCGCGGCCCGGTGCGCGTGGCCGAGGTCGAGGGCGAGCAGAAGGAGATCCTCAAGATCGTGCGTCGCCTGGTGGACGAAGGCCAGATCGTGATCGCATCTGGAGGCGGCGATGACTTCCTCTAAGCCGAGCACGCCCCGTCAGGTGCCACCCCCGCAGGGGGGCAACACGCGACCGGCCAGCGCCTACGCCCGCTTCATCCCCCGCGAGGAGCTGGAGGGCTTCGCCGCCTGGACCCCCGACGTCTTCGCCGGCATCGAGCGCGCGCCGCTGGGCGTGTCCGCCCCGGCCCCCGCGCCCGAACCCGAGCCGGCAGGCGAGCCGCTGGCCGAAGCCGGCCCCAGCGCCGAGGAATGGGAGGCCCGCCTCCACGAGGCCCGTCAGCAGGGCTGGCACGATGGCTACCGCGACGGCCTGGAGGCCCTGGAGGCCGCCAAGCGCCAGTTCGCCCAGCAGGTCAGCGCCCAGCTGGCCCAGGTGAGCGAAGCCTTCCAGGACGGACTGACCGAGCTGGAGGCCCGCCTGGCCCAGACCCTGGTCGAGAGCGCCGTCACCCTGGCCCGCCAGGTGGTGCGCAGCGAGCTGCAGCAGCGCCCCGAGGCGGTGGTGCAGGTGGCCCAGGAGGCCATGGCCGCCGTGGTGCTGTCCGCCCGCCACCTGCGCCTGCGCCTGAACCCCGAGGACGCCGCCCTGGTGGCCGAGGGCGCGGCCGACGCGCTCAAGGCCCGCGAGGTGCAGCTGGTGCCCGATGCGGACATCCAGCGCGGTGGCTGCCGGGTCGAATCCGACCTCGGTCAGGTCGATGCCAGCATCGAGACCCGCTGGGCCCATGCGGCTGCCGTCTTCGACGTGCCGCTGGCCTGGGCCGAGCCCGAAGAGGAACTGCACGAGAAAGGGGGCGTCTGATGGCCGGCCAGCAACAGGTCGAGCGCACCCAGCGCTGGAACCGCTTCCTCAAGGACATGCGGCTGTACGCCGGCCTGCCCCAGCCGCTGGAAATGCAGGGCACCCTGGTGCGCGTCACCGGCCTGGTGCTGGAAGCCGCCGGCGTGCGGGCCCCCGTGGGCGCCGTCTGCTCGGTGGGCGGCGGTGGCAGCGAGCCGCCGGTCCACGCCGAGGTGGTCGGCTTCAACGGCGACCGCGCCTACCTGATGCCCACCGGCGACCTGCATGGCCTGGCCAGCGGCGCCCGGGTGATGCCGCTGCCGGTGCCGCAGATCCCGCCGCGCTTCGGGGTGGAGAACCACCCCTGGCGCCGCAGCGAGGACCGCGGCCTGCACCTGCCCATGGGCGACGGCCTGCTGGGCCGGGTGGTGGACGCCCAGGGCCAGCCGATGGACCGCGCCGGCCCGCTGCAGCATGTGCAGAACGAGCCGATGGTGCGCCGCCCCATCAACGCCATGGACCGCGACCCGGTGCGCCAGCCGCTGGACACCGGGGTGCGCGCCATCAACAGCCTGCTCACCGTGGGCCGCGGCCAGCGCCTGGGCCTGTTCGCCGGCACCGGCGTGGGCAAGTCGGTGCTGATGGGCATGATGGCCCGCTACACCGAGGCCGATGTCATCGTGGTCGGCCTGATCGGCGAGCGCGGCCGTGAAGTCAAGGAATTCATCGAGGACATTCTCGGCGAGGAGGGCCTGGCCCGCGCCGTGGTGGTGGCCGCCCCGGCCGATGCGCCGCCGCTGGTGCGCATGCAGGGCGCCAGCTACGCCACGGCGATTGCCGAGCACTTCCGCGACAAGGGCCAGCATGTGCTGCTGCTGATGGACAGCCTGACCCGCTACGCCATGGCCCAGCGCGAGATCGCCCTGGCCATCGGCGAGCCGCCGGCCACCAAGGGCTACCCGCCCAGCTGCTTCGCCAAGCTGCCGGCCCTGGTCGAGCGCTCCGGCAATGGCCTCAACGGCGTGGGCTCCATCACCGCCTTCTACACCGTTCTGACCGAGGGCGACGACCCGCAGGACCCGATCGCCGACGCGGCCCGAGGCATCCTGGACGGCCACATCGTGCTCAGCCGCGAGCTGGCCGAGGGCGGTCACTTCCCGGCCATCGACGTCGAGAAGTCCATCTCCCGGGTGATGACCTCGGTCGCCCCGCGCGAGCACCTGGACGCCGCCCGCCGGGCCCGCCAGTGGCTGGCCAAGTTCAACAAGGCGCGCGACCTCATCCAACTGGGTGCCTATGTGCCCGGCAGCGATCCGGAGCTGGACGCCGCCGTCAAGGTGCACCCGCAGCTGGTGTCGCTGCTGCAGCAGGGCATGCACGAGCAAGCCACGCTGGAGGCCAGCTGCCGCGCCCTGCAGCACCTGAACCCCGCCGCCTGAACACGCCATCGGACCCCACCGACTGAAGGACCCCCGAGATGGACCGCATCAAGATTCTGGGCACCCTGCTGGAACGCGAGCAGAAGCGCCGCGACGATGCCGCGCAGGAATGCCAGGCGCTGGAGCGCCAGGCCCGGGCCGCCCAGGGCCAGGTGCAGACCCTGCAGGACTACCGCGTCGAGTACCAGCAGCGCTGGTCGAACCAGTTCCAGCAGTCCGCTCCGATCGAGATCCTGCGCTGCTACCACGGCTTCGTCGGCCGGCTGGACCAGGCCATCGGCGCCCAGCAGGGCGTGGCCCGGCAGGCCGAGGCCCGCTGGGAGGCCGGGCGCGAGCGCCTGCGCCAGTGCGAGCTGAAGCTGGCCACCGTCAAGCGCCTGATCGAGCGTCGCCAGCAGGCCCTGCGGCTGGCGGCCGACCGCCGCGAGCAGAAGCAGAGCGACGAGGCCGCCCAGCGCAAGGCCTGGGCCAACCGCCAGAACCTGGCTGCGGCCTGATCCCTGCGCCCGATTGCCCCCGAATCCCGTTTCCATCCGCATCCGAGAGACCGCCATGCCACTGAACGCCGAAAACAGCACCTCTGCGCTCGAACGCATTGCCGCCACCAAGTCCGCCACCCAGCGCCAGGCCAACCGCACCGGCGGCAACAGCGCCGCGCCCAGCAAAGGGGGCACCAGCCAGGCCGAGGGGCGCAGCGAACATGCCAAGAACTTTGCCCAGATGCTGCGCACCCAGCACGGCCTGAAGGGCGCCGCGCCCCAGGAGGGCGAGACCGCCCTGCAGACCCGTCACAGTGCCGCCCAGCCCACCGAGAAGCGTGACGAGGCCTCGACGGTCACTGCCCAGGACAAGGACAAGGCCGCCACCGACCACAGCAAGGCCACCACCGACGACCTGGACCCGAACGCCGCGGCCCAGGCCCAGGGTGTGGCGCCGTCCACCGTGGCCATGGCCCGCGCCGGGGCCGAGGCCGCCGCGCGCGGTCGACGCGCGGCCTCGGACGCCATGGCCGGCCATGGGGGCCGCGCCGCCCGGGTCGAGGCGCGTGGCGCCCAGCCCGCCGCGGACGCCACCGGCACCGACGCCAGTGCCGCGGCCAAGGCGACCGGCACCGCGGGCCACGGCCTGCCCGGGGCCCATGGCAGCGGCGACTTTGCCGCCGCCCTGCAGCAGGCCGGTGGCCCGGCGGGGGGCGATGGCGCCCTGTTGGCCGTGATGCATGCCCGCCAGGAGCAGGCCCCTGCCCCGGGCGGTGCCGCCGACCCCGGGCTGGCCAGCCTGGGGGCCCTGACGGCTCCGGTGACCCCGCCGCCCAGCCAGGCGCCCGAGGCGGCGCCTGCCGCCAGCGCCCAGCTGCCGATGGCGCCGGACCATCCCGAATTTCCCGCCGCGCTGGGCGTTCAGCTCAGCACCTGGGTCAACGACGGCATCGAGCATGCGTCGCTGGAACTGCATCCGCAGGACCTGGGGCCCATCGAGATCCACATCGCCGTCAAGGACGGGCAGACCCACGTGGAGCTGGGTTCGGCCGTGCCCGGCACCCGCGAGGCCCTGAACCTGGCCCTGCCCCAGCTCTCGGCCCAGCTCGACGGCGTGGGCCTGAGCCTGGCCGGTGGCCAGGTCTTCGACCAGGGCAGCCGCTCCTCGGACCCGTCCGGGGAGCAGGGCGCCGGCCGCTCGGCCGGCCGGGCCGGGCGGGGCGGCAGTGCCCTGGGCGGCGTGGCCGATGCTGGCAGCGCCGGCAGCAGCCGGCCGGTGGTGCGCCAGCAGGGCCTGGTCGACTTCTACGCCTGAGGGCGACCCGTCCCCGGCCCGGCGCCGCCCCCGCTCAGGCGCCGCCGGGTGCCAAAAAGGCCCGCTTTTCATGGCTTCGGTGCGGGCCCCGGCTCCCAATAATCTGTTCATCACAGGTCCGTTGCGACCTTCCCCGCGGGGAAGCCCGCGGACCCGAACAGAACACAAGGAGCCGCCATGTCCTCTGCCGCTGCGCCCGCTGCCGAAGCACCGGCCCCCAAGGGCAAGAAGAAACTGATCATCATCGTGCTCGCGCTCGTCCTGCTGCTGGTGCTGGGCGGGGGCGCCGCCTTCTTCCTGCTCAAGAAGAAGCACGGCGACGGCGAGGACGGCGATGGCAGCGGTGACGAGACCGCGCAGGTCGAGAAGAAGCCCAAGCGCGAGCACAAGAAGGAAGATCCCAAGCACCCGCCCAGCTTCGTGGCGCTGGATCCCTTCGTGGTCAACCTGACCGACCGCGACACCGACCGCTATGCCCAGATCGGCATCACCCTGCAGGTCGAGGACGAGAAGGCCAGCGAAGAGATCAAGGCCTACCTGCCGGCCATCCGCAACAACATCCTGCTGCTGCTCTCGCACAAGAGCTCCGAGGAACTGATGGCCGAGGGCGGCAAGGAGAAGCTGGCCGAGCAGATCCTGCGCGAGTCCGTGTTGCCCATGGGCATTGAGCTGGAAGACCCGGATGCGCAGGAGGCCCCTGCCGAGCCGGGCAAGAAAAAGAAGCGCCGCAACTACGACACGATCGACGACTCGCCGATCAAGGCCATCCAGTTCTCCAGCTTCATCATCCAGTGACATGGGAGCTTTCGCCCGCGGCCCTGGCCTCCGGTGGCCGTCGGTGAGGTGACACAGCGATGAACCAGCAGATCCTCTCGCAAGACGAAGTCGACGCACTGCTGCAGGGCATCACCGGCGAAAGCCAGAAGCTCGAGCAGGAAGAGGCGCCGACCGATGGCATCCGTGCCTACGACCTGGCGAGCCAGGAGCGCATCGTCCGTGGTCGCATGCCGACCATGGAGATCATCAACGAACGCTTCGCGCGCAACATCCGCGTGGGGCTGTTCAACATGATCCGCAAGAGCCCCGAGGTCTCGATCGGCGGCATCAAGGTGCAGAAGTACAGCGCCTTCCTGCGCGAGATCGTCGTCCCGACCAACTTCAACATCATGCAGGTGCGGCCGCTGCGCGGCTCGGGTCTGATCGTCTGCGACCCGAGCATCGTCTTCGCGGTCATCGATTCGCTGTTCGGCGGTTCGGGCAAGTTCCACACCCGCATCGAGGGCCGCGACTTTTCGGCCACCGAGCAGCGCGTGATCGAGCGCCTGGTGACCTGCATCAGCGAGGAGTACAAGCGCGCCTGGCGCGGCATCTACCCGCTGGAGCTGGACTACCAGCGCTCGGAGATGCAGCCCCAGTTCGCCAACGTGGCCACGCCCAGCGAGATCGTCGTGGCCACCAGCTTCACGCTGGAGATCGGCGAGACCTCGGGCTCGGTGCACTTCTGCATCCCCTACTCGACGCTGGAGCCCATCCGCGACGTGCTGTATTCGTCCATGCAGGGCGATTCCGTCGAGGTGGACCACCGCTGGGTCAAGCTGCTCAAACAGCAGATCCAGTCGGCCGAGGTCGACCTGGTGGCCGAGCTGGGCACCGCCCCGGCCACGGTGGAGCAGCTGCTGGCCCTCAAGCCCGGCGACTTCATCGAGCTGGACCTGGAGCCGCAAATCCAGGCCAAGGTGGACGGCGTGCCCGTGTTCGACGCGCACTACGGCACTTCCAACGGGCACTACGCCATCAAGATCGAACGTTTGCTGACCGGCTCCAACCTGGGCTGGCTGGGAGATCACAATGTCGGCTGAAGAAGCAAGCAACCCGTCCGAGCAGGACGACATGGCCGATGCCTGGGCCGCGGCCCTGGCCGAGTCCAAGGGCGCGGGCGGCGACGTGGCCAGCGAAGTCAGCGCGGCCCCCGAACAGGTGGCGCCCGCAGCCTTCACCAACTTCACGCCCTCCACCGCGGGGGCAGGCGCCGGCAACGACATCAACATGATCCTGGACATCCCCGTCCAGCTGACCGTGGAGCTCGGCCGCACCCGCATCCCGATCAAGAACATCCTGCAGCTGGCCCAGGGCTCGGTGGTGGAACTCGACGCGCTGGCCGGCGAGCCGATGGATGTGCTGGTCAACGGCTTCCTGATCGCCCAGGGCGAGGTGGTGGTGGTGAACGACAAGTTCGGCATCCGCCTGACCGACATCGTCACCCCCAGCGAGCGCATGCGCCGCCTCAGCCGCCTCTGAACCCGTCCCGAACGCTTCCGAGCACCCCGCCTGCGGCCCCCACCCGATCCCCATGAACCCGATGACCTCTTCCCTGTGGCCGCTGCTGGCCTTCCTGCTGGTGGTGGCGCTGATCCCGCTGGCCCTGTGGCTGATGCGCCGCAGCGGCATCGCCGGCACCGGCCAGCCCGGTCTGATGCGTACCGTTTCCAGCCTGGCCCTGTCGCCGTCCCAGAAGGTGGTGGTGGTCGAGCTGGGGCAGGGCGCCGGCGCCAAGTGGCTGGTGCTGGGCGTGAGCGCCGAGCGCATCACCGCCCTGCACACCCTGGACACCCCGCTGACCCTGCCCACCGGCGAGCTGGCCCAGCCCCAGGCCGTGACGGTGCAGCAGCTGATCCAGCGCTGGCGCCAGCCGCGTCAAGGCGGTTCGGCCGGCCTGGGCGGTCTGGGAGGTCACGATGGCCAGCACTGATCGTCGCCAACAGGCCCTGCGCCTGGGCCTGGCCGGCCTGGGCCTGCTGGCCCTGTGCCTGCCGGCCGCCGCCCAGGTGACGCCGCCCAGCGGCCCCGTGCTGCCGCTGATGGTGGGGCAGGGCGGCAGCGGCACCAGCTACTCGGTGCCCATCCAGACCCTGCTGTTCTTCACGGCGCTGTCCTTCCTGCCGGCGGTGCTGCTGCTGATGACGGGCTTCACCCGCATCGTCATCGTGCTCTCGTTGCTGCGCCAGGCCATGGGCACCCAGGCGGCTCCGCCCAACCAGGTGGTGGTCGGCCTGTCGCTGTTCCTGACCTTCTTCGTGATGTCGCCGACGCTGGACAAGGTCTACGAGCAGGCCTGGGCGCCGTACTCGGCCAACCAGATCGACTTCACCGAGGCCCTGCAGCGCGGCCAGGTGCCGATGCGCGCCTTCATGCTCAAGCAGACCCGCCAGTCCGACATGGAGCTGTTCGCCAAGCTGGCCAAGGTGGACGCCAAGGTCAAGGGCGAAGACATGCCCTTCAAGGTCATCGTGCCGGCCTTCGTCACCAGCGAGCTCAAGACGGCCTTCCAGATCGGCTTCCTGATCTTCGTGCCCTTCCTGATCATCGACATGATCGTCGCCAGCGTGCTGATGAGCCTGGGGATGATGATGCTCTCGCCGGTGCTGGTGGCCCTGCCGTTCAAGCTGATGCTCTTCGTGCTGGCCGATGGCTGGAACCTGCTGCTGGGTTCGCTGGCCGCCAGCTTCGCCCAATGAACTGAACCCGGTCGAACCAAGGACTCCCCATGGACGCCACCCAGGTCTTCACCATCGGCCAGCACGGCCTGTTGATGCTGCTGCAGGTCTCCGCCCCCATGCTCATCGTGGTGCTCGTCGTCGGCGTGCTGGTCAGCGTGTTCCAGGCCGCCACCTCGATCAACGAGGCCACGCTCACCTTCGTGCCCAAGCTGCTGGCGGCCGTGGCCGTGATGGCGGTGGCCGGCCCCTGGATGCTCAACCAGCTGGTCGACTACCTGCGCAGCATGCTGCTGTCCATTCCCCTGGCCGCAGGCGGATGATCTCCTTCTCCGAAACCCAGATCCTGGCGTGGATCACGCCGGTGCTCTGGCCCTTTCTGCGGGTGCTGGCGCTGTTCCAGATCCTGCCGGTGCTGGGCCAGCGCACCGTGCCCGTGCGGGTGCGGGTGGCGCTGTCCTTCCTCGTGGCGCTGTGCGCCTCGGGCGTGGCCCCGCCGGTGGCACCGGTGCCGCTGGATTCCCCGCTGGCCGTCATGCTGCTGGTCCAGCAACTGCTCATCGGCCTGAGCCTGGGCTTCGCGGTGCGTGTGGTGTTTGCCGCCGTCGAACTGGCCGGCGAACTGATCGGCCTGCAGATGGGCATGAACTTCGCCGGCTTCTTCGATCCGGTGATGGCCAGCCAGTCCACCGCGGCCAGCCGCTTCTTCGCCACGCTGGTGAGCTTTCTGTTCATCGTCACCAACGGCCACCTGCGCGTCATCGAGGTGGTGGTGGCCAGTCTGCAGGCCTTCCCCGTGGGGCCCGAACCCTTCGCCTTCCTGCGGGCCGTGCAGCCCCAGACCTGGGGCGCGCAAATCTTCAGCATGGGCCTGTGGATCGCCCTGCCGATGATGGCGGTGATGCTCTTCGTCAACCTGGTGCTGGGCGTGATCGCCCGGGTGGCCCCGCAGTCCAACATCTTCGCCCTGGGGTTCCCCATCACGATCAGCGTCGGTCTGGTGGGCATGATGGCGATGCTGCCCATGCTGGAGTCGCCCTTCATGACGACCCTGGGCCGGATGCTCTCGGCCTTCGGGGGCTGAGTCCGGGCGCGAGAAGACGGATTCCTGGGAGAACAACGCATGGCCTGGAGCCTGAACAGTTGCACCGCGCTGGTGATCGATCCCAGCGCGAACTCCCGCAGCACCCTGTCGGGCCAGCTGCGCGACCTGGGCATTCCCAATGTGGTCCAGTGCAGCAAGCTCGCCGACGCGCGCCGCCGCCTGGAGTCCGGCGCCTACGACCTGGTGCTCTGCGAGATGGACTTCCCCGAGGAAGGGGGCGGGCGCCGCCACGGCGGGCAGGATCTGCTGGATGAACTGCAGCGCGCCGGCCTGCTGCCCTGGTCCACCATCTTCGTCATGGTCACCGACGAGCGCTCCTATGCCAAGGTCGTCGAGGCGGCCGAGTCCTCGCTGGACGCCTACCTGCTCAAACCCTTCACCACCCAGGTGCTGCGCGAGCGGGTGCTCAACGCCCACCGCCGCCGGGTGGAGCTCGAACAGATCTACCTGGCCATGGACGGCGACCGCATGGACGAGGCGGTGGCCCTGTGCCGCCAGCGCTTCGAGGCCCGTGGCAGCTTCTGGCGTTATGCCACCCGCCTGGGCATCGAGCTGATGATGCGCGGGGGCCAGCACGAGGCCGCGCTGGCCTGGCTGGACGAGCTGCTGGCCCTGCAGCCGGTGAGCTGGGCGCGGCTGGACAAGGTGCGCTGCCTGCAGGCCCGCCACCAGGCCGGTGCCGCCATGCAGCAGCTCAAGGCCCTGATCGAAGGCGACTCCGCCTGCGTGGAAGCCCAGGACCTGCTGGGCCGCACCTGGCTGGGCCAGGGGCGGCTGGGCGATGCCCTGGAGGTCTTCGCCCGCGCGGCCACGCTCACGCCCGGCGATCTGCGCCGCCAGCAGCGCCTGGGCATGCTGTCCTGCTACCTGGGCGACTGGGCCGGGGGCACCCGGGCCCTGGAGCGGGTGCGGGCCATGGGCGCCACGTCCAAATCCTTCGATGACCAGAGCATGGTGCTGCTGGCGGTGTCCTGCTTTCGCCAGCGCGACAGCAAGGCCCTGGGCCGTGCCGTGGCCGCCCTGCAGCAGGCCCTGGAGACCGCGTCCGACGAGACCCGGGCCCGGCGCCACCTGGCCCTGGGCCGCACGCTGGACCGCCTGCTGCAACGCCAGCCCGAGGCGGCGGTGGCGGCGCTGGCCGAACTGGCGGCCGACCGGCTGCAGTGCGACTTCGACCTGGAGGCCGGCTGGAACCTGCTGACCGGCCTGGCGGCGGCGGCCCGCGAGAACCTGGAGTTGGCCGAGGCCCCGACCTGGGTGCGGGAGGTGGGCCTGCGCTTCATGGGCTCGCGCACCGCGGCCGAGCTGCTGGCCCCCACCGTGGCGGCCGTGCCGGCCTGGGCCGAGGCGCTGCAGGCCGCCCAGACCGAGCTGTCCGACACCACCGAACAGGCCCTGCGCCACAGCGCCGCGGGGGATCCTCAGACCGCCGTGGCCACGCTGCTGACCCAGGCCGAACGCACGCTCAGCGCGCGCCTGCTGGACACGGCCCGCGGCGTGATCGGCCGCGATGCCGAGCAGCTCGGCGAGTTGAGCGTCATCCAGGCCCGCGTGCGGGAGGTCGCCCGCCGCGTGGGCAGCCATGCGGGCGGGCTGCCGCCCGGCCTGGGCGAACAGAGCCGCCAGGGCATTCGCCTGCGGGTGGACGCGGCGCGCGGCTGAACGGGTTCGGATCACCCCGGCTTTCCCCCCGCTTTTCGGGCTCAAGTCCGAGGAGCTGACGCGGCACCATAGGGGTGACCATGGCTGATTCCGCCCAAGACCGCACCTTACCCGCCACCGCGAAACGCCGCCAGCGTGCGCGGGAGGACGGACAGATCCCTCGCTCGAAGGACCTGGGCCACTTCACCGCCCTGGCCGCGGGCGGCGCGCTGCTGATGGTGCTGGCCCACCCGCTGGCCGCCTGGGCCCAGGGCGTGCTGGACGCCGGCCTGCGCTTCGACCGCGAGCGGGCGCTCAACCCCCAGGCCATGGGCGAGCTGTTCTGGCTGCTGGCGATCAAGGCCCTCTTGCTGGTCATCCCCATGGGCCTGGTCATGATCGGCGTGGGCATGGCCACCACCATCCTGTCGGGTGGCTGGAACCTCAGCTTCAAGCCCCTGCACCCCGATTTCGGCAAGTTCAACCCCATCGCCGGCATGGGCCGCCTGTTCAACAAGCAGCACATCATCGACGTGGCCAAGATGAGCCTGCTGGCCGGTGCCATCGGCACGGTGGGTTACCAGTACCTCAAGTCCCAGTTCATGGGCATGGTCTCGCTGATGGCGGTGCCCCTGCCCAGCGCCATCGCCCAGATGGGCAGCACCATCGCCACGGGCTTCGGCCTGCTGATGCTGGTGGTGGGCGGCTGGGCCCTGATCGACGTGCCGCTGCAGCAGTACCTGTGGCTGGAGCGCCTGAAGATGTCCCGTGAGGAAGTCAAGCAGGAGCACAAGGACGCCGAAGGCAACATGGAGGTCAAGGGCAAGATCAAGCAGAAGATGCGCGAGATGGCCCGCAAGCGCATGCTGGCCGCCGTGCCCCAGGCCGATCTGGTGGTGATGAACCCGACCCACTACGCCGTGGCCCTGCGCTACGACGAGGCCTCGATGGGCGCGCCGCGCGTGGTGGCCAAGGGCACCGACCTGCTGGCCATGAAGATCCGCGACATCGCCCGCGAGGCCAAGGTGCCGGTGCTGCAGGCCCCG
>NZ_BADL01000588.1 GCF_000333615.1 Ideonella sp. B508-1 | reverse complement strand
GGGCCATTGTGGCCCGGGGCCGTGCCCGTGGGGGGCGGGGAAGCGGGGTGTTCGCCCCGCAATCTCCGGCGCCACCGGGCGGGGCCTCAATCGTCGGTCTTGAGCCAGCCGAGGTTGGCCGGCTTGCGTTCGCTGCCCTTGCGGGTGCGCAGCACCGACTGGAAGCCCTGCTGGCCGCCGGTCCACAGCGCATTGAGCAGACCGGTCACGTCTTCGCGGGTGAGGCTGTCCAGGTCGCGGCGGAACTGCTTGAGGGCCGAGGCCAGGATCTCACGCGGCACCGCCTGGTGCGTGGCCAGCACCAGCAGCATCGCGCGGTGCAGGTCGGTGCCGGCCAGATCGCACAGCAGGCGGATGCGCTCCAGGGCTTCGGCCGGGCGGGGTGACCGGTCCGGGGCCAGCCAGCCCAGCTCGGGGGGCAGTGCCTCGGGGGAGGGCTGGATCGAAGGAGACTCCGTCATCGGGCACCTCGGCGGTGATCGGGACGTCGAAGCACACGGGCCTGGGGCCCGTGTTGCCGCTCAGAAGCCCAGGCTGGCGAGGAGGTCGTCCACCTCGCCCTGGTTGGTCACCACGTCGGTGCGGCCTTCCGGGTTGACCACGGGGCCGTGCAGCACATTGGCGTCCACCTTGTCACGCTGCTCGGGCGGCACCACCTGCACCAGCAGCTTGACCAGGCTGTCTTCCAGGTCGTTGGCCAGGGTCACCACCTTGGCCACCACCTGGCCGGTCAGGTCGTGGAAGTCCTGGGCCATCATGATGTCCGTGAGGTGGGCGTCGATGCGGGAGGTCGAGTCCTCGACTTCCTTGACGAAGTTCAGCACCGCGCCCGAGGCCACGGCACGCACCGGGTCGGACACCAGGGTCTGGGCCAGCGCGCGGGTGGATTCGATGATGTGGGCGTGCTCGACCTTGGCCTGATCCACCGAGTTCAGCACCTTGTTGGCGGCGTCGGCCGTCTTGGTGGCGATGTAGTTCAGGCGGCTGCGGGCGTCGGGCAGGCCGTCGGCGGCGTTCTGCAGCTTGGGCATGACGCCCAGCTGTTGCATGGTGTCGTGCAGCAGGCGCGTGATGCTGCCCAGCTGCTGGAACACTTCAGGCGACACCGTCAACGGTTCGGTCGGTGTCAGGCTCGCCAGATCTTCCATTTTCATGACTGTCTCCTCGTGGGATACGGGACAGGGGATCAGGCGGTGGCCGCCAGCTTCTGCATGATCTTCTGGACTTTTTCTTCCAGCGTGGCCTTGGTGAAGGGCTTGACGATGTAGCCGGCCGCGCCGCTCTGGGCCGCCAGCACGATGTCTTCCTTGCGCGCTTCGGCCGTGACCATCAGCACCGGCAGGTGCTTGAGGCTGTCGTCGGCCTTGATGGCCTTGAGCAGGTCGAAGCCGTTCATGTTCGGCATGTTGATGTCGCTGACCACGAAGTCGAACTTGGCGCCCTTGAGCATGCTCAGGGCCACCTGGCCGTCTTCGGCCTCTTCGACGTTGTTGCAGCCCATTTCCTTGAGCAGGCCTCGCACGATGCGGCGCATCGTGGAGAAGTCGTCAACGACAAGGAATTTGAGATCGGTGGGGTTGCTCATGTCAGTCCTCTTGCGGTCTTGAGAGCTTATCGGTCGATTGGCGACGGAGTTGAGGCCTTTGTGTCCTCGGGGGTGGATTCGGCGTCAGCGCTGGCCGCCTCGGGGGCGGTCTTGAACACCCGGTCCTCGGCTTCGCGGTTCATCACGATGATCGAGATGCGCCGGTTGGACGGGTCGTGCGGGTCCTTGGGGTTGAAGAGCTGACTGGAGGCCAGGCCCTGCACCCGCAGGATGCGGTTTTCCCCCAGGCCCCCGGCGATCAGCTCGCGTCGGGAGGCGTTGGCCCGGTCGGCCGACAGCTCCCAGTTGCTGTAGCCCAGGCCGTTGCCGGAGAAGGGTGTGGCGTCGGTGTGGCCTTCCAGCGTCAGCAGGTTGGGCACGTCGGCCAGCACCTCGCCGATGGACCTCAGCAGGTCCCGCATATAGGGTTTGACCACGGCACTGCCGGAGTCGAACATGGGTCGGTTCTGCGCATCCACGATCTGGATGCGCAATCCGTCACGGGTCATGTCCAGCTTGAGCTGTGAACTCAGGGCCTTGAATTTCTCGCTGGCGGCGATGCGTTCCTGCAGGTTGTTCTGCAGCTCCATCAGCTTGGCCGCCTCGGCCCGGGCCTGTTCGGCCTTGAGGGCCTGCAGGTTGAAGGTGCGCTTGGGCGCCTCCACCGCGCCGTGCTTGACCTGGCCGGCGGTGCGGGTGAGGTCCTCGCCCCCGCCCTTGATGATGGAGGACGAGTCGCCCGAGCCGGAGCCCCCGCCCATGGCCACTTTCAGGGGAGAGTTGAAGTAGTCCTGCAGGCCCTTGCGGTCGCCTTCGGTGGTGGAGCCCAGCAGCCACATCAGCAGGAAGAAGGCCATCATCGCCGTCACGAAGTCGGCGTACGCGATCTTCCAGGCGCCACCGTGGGCACCGTGGCCGCCCTTCTTGATCCGCTTGACGATGATGGGCTGGAGCTTTTTGGCGTCGCCGGCCATGGCCTTGTCCTCGGCTTATTTCTTCTTCACGTGGCCTTCCAGCTCACTGAAGGTCGGGCGCTCGGTCGAGTACAGCACCTTGCGGCCGAATTCGATGGCGGTCTGCGGGGCGTAGCCCTGCATGGAGGCCAGCAGCACCGTCTTGATGCACTGCAGTTCCTTGCCGTCCTCGTCGATCTTCTGTTCCAGCAGGCCCGCCAGCGGCTCGGCAAAGCCGTAGGCCAGCAGAATGCCCAGGAAGGTCCCGACCAGGGCCGAGCCGATCATGCCGCCCAGCACCGCCGGGGGCTGGCCCACCGAGCCCATGGTGTTCACCACGCCCAGCACCGCGGCCACGATACCGAAGGCGGGCAGGGCACCGGCCAGACGGGCGATGGCCGCCGCCGGGGCATGGGCCTCGTGGTGGTGGGTCTCGAGCTCGGTGTCCATCAGGGACTCGATCTCGTGCGCGTTCAGGTTGCCCGAGACCATCATCCGCAGGTAGTCGGTGATGAATTCGGTGACGTGGTGGTCATTGCCCACCACCGGGAACTTCTGGAACAGCGCGGAGCTGTGCGGATCCTCGACATCCTTTTCGATGGACATCAGGCCTTCCTTGCGGGCCTTCTGCAGGATCTCGTAGAGCAGGGCCAGCAGCTCCATGGCGCGGGCCTTGGAGTACTTGCTGCCCTTGAAGCAGGCGCCCAGCCCCTTGCCGGTGGCCTTGAGCACCTTCATCTGGTTGTTGGCCACGAAGGCGCCCAGAGCCCCGCCGAAGATGGTGATCAGCTCGAAGGGCAGAGCGTGCAGCACGACGTGGATGTTGCCCCCGTGGGCGATGAACACCCCGAAGATGCAACCGATGGCGACGAGCCAGCCGACGATGACGAACATGGTGTGGCGGTCCGGGTTGGTGTGAGTGGCGCCTGTGCGCGCCTTTCACCTCATATCGGAGAGAGCATCGCCGCCTTGAGGTTTTTGGAAAGCCGGAAAAGCAGGGTGCTGCAGCGCCAAGAAAAAAGCGGGCCCCAGGGGACCCGCCACAAGGCACATGAATGCTGTGCCAGGAGGAGGAAGCTGCATGAAAACTTGCACCTGGCCCTGTTATCGCCCGCCGTGGGGCGGACTTGAGCCAGGCTCAGGGATCAGTGGGCGTCGACCGTGCAGGCGTCGCGCTCGGCGGCGCTGGGCATCTGCAGGGCGCCGGCCTGGCGGCCCTTGCCGGCACGGGCCGGCGGATTGCACAGACCGCACACATAGTGGCGGGCGATCTCGTGCGGGTGGGTGACGAAGTGGCCGCCGCAGTGGGTGCACTTGGTCATGGTCAGCATGCCGTTGTCCACGAACTTGACCAGGCGCCAGGCGCGGGTCACCGACAGCAGGGGCTCCAGGCCCTGGGCAGCGGTCTGCTCCAGGTACAGCTGGTAGGCCTTGATCACCGCGTCGATGTCCTCCATCTCGGAGGTCTTGTTCAGGTACTCGTGGATGTTCAGGAACAGGCTGGCGTGGATGTTGGGCTGCCAGGTCATGAACCAGTCGGTGGAGAACGGCAGCTGGCCCTTGGACGGGCTCTTGCCCGACACTTCCTTGTACAGGCGCAGCAGGCGCTCGTACGACAGATCGGTCTCCGACTCCAGCACCTGCAGGCGGGCGCCCAGGTGGATCAGGGTGACGGCACGTTCGATCTGCTTGGCTTCGGTGAGGATGCTCTTGGTGCGGGCCATGGTGTGTTCTCCGTCCTGGTCTTTATGGGTATGGGGTGCGGCCTGGGATCAGGCGGCTTCCTGGTGGCGGCCAGCCATCAGGATGGAAGCGTGCAGGCGGCTGACGCTGTCGTTGGAGGAGGACTTGCCGTGGTTGGTCAGCAGGCCCCAGACGAGGTCGTCGTCCATGCGGAAGCGGCACAGCAGCGTGTTGCTGGTGGCGATCTTCATCATCTGGGCCGGGGTCAGGGCGTTGATCAGGTTGGCGGTCTCTTCGGAGACGCCCAGGCGGAACAGGGCCTGTTCGCGGTCGGCGCGGATCAGGCTTTGCGCCAGCATCAGGTAGGACAGGTTGGCTTCGCGGATCTCGGCGAGGATCTGGGTCGTTTCCATGTTGCGGCTCCTGGTGGGTTGTGTTGCGCGTTTGTTTCGCGTTGGAATGAACTGTAAGCACATGAACTGGGCGGCAACATCGGGTCACTTCCAGAACTGGAGTCCCGGTTTTTCCGCCCTCCGTGTCAGACAAATTCCTACAAGCGCTGTCTCCCTGGGCGCCGTGTCGACCCTGGACCCTGCCATGGCCCCATGGTGTGCCCCCTATCAGGGTGACTTTTGTGCACCATTTCACGGCATGGCTTGTCCGTAGGTTTTCTAGACTGCCCCCAGCCGGAGTCCGTCCCGATCGCCAATCGCCGAAGGGGCCCCGGATCACTCACTCAGGGCCTGCTGACATGACATTCGGACTTCCCGCGGATCACACCCTCCTGTTCTTTGCGCCCTTCAAGAACCGCAGTGGCTACGGCATGGGCGGGCGGGCGCTGGCGGCGGCCTGGCACGCCGCGGGGCTGCGTGTGCGCCTGGTGTCGGTGAATGCCGAGGAGCCGGGCATCGACGACTTCGACCTCGACCTGCTGACCCAGCTGGAGTCGACGCCTTTGTCCGGGCAGGTGATTGCTCTGTTCTATCACGTGCCCAGCCAGTCCTGGCTCGACATCAAGCTGCCGCCCGGCTCTCTGAGGGTGATGCTGACCACCTTCGATGGTGCCCTGCAAGGCGCGCTGCCCCCGGCCGAATGGGTGCGCGTGTGCAATCACATGGATCTGGTGTGCGTGGCGGCCAACGAGATGTCCGCCTGGCGCGACGCGGGTCTGCAGGCTGACAAGCTGAGGCCGCTGGTGGTGCCGCACATCTGGTTCAACAACCCGAAGTTGCCGCCCGTCCAGCCGATGCACGACGACGGTGCCTTGCGTTTCGTGACCGTGGCGATGTTCCAGCCGCGGCGCCGTTGGGACACCCTGTTCGAGGCCTTTCTGCAGGAGTTCGCCGACGAGCCGAAGGCCGAATTGCATGTCAAGGTCAATTACCCGTCCTGGCACCCCGTGCCCGGCCAGCCGCAGCGCGATCTGCAGGCCATCCTCGCGCGCGCCTGCGAAGCCCATCCTTCCCAGGCCCGCATCTTCATCGACGATGCGCTGGGCACGCGGCTGGACATCTGCCGCCTGATCGACCGCAGCCATTACTACGTTTCGACCGACACGGCCGTGACGGCGCCGGTCGGCGAAGCCCTGATCCGGGGCAAGCGCATCATCGTCGCCCACTCGGTCGGCTCCACGCTGCTGGGCATGGACGCGGCCCTGATCACCATCGACGAGGATCCTCGGCACAGCCAGCCGATCACGCCCGAGATCCTGGCCTATCAGCCGCACCACAAGGAAGCCAGCATGCCGTTGCTGCATGTGACCGACGTGCGTGCGGCCCTGCGCCGGGCGCGCCAGGAGCGGGCGCAGTCACTGCAGCCCTGGGCCGGCTGGGCGGACTGGCTGGCCGTGGTCTCCTCCACGGCCCACGTGCCGCCGTTCTTCGAGGCCATTGCGCAGGCGGCCGCTGCCAAGGCCGCAGACCGGCGCATTCCGGTGCGCTGGGAGGGATCGCAATTCGTTTATCACAGCCTGGCCCTGGTCAACCGTCAGCTCTGCCTGGGCCTGCTGGCCTCGGGCGAGGTCAATCTCGGCATCCGGCCTTTCGAGCCCGACCAGTTCGACCCGGCCAAGTCCATGCCGACGGCGCTGCCCCTGGTCGCCTGTGTGGGCAAGCCGCTGGAGTCCACCGCGGTGCACGTGCGGCACCAATGGCCGCCCAACTTCACGCCGCCTCCTGAAGGCATGTGGGTGATGATCCAGCCCTGGGAGTTCGGCGGCATCCCGCAGGACTGGGTGGCCCCCATGCGCGACCAGGTCGACGAGATCTGGGTGCCCAGCCAGTGGGTGCGGGACTGCTATGTGGCCAGCGGGGTCCCCGCTGACAAGCTGCAGGTCATCCCGAATGGCGTCGATCTTGCGCGCTTCTCACCCGGTGACAGCCGCTATCCGCTCAAAACCCGCAAGAAATTCAAGATCCTCTTTGTCGGCGGCACGATTCACCGCAAGGGTATCGATGTGGTGCTGGAGGCCTATCTGCACGCCTTCAAATCCCATGAGGATGTCTGCCTGGTGATCAAGGGGCAGCCAGGCACGGTCTATCAGGGCAGCGATTTGCATGGTTTCCTCGAAAATGTCCGCACCCGCTTCCCCGATGCGCCGGAAATCGAATACATCACCGACGCTCTGACCGAAGACGAGGTGATTGCGCTGTATCGCTCCTGCAACGTGCTGGCCCTGCCGTATCGGGGCGAGGGCTTCGGACTTCCGATTGCCGAGGCCATGGCGTGCGGCCTGCCCGTCATCGTCACCCGTGAAGGCGCGGCGGCGGACTTCGTGCGGGAGGAGTTCGCCTTTCTGATCCCCAGCGAGCGCGGCCCGACCCAGGTGGACCGCTTCAAGCCTTCCGCCCCCGGTTTCTGGCTGCAGGAGCCGGATCTGAAGGCCGTATCCCGGGCCATGCGCGCGGCTTACACGGACCGCGCTGCGCTGCGCGACATGGGCCGGCGGGCCCGGGCATTTGCCGAGGCTCACCTGAGCTGGCAGGTGGCCAGCGACCTGGTGCTGTCGCGCCTGCGCGTGTTGTCCACCCAAACTCCCCGCCGTTTCAAGCCGAGAAAACAGGCATTCCTCTGCGATGTGGACTGGACCACGCTGGAATGGGTGGAGATTCTGATCGCCTATGCCAGCGAGTTTGCGCCTGGAGATCCGGTGACGCTTGCATTTGCGCTGACGTCCTCGAATACCGGCGGCATGAATGCCCAGCAGATCATCGGACTGATTGCCGAAGCCCTCTCCATGACAGGGAAAAGCGAGTATGCCGACATCATGTTGATCGAGTCGGTCGAAGATACAATGGATTTGTTCAAGACACATGATGTCCAGTGGGTCGACAACACGTCTGGGTCTGCGCTGGGGCTGGATGGCGAACTGGGTCAACGGCTCGGCAAGGCGCGGCTGTTGTACCAGGCGGCGGTGCGCGGTTCGTGAAGCATCATGCAGGTGACACAGGCCAAGTGCTGAACGGCCCTGCTGGTCACCCTAACCAAGGCTGAAATGATCCACGCTGCTGCCCAGACCGACCCCGGACACCGCTCGCCGTCCTGGCTCCCTCACGGCGGAGGTCGGCATTGAAGGCCGTCATCCTGGCCGGCGGAGCGGGCACCCGGCTGTCGGAGGAAACCTCCGTCCGACCCAAACCCATGGTCGAAATCGGTGGGCTGCCCATTCTGTGGCACATCTTGAAGGTCTATTCATCCTTCGGGGTCAACGACTTCATCATCTGCTGCGGCTACAAGGGCTACGTCATCAAGGAGTATTTCTCCAACTACTTCCTGCACATGTCGGACGTGACCTTCGACATGAGCAACGGCAGCATGCAGGTTCATGACCACAAGGCCGAGCCTTGGAAGGTCACCCTGGTCAACACCGGGGAAAACACGCTCACCGGGGGCCGCCTGCGCCGCGTGCGGCCCTTTCTGGGCGATGAAGATTTCTGTTTCACCTATGGCGACGGTTTGGCGGACCTCGATATTGGCGCCCTGATCCGCTTTCACCAGGCGCACGGCCGGGAAGCCACGATGACCGCGGTCAGGCCGCCTGGGCGTTTCGGTTCGGTGGAATTGCTCGGCGACGCGGTCAACCGCTTTGTCGAGAAGCCGCTGGGCGACGGTGGCTGGATCAACGGCGGCTTTTTCGTGCTCAAGCCGCGCGTCATCGACCTCATCGCGCACGACATGGTCACCTGGGAATCCACGCCGCTGGAGACCCTGGCTGCCGCGGACCAGTTGCGGGCCTTCAAGCACGATGGCTTCTGGCAGCCGATGGACACCTTGCGCGACAAACACCAACTGGAGTCGCTGTGGTCCAGCGGCCAGGCCCCGTGGAAATTCTGGAAATGAGCCCCGCCGCAGCGGCCGCGCCGAATGCCGCGTTCTGGGCGTCACGCCGTGTGCTGGTCACCGGCCACACCGGCTTCAAGGGCAGCTGGCTGAGCTGGATGCTCCATGCGCTGGGCGCCGAGGTTCACGGCCTTGCCCTGGCGCCCGAGCCCGACAGCCTGTTTGACATGGCCGAGGTGGCCTCCATCCTGGCCTCCGATCTGCGGGTGGACATCCGCCAGCCCGAACGGCTGGCGCAGGCCGTGGCCGACTGCCGGCCCCAGGTGGTGCTGCATCTGGCGGCACAGGCCCTGGTGCGCGTGGGCTACGAGGATCCACTGGGGACCTACGACACCAATGTCCAGGGCACCGCCAACCTGCTTCAAGCCTGCCGTGATCGGGCCGACCTGCAGGCCGTGCTGGTGGTGACCACCGACAAGGTCTACCGCGACGAGCGCCAGCCCTGGCCCTACCGCGAAACCGATCCGCTGGGAGGGCATGACCCCTACAGCAATTCCAAGGCCTGTGCCGAACTGGTGGTGCAGGCCTTTCGTGGCAGTTACTTCAGTGGCGACGCCAGACCGCGTCTGGTCACGGCCCGGGCCGGCAACGTGATCGGCGGCGGGGACCGTTGTCGCGATCGGCTGCTGCCCGATTTGTTCAGGGCACTGCGGGCGGGGCGGCCGCTGGCGCTGCGCCATCCCCACGCCACCCGTCCCTGGCAGCATGTGCTGGATGCCCTGTCGGGCTATCTGGTGCTGGCCGAAGCCATGGCGGGGGGGCGTGCCGGCCTGGCCCCGGCCTACAACTTCGGCCCGTCCGTGGACGAGATCTGGTCGGTCGCAGACGTGGCCCGTCAGGCCTGTCACCAGTGGGGTGGCGGGGATGTGGTGACCTTGGCCGCCCCGGACGGCCCGCACGAGTCCCTGCATCTGCGCCTGGACGCCAGCCTGGCCCGCCAGTCGCTGGGCTGGCAGCCGCGGCTGGACACCCGCCAGGCGATTGCCTGGACGGTCGATTGGGAGCGCCAGCTGTTTGCCGGGCAGCCGGCCCATGCGCTGATGCAAGCGCAGATCCGGGCGCACCTGGGCCCGGGGCGCTGATTCGATGAGGCAGACATCCAAGGAGGCCATGCGTGGCGAATGAAGAGGCCCTGCAGCTGCGTCAGCGGATCGCTGAACTGGTCGACCAGTACGCGGCGCTGACCTTGGGCCAGCCCCGGCCTTTCGAGCCGGGGGTGAGCGTGGTGCCGCCTTCGGGCAAATTGCTGGATGCGGCGGAGCTGCGCCTGATGGTCGAGGCCAGCCTGGACGGCTGGTTGACCACCGGCCGCTTCAATGCGGCCTTCGAGTCCGGCTTGGCCCAGTTCCTGGGCGTGCCCCACGTGCTGACGGTCAACAGCGGGTCCTCCGCCAACCTGGTGGCCTTTCACACGCTGACCTCGCCTCGCCTGGGCGAGCGGGCCATCCGGCCGGGCGATGAAGTGATCAGCGTGGCGGCGGGATTCCCGACCACGGTCAATCCGATCCTGCAGTTCGGGGCCGTGCCAGTCTTCGTCGATGTCGACATTCCGACCTACAACGTCGATGCCAGCCTGATCGAGGCGGCCATCGGGCCGCGCACCAAGGCCATCATGCTGGCGCACACGCTGGGCAATCCCTTCAACCTGGCCGTGGTCACCGACCTGTGCCGCCGCCATGGCTTGTGGCTGGTCGAGGACTGCTGCGATGCCCTGGGATCGACCTACCGAGGACAGAAGGTCGGCACTTTTGGCGACATCGGCACCCTGAGTTTCTACCCCGCCCATCACATCACGATGGGCGAAGGCGGGGCGGTGTTCACCCGACACGACGAACTGCGCCGCATCGCCGAGAGCTTCCGTGACTGGGGCCGCGACTGCTACTGCGCGCCCGGCAAGGACAACACCTGTGGCCGCCGCTTCTGCCAGCAATTGGGCCAGCTGCCGCCGGGCTATGACCACAAATACACTTACAGTCACCTCGGCTACAACCTGAAGATCACCGACATGCAGGCTGCCTGTGGCCTGGCCCAGCTCGGCAAGCTCGAAGCTTTCATCGTCGCGCGGCGCCGGCATTTCACCTTCCTGCACGAGCGTCTGCGCAGTTGCGAGGAATTCCTCATCCTGCCGCAGGCCACCGCCGGTGCGGAGCCGTCCTGGTTCGGCTTTCCCATCACCCTGCGCGAAGAGGCACCGGTCTCTCGCCTGGACCTGCTGACCTACCTGGACCAGCAGCGCGTCGGCACCCGGCTGCTGTTCGCCGGCAACCTCACCCGGCAGCCCTATATGCAGGGTCGCAACTACCGTGTCAGCGGCACGCTGGCGCGCTCCGACACGGTGATGTCCAAGACCTTCTGGATCGGCGTGCAGCCTGCACTGACCGAGCCCATGCTCGAGCATGCCGCCGCCAGCATCGAGCAGTACCTGGGCGTGCGCTTCGACTGAGCGCGCAGGCCCGCAGGAGCCCTTCATGAAACACCTCATCCCGCCTCGCCTGGTCACCTTCGAGATGGCCAACAACCACATGGGCGATCTCGACCATGGCCTGCGCATCATCCGTGAGTTCGCCGCGGTCAGCCGGGAGTTCCCCGAGTTCAGCTTCGCGATGAAGCTGCAATACCGCGACCTGGACAGCTTCATCCACCCGGCCATGCGTGGCCGCGAAGACGTCAAGTACATCAAGCGCTTCAGCGAGACGCGCCTGAGCCGGGCCCAGTTCGACAGCCTGGTGGAGGAGACACGCCGCCAGGGCCTGCTGACCATGTCCACGCCCTTCGATGAGGCCTCGGTGGATGTCATCGAGGCGCAGGGCCTGGACATCATCAAGGTGGCCAGCTGTTCCTTCGGCGACTGGCCGCTGATCGAGCGCATCGTCCGCACGGACCGGCCGATCATCGCCTCCACCGCCGGCGCCTCGGTGGCCACGCTGGACAACATGGTCAGTTTCCTGCGGCACCGGGACAAGGCCTTTGCCCTGCTGCACTGCGTGGCCGAGTATCCGGCGCCCGATGAGCACATGCAGCTCAGCCAGATCGACTTCCTGCGCCAGCGCTATCCCGGCCTGCGCGTGGGCTTTTCCACCCACGAACACCCGGACCACGCCGACCTGGTGGCGATGGCGGTCGCCAAGGGGGCCGACATCTTCGAGAAGCACGTGGCGGTGGGCACGCCCGAGTACCCGGTCAATGGCTATTCGGCCACACCCGAACAGGTGCGCCAATGGCTGGCCTCGGCGCGGCGCGCCTTTGCCATCTGCGGCAATCCCAGCGAGCGCGCGCCCGTCAACACGGCCGAACAGGACAGCCTGCGCAGCCTGCGCCGAGGCGTCTTCGTGCGCCGGCCGATCGACGCCGGCCAGACCCTGGAGAATGCGGACGTCTACTTCGCCTTTCCTCCCGAGCCGGGCCAGATCACGGCCAACGAGTGGAGCAAGTACAGCCGCTTCGTGGCCCGCGAGCCCATCGCCACCGATGGTGCCGTGACCTTGGCCAACACCGAACAGAGCGACCGGCGTGCCAGGATCCTCGACATCGCCTGCCGGGTGCGCGAGCTGCTGCAGCACAGCCGCATCACCGTGCCGGGGGGCGTTGACCTGGAGATTTCCCACCACTATGGCCTGGAGCGTTTTGACGAGGTGGGTTTGACCATGTTCACCGTGGTCAACCGCGGCTACTGCAAAAAGCTGCTGGTGAGCCTGCCGGGACAACTGCATCCGGAGCAGTTGCACCGCCAGAAGGAAGAGACTTTCCACATTCTTTTCGGCGAAATCGAGATCAGCCTGGACGGTAAATTGCAGCGGTGCAAAGAGGGGGATGTGATCAACATCGAGCCCGGTGTGCGGCATGCGTTCTCCACACGCACCGGCGCCGTGATCGAGGAAATCTCTTCCACCCACTTTGCCGACGATTCGTTCTACACCGACGAAGCCATCAACCTCAACCGGGATCGCAAGACCCGTCTGATGTACTGGCTCAACTGACGTTCCACGCATGACCCAACGCCTGGCCGATTGGCTGATGTCCCGGCTGGCCGATGAAGGCATCGGCCATGTCTTCGTGCTCCCCGGTGGGGGGGCCATGCACCTCAACGACGCGCTGGCCTGCCAGCCACGTCTGCAGGCCGTGGCTTGCCAGCACGAACAGGCCTGCGGCATCGCCGCCGAGGCCTATGGACGCACCGGCCGCCCGGGGGCTCCGACCTTCGGCGTGGCCATGGTGACCACGGGGCCCGGGGCCACCAACATCGTCACGCCGGTGGCGGGCGCCTGGATCGACTCGGTGCCCATGCTGGTCATTTCCGGCCAGGCCAAGCGGGCCGACCGCCTGCGTGGCCGGCCGCTGCGCCAGACGGGTGTGCAGGAGGTGGACATCGTGCCCCTGGTGCGGCCGATCACCAAGTTCGCCGCCGTGGTGGACGAGCCCGCCGACATCCGTGCCCTGCTGGAGGAGGCCCTGCACCACATGCGCAGCGGCGCCCCGGGCCGGTCTGGCTGGACATCCCGCTGGACGTGCAGGCGGCGCCGGTCGATGCGGCGGCCCTGCGTCCTTGGCAGGCCCCGGTCCGTCCGGCATCGTCCACGGTCGACTTCGCTGCGCTGGCCCGTCAGTTGCGCCAGGCACAGCGCCCGCTGCTGCTGGCGGGGCATGGCGTGCGCCTGTCCGGTGCGGCCGACGCCCTGCAGGCCCTGGCGCATGAGGCCGGCCTGCCATGCGTCTTCACCTGGAATGCCCTGGACCTGCTGCCCCACGAGGACCCGCTGAACATTGGCCGCCCCGGCGTGGTGGCCACGCGCGCCGCCAACTTCGCGGTGCAGAACTGCGACCTGCTGATCTGTGTCGGCGCCCGGCTCGATCCCGTGGTCACGGCCTACAACCGGGCGGAGTTCGGGCGCCATGCCCAGAAGATCGTGGTCGACATCGATGCCCACGAACTCGATGACAAGACCGATCTTCCCGAGGCCACCCGGCTGGCCCTCGATGCCGGAGACTTCCTGCAAGGTCTGCGCGGCGCACTGGGGCCGGCGCCGCTGGCGGTCGACGCCTGGCGGGCACGCTGCCTGCGCTGGAAGCTCGACCATCCGCTGCATCCCCAGGGCAGCTTCGCGGATGCCGGGCCGATCAGCCACGCGCATTTTGTCGATGCCCTGTCCGAGGCCACGCCGGCCGACACCCTGGTGGCCACCGGCAGTTCGGGCCTGGCGGTCGAATTCCTCTATGCGGGTTTTCGCAACAAGCCGGGCCAGCGTCTGTTCCTGACCTCCGGGCTGGGATCCATGGGCTATGGCCTGCCGGCGGCCATCGGGGCCTGCCTGGGGCAGGGGCGGTCACCGATGATCGCGGTCGAGTCCGACGGCAGCCTGCAGCTCAATGTGCAGGAACTGGCCACGCTGGCCACGCAGGCGCTGCCGATCTGCCTGTTCGTCATGAACAACGGGGGCTATGCCTCCATCCGCAACACCCAGCGCAACTACTTCCAGGGCCGCTATCTGGCCAGTGGTCCGGACAGCGGGCTGCGCCTGCCAGATCTGGCGGCGCTGGCCCGCACCTACGGCCTGCCCTGCGTGACCATTGCCGACAGCCACGCCCTGGCCGCGGCCTTGAGCGGTGCGATGGCCTTGCCGCGCCCCTGCCTGGTTGACCTGCAGTTGGTGCCGGACGAGACGCTGCAGCCCAAGTGCGCGGCCATCCCGTTGGCCGAAGGCGGCATGGTGTCGATGCCGCTGGAAGACATGTCGCCGCTGCTGAGCCTGGAGGCCTTGGAGGCGGAGATGCTCACGCCGCTGTCGCCCCGTTCGCGACAGGCCCGGGGGGCCCCGTGCTGAGCTGCCGCTGGTGCGGCGGCAGCCTGGGGGCGCAGCCCATGCTGGCCCTGCAGGGCATGCCCTCGGGCGCGCAAAGCCTGCCGCAGCAGCATGAGCTGGCGAGCGATGCCGGCACCGACCTGCGCATCCACGGCTGCGAGGATTGCGGCCTCGTGCAGACGGTCGGTGCACCGGTGTCGTATTACCGCGATGTGATCCGCGCCAATGCCTTCTCGCCGGCCATGAAGGCCTTCCGCGAGACGCAGCTGGCCGAGTGGGTGGGCCGCCACGGCCTGCAAGGCCGCCCGGTACTGGAGGTGGGCTGCGGGCGTGGTGAGTACCTGGATCTGCTGCGCCAGGCCGGCGCCCGACCCTGGGGGACCGAGCACGGCGTCCAGGCCGCGCAGGCCGCGCGGGCCGGCGGCCACGAGGTGCTGACCCTGTACCCTGGCGACGCCGAGCTGCCGGCCGACCTGTGCTTTGACGCCTGGGCCAGCTTCAATTTCATGGAGCACTGGCCGCAGCCGCGTGCGGTGCTGCGCGCGGTGCGCCAGCGCCTGGCGGCGGGCGCTGTGGGCCTGGTCGAGGTGCCCAATTTCGACATGATCCTGCGCCGCCAGGTGGTCAGCGAGTTCATCGCCGACCATGTGTTCTATTTCACCGAGGCCACGCTGCGGCGCTGCCTGGAGATGGCGGGCTTCGAGGTCACACAGGTCCGCACGATCTGGCACGACTACATCCTGTCGGCAGAGCTGCGGCCACGTGCCGTGCCCGCCCTGGACGACTTCGACCGCTCGCTGGAGGGGCTGCGCCTGGCCCTGCATGCCTTTGTCGACCGTCACCAGGCCGGCGGGGTGGCCGTCTGGGGGGCGGGGCACCAGGCGCTGGCCCTGCTGTCGCTGGCCGAGCTGGGGCCGCGCCTGCGCTATGTGGTCGACTCGGCCCCGTTCAAGCAGGGGCGCTACACCCCGGTCAGCCACCTGCCGATCCGCGCGCCCGAGGCTTTGCGGCAGTCACCGGTGGCCGCTGTCATCGTCATGGCGGCGGGCTATTCCGACGAGGTGGTGGCCCAAATCCGGCGCGCCCATGGCGCCGAGCTGGCGCTGGCCATCCTGCGCGAAGACGCGCTGGAGCTGGCATGAACCAGAACACCGCCCCCTCGCTGGAACAGGCCCTGGCCGTCATCGAGCGGCAGTGCCCGGATGCCCGCGCCGGTCTGCCCGAGCCGCTGTTCCTGGCCGTCAGCCGGTTGACGCCCCTGGTCAACGTCGACCTGCTGGTGGGCGACGGGGCAGGGCGCACGCTGATGACCTGGCGCGAAGACCGCTTCTATGGCCCGGGCTGGCATGTGCCGGGGGGCATCGTGCGCTTCAAGGAATCCTGGGCCACCCGCATCGCGGCCGTGGCTGCCGCCGAGCTGGGCGCCCAGGTCGAGGCCGACGCGACCCCGCTGGCGGTCTTCGAGCTGACCGCGCCTGAGCGCGACCTGCGCGGACACTTCATCACCCTGGCGTTCCGCTGCCGGCTGCGAACGCCGGCGGATCCGGCACGCCAGGCACCTGCCGGCGGACGTCCCGCGGCAGGTCAGTGGGCATGGTTCGACGAACTGCCGCCCGATACCATTCGCCAACACGGCATTTACCGCCCGCTGTTCAGCAGCGGCGCCGACACCGGAAGGAAGCCTTGATCATGGAAACCGAACTGCTCGTCAAGTCGCTGTCCGCCGAGGAACTGGCCAAGCGCAACGGCCTGGCTGCGCGCAAGCCCTATGTGGCGGCCAAGCTGGCCCGCATCGCCGAGATGGAGGAGCGCGGCGAGATCAGCCCCATCATCCGCCTGGAGAAGAGCTACCTGTGCAACTTCCAGTGCACCCACTGCTCGGCCGAGTACTACATGGATCGCCACCTGGAGAAGGTGATCAAGATCCATGACGAGCGCGAGAAGATGGACCTGGAGGACGTGCGCCGCATCTCGCGCGAGGCCGATGCCCTGGGCCTGGCGCGCTTCGTCATCACCGGCGGCGAGCCCCTGGTGATGAAGGACTTCGACGCCGTGGTCGAGGCCATCGATCCCGAGCGCCACTACATCATCACCGACACCAACGGCTGGTTCCTGGATGGCGCGCGCGCGCGCCACCTCAAGTCCATCGGGGTCGAGAAGGTGCAGCTGTCGCTGGACAGCATGGTCGAGACCGACCACGACAACTTCCGCAACAAGAAGGGCTCGTACAAGCGGGTCATGCGTGCGGTGGACGCCAGCCTGGAGGCCGGGCTGAACCTCATCCTGTCGACCGTGCTGGTCAAGGGCCGTGCGCGCACCGCCGAGTTCGAGGAAATGTGCCGCTTCGCCACCGATCGCGGCATCGGCCTGTATGTCTCCTATGCCAAGCCCACCGGCTCGTGCAGCGAGCACCCCGAGTTCGTGATCGAGAAGGAAGACGCCGACATCGTGCGCGAGCTCGAGCGCAAGTACAAGGTGTTCACCCACATGACGCCCTCCTACGGCTCGTTCAAGGGCTGCATCACCACCAAGGGCATCATCACCATCACCTCGACGATGGAGATCACGCCCTGCCCGTACATCGACATGTCGATCGGCAACCTGCGCCAGACGCCGCTCAAGGAGATCCTGGCGCGTGGCATGGCCAACCCGTGGATGGGCCCCTACCGGCCCGACTGCATCATCGGCGAGGACCCGCAGTTCATCGCCCTGCATGCGGCCAAGACGGCCGGCGCCAAGCTGCTGCCGCTGCCCTACGGCCAGGGCTTCAGCGACCAGGACCGACTCGATGATGCCTTGCCCGAGCCGGTCTACCAGGGCCACTTCGACACCCATGGCCGTTGCGACCCGCGCGGCCTGAAGGCGCCGGTGCATCTGAAGAGCCGGCGTTATTTCCAGATCGAGGCGCCCACCTCCACGCTGGCGCAGATGCACGAGCGCCTGGTGAGCCACCTGCCCGGGGCCTGCCCGTCGCTGGACGAGTTCAGCCGCGCCGTGCAGGGCCTGCGCGAGCGCATCGCGGCCGATCCGGCCCTGGCCGCGGCGCTCCATGGTCCGGTGGTGCCCTTCATCCTGCCGCAGTCCCTGATCTCTGACGAGGGTTCCGCGCTGGAGGAGTTCTACCTGCCGCGCGTGGCCCAGGCCTTCACCGAGGCCCACCCCGGCAAGGTCTTCAAGGACCACCACACCCAGCCCCTGAGCGGCCACCTGCGCACCCGTGCGGGCAGCCGCCACGAGCAGCTGCTGCAACGCCTGCAGGCGGGGCCGGTGATCGGCCTGTACCTGCCCGCGCTGCGCGAGTACTCGGTGCCCGCGGCGGTCGAGCGTCTGGCCGGCCTGCCGGCCGACTGGCTGCTGGCCGGTGGCCTGGACACCGCGGCGGCCCTGATCGCCGAACCCGGCCTGCTGCTGCGCGAGCAGGGCTACACGCCGCTGCTGTGGACGGCGGCCCTGGAGGGCCAGGCCGGCGAGGGGCACTGCTTCGAGGCCTATGGCTACGACATGAGCTTCAACCGCCGCAAGCACTTCGACGCCTGCGCCGAGACTTCGACCTGCGCCCTGGTGGTGCTGGCCTGAGTCCGGCCCACAGGCATGAACCTGGCGCAAGCGCAGATCCTGCAGGCTGAGACGCAACGTCTGGCGGCCTGCCAGCCGCTGGACTGGGCTCATCTGCAGGGGGGCCGTCTGCTGCTGACGGGCTGCACCGGCCCCTTCGGCTGGTGGCTGCTGCAGCGCCTGGCCCATGCGCAGGTACACGAGGGCTTGCAGCTGCGCGGTGTGGCGCTGCTGACGCGGCGGGCAGCGGCGGCGCAGGCCTGGCTGTCCCTGTTGCCGCCCCTGGCCGGCCTGGAGGTCATCGAAGGCGATGTCACCCAGATCGACCGGCACGACATCGCCTTCACCCACTTGGTGCACGGCGCCACCACCTCGGCCCACGAGACCTTTGGGGGGGCCAGCGCGATCAGCAAGTTCGACACCCTGGTGGACGGCACGCGGGCCGTGGTCCGGCTGTGCCGCCGTGCCCGTCCGCAGGCCGTGCTGTTCCTGGGCTCCGGGGTGGTCTATGGGCCCCGGCCCGGGCCGGTGGAGGAGACGGACCACCACGCGCCGGACACCCTGGACCCGGGGTCAGGCCTGGCACAGGCCAAGCGGGCGGCCGAGTTCATCCTCGGCTGTGCGGCCCAGGAGCTGGGCTTCTCGCTGACCATCGCGCGCTGCTTCGCCTTCGCCGGCCCCGGTATTCCGCTCGATGTGCATTACGCGCTGGGCAACTTCGTGCAGCAGGCCCTGCAGGCGCCGGCCCTGGTGGTGCAGGGGGACGGCCGGCCCTTGCGCTCCTTCCTGCACCTGGGCGACCTGGCCATCTGGCTGTGGCGCATGCTGGCTGCCGCTCCCGGCACGCCGGCCCGGGTCTTCAACGTGGGGTCGGATGCCGCGCTGAGCATCGGCGAGCTGGCCCAGCGGGTGGCGGCCGAGCTGAGCCCGCACAAGCCCGTGCAGGTGCTGGGGCAACTCAGCGACCGGGCCAAGAACATCGACCGATCGGTCTATCTTCCCAACATTGCCAAGGCGCGGCGCGAACTCGGGCTGGACGCCTGGACCCCGCTGCCGACCTCGATTCGCCTGATGGGGCGGTATCTGCAAGCCTGCGGGCCTCACACTGGAGACAAGCCATGACGACACATGAGCAAGCGCTGGGCCTGGCGCCCGGCGGCGGCCTGGGGCCGGCACCGAACGTGCTGCTGATCGTGCCACCCAACATCACCTTCGAGGCCTTTGCCGCGCCGGGCAAGAACAGCAAGTCATGGCGCCACGCCAATGGCCACGACTACGGCGTCCTGATCACCGATGTCCCCCTGGGGGTGTTGACGATCAGCGCCTACCTCAAGCGCGAGTTCGGCTGTGCGGTGAAGGTGATCGACTTCAACACCGAGATCCACAAGACCTGGAACCACCCCGACAGCCGCGACTTCGCGCCCTGGTTCACCGAGGTGCTGGCGCGTGTGAAGGCCGAGGGCTTCACACCCGATCTGGTGGGCTTTTCCTCGCTGTTCATCACGGGCTACGAGAACGTGCTGATGCTGGCGCGCCTGGCCCGGCAGACCTTTCCCTCGGCGTTCGTGATCGGTGGCGGCAACGTGGCGACCACCATGTACCGGGAGATCTTCGAGGACGCGCCGGAGGCTTTCGATGCCCTGTGCTACGGCGAGGGGGAGCTGCCGCTGAAGGAACTGCTCAGCGCCGCCGATCCGCGGCGGTACTGCGAGGCATCCAACCACTGGGTGACACGTGGCAACCTCCAGTCCAGCGGCATCTACACCCATCACTTCATCGACCGCCTGGACGATGTGCCCTACCTGGACTACGACTGCATCGACCTGCAGGACTACCACTACAGCCCGACGATCAAGGCCTACACCAACATCGCCGACAAGACCAACTACATCACCTACATGGGCAGCCGGGGCTGTCCGTTCCTGTGCACCTTCTGCGCCGCGCATGCGGTGCACGGCCGCAAGGTGCGGGCCTTCAGCGTCGAGCGCATCGAGGCCGAACTGACGGCGCTCAAGACCCGCCTGGGTGCCAGCACCCTGGTCATCGAGGACGACATGTTCCTCTGGGATGTGGACTGGGCCAAGGCGGTTCTGAGGATCGCCCAGCGTCTGGACCTGAACTGCTTCTTCCCCAACGCGCTGGCGCTGTATGCGCTGGACTGGGACATGCTGGTCGAGCTGCACAAGACGGGCGTGCGGCAACTGACCCTGGCGGTGGAATCGGGCAGTGCACGGGTGCTCAAGGAGCTGATGCGCAAGCCGCTCAAGCTGTCGATCACCGAGCGGGTGGTCACCGACTGCCGCAAGCTGGGCATCTACACCGACTGCAACATCATCATCGGCATGCCGGGCGAGACGCGCGAGGACATCGAGGACACGCGCCGCTTCCTGCGCAACCTGGGCGCCAGCTGGTACCGCATCAACGTGGCGACACCCTTGTCTGGCAGCGAGATGTACCTGGACGCGCGGGCCAAGGGCCAGATCAAGGGCGACATCCGCCTGGCGGGCTACAAGAAGTGCGTGGTCGAGACCGAGCACTTCACGCCGCAGGAGATCGAGAACATCGCCTACGACATCAACCTCGAATCCAACTTCCTGAACAACATCGACGTGCGGCTGGGTCATTTCCAGCATGCCATCGAGATCTTCTCGAACGTGCTGCTGCTGCGTGACGACCATGCGCTGGCCATGTACATGATCGCCTACTGCCTGCAGCGGCTGGGCCAGCAGGCCCAGGCGCAGCAAAGGCTGGACGAACTGGCCCGTGTCCTGGAGCGTTCGTCCTTCTGGACCGGTTTCTTTGCCGACAAGGGCCTGTGCGCAGACGGCCAGGTGTCGTTCACCTATCTCGAGCAGCTGCCTGCGGCCGCCCAGCTCACGCCGGCATGATCTGGAAGGGCAGGCGGGGCTGCTTGGTAGCCTGGTAGAGCGCCTGCATGGCGCGCCTGGATTCGCTGCTCTCTCGGCGCATGGCGTCCTCGATCAGCGCCAGCCGCCGGCTCAACTCCTGGCGCTGGGCCTCGTCGGCCATCAGCTCGCGCAGCCGGTGCAGGCGCTCGAGTTTGCCCTGCCGATCCAGCAGGCAGTCGCCCGGAACCAGCAGGTCCTCGGCGAGCACATTGGTCATCAGGTCGGCCAGGGATTTGTTCACATAGCGCAGGAAGTGCGGGCTCAAGGAGCGGGGCGGCAGGCCCAGGTGCTCGACGAAGTCGTCCACCAGGTAGAAGAAGCGGTCGCGCACGTTCTCGGAGGAACGCCGTGTCGGCCGATCCTCCTGGCCGGGCGGCAGCTGGGGCTGCTCGTCGATGATGCGATCGTCGACGAACACCGCGACCTGGTCGCGGAAGTGCCTCAGCACCATCGTGGCATGGTGGAAGGCCGAGACGCGGCTGTCGGTCAGCCGCTCGGCGCTTTGCGGGTCTTCGCCGGCCAGGAGCTCCCTGCGCGGCAAGGTGGGTTCGGTCCGCGGATCGTGGTCGTCCAAGGATTCGCCGGCAAAGCGGGCGAAGTCCGACATGGCCGCAAAGAACAGCGGGCCGCACATGACCAACTGGGACATCCAGCCGAGCATCTCGTGGAAGCCGTGGGCCTGGCAGAGGTCGATCAGCTGGCCGGCGTAGTGTTGCCCGGAGCCCGTCGAGCGCTTGGCCTGTGGAAACATCAGCAGGCGCGGTTGCTCGGCTGAACGTGCCAGCGCCACCACGCGGTGCAGAGCGCGGGGGTCCAGGATGACATCGTCATCGCCATGCAGCCAGACCCAGTCGCTGTCGCGCGGCACCGCCCCGGCCAGGCGCACCCAGTTGGAGCGGATGTCCTTCTTGAAGCGCATCTCCCAGAACGGCGTGTTGTAAATGTGCAGGGCGATGCCAGGCAACTGCAGGGCATCCAGGTAGTCGCGCGTGCCATCCCGGGAGGCGATGTTGGACAGGGCCAGGTGGAGTTCCAGGCCGGGCGGGATCTCCAGCGCACACACAGCCGCGATGGCCTGCTGCAGCTGCGGCAGGCGATTGAAGGTGGGGATGGCGATGGTCAGCTTCATGCGGACGGCGCGATGCGCCCTCGGAGTGTGGCCATGCTAGCGGATGCGCCCGCCTCAGGCACCGGGGGGCAGGTGCTCCGGCGGAAGACCCGCTTGCTGGCGCTCGAACATGCGGGTGAGCAGGGCTTCGTAGTCCCGCACATAGCGGTCGGTGTCGAACAGCGGCAGCTCCAGCCGGTGGCTGTCGAGTTCGCGCTTGAGGTGGGCCAGCAGGCCGGGGTCGTTGGCCAGGGCGGTGCCCAGGGCGACGTAGTCGGCCTCGGAGGCGCAGGCCAGATCCGGCAGGCCACAGGCCGTCACCAGGCTGGCACCCACCCGCGAGGCGAAGGTGGGCCCGGGGACGGTGAGCACCGGCACGGCGGCCCACAGGGCCTCGCTGGCGGTGGTGTGTGCGTTGCAGGGCCAGGTGTCGAGGAAAAGATCTGCGGCGCGCAGGCGTGCCAGGTGCTCGGCCAGCTCCATCTTGGGGGCCCAGAACAGGCGCTCTGCGGGGATGCCACGGGCGGCCAGTTCGCGCCCCAGATTGGCCTGGGCGTGGGGATTCCAGGCCAGGAGCCACAGCACGGCCTGCGGGGCGCCATGCAGGATGGCGGCCCAGAGGTCCAGCATGGCCGCCGAGATCTTGTAAGCCTGGTTGAAGCAGCACAACACCACCGCATCCTGCGGCAGGCCCAGCGCCTCACGGGAGGGGGCCGGGGGCAGGGGGCGTTCGCGGTCGTTGGGCTGGTAGCTGTTGGGGAGTTGGGCCAGGTGTTCGCTGTACTGCCCGGCATGGGCCAGCGGCGTCACCACGGGGTCGCCGATCAGGTAGTCGATGAAGTCGGCACCGGTGGTGGCCGGATAGCCCAGGAACGTCACCTGCACCGGAGCGGGCCGCCAGGCCAGCAGCTCGAAGCGGCTGCCGCGGGTGTGGCCCTTCAGGTCCACCGCAATGTCGATGCCGTCGGCGCGCATGCGCTGGGCGGTCTCGGCCTGGGGCTGGTGGGTGACATCGACGAAGTGTTCGCAGGCGGCGCGGATACGCCGGCTCAGGGGCGTGCCATCGTCCGGGCTGTGCGAGTAGAGGGTGACTTCGAAGCGCTGGCGGTCGCGCCGCTCCAGCAGTTCGGCCATCAGCACCGCGGTGGCATGGTGATGGAAGTCGCAGGACAGATAGCCCACCCGGATGGGGCCGGGGCGGCGCGGGCCCGGCGGCGGCAGCGGGACCACGTGGCGGGTCAGGTCCCGGGTGCGGATGGCCCCCATGCGGCGCTGCTGTGCCGGCGTGGCATCCACCGCCAGCAGGGCGAAGGGGGACAGCAGCTGGCCCGAGGACTCGCCCGTCGCGTCCAGCGAGGCCAGCAGGGCTGCGGTGTCCTGGGCGGTGTGGGTCCAGTCGCAGGACTGCCGGCCCTCGTGCACCAGCAGCGACAGCGACAGGGTGCGCACCGCACCGTTGTCCAGCGACACGGCGGTGCGAAAGCACTCGGTGGCTTCCCGGGCCATGCTCAGGTCCTTGAAGCACAGACCCAGCCGGTAGTGCACCAGGGGGTCGTCGATCTTCCGCGCCAGGGCCTTGAAGTAGGCGTTGACGGCTTCCTGCAGCCGTTTGCTCAGGAACAGGGCATTGCCGTGGGCGCTGTACCAGTCGGCGTCGCGCGGGGCGCTGGCCGGCAGCGCGTCCAGCACCTGCGCGGCTTCCTCGAACCGGTTTTGCTGCATCAGGCATTCGGCCAGCATGCGGCCGTTGATCGGCTGAGCGGGAGCCAGGGCAACCGCCCGTCGTGCGGCCTGCGTGGCCTCGGTCAGGTGCCCCGCGGACAGATGGGCCCGCGCCAGGTTGAGCCACATCAGGCCATCGGCGGGCGCGCAGTCGATTCCGCGCTGAAACTCGTCGGCGGCCTGCTGCCACTGCTGGCTCTTGAGGGCCTGCAGTCCGGCCTGCCAGTGCCGGTCCGCGCGCTGCTGTTGCTGGATGTTCATGGGCCTTGACTCTAGGCGCGGCCAGGGCGGTCGGTGCGGCCAAAAAGGGGCCGCTTTCCGGCCATCTCGGCCGGTGGCGGGAGAGAGGTCAGGCCGGCACCGCCAGGCGGCGGGCCTGGGCCGCATCGTCCGCGCGCCCCAGGGTGTCGTAGAGCAGGGCCAGGTTGCTGGCGGCCAGGTGGCTGCCCCGTCCGTGCACGGTGCCTTCCAGCTCGGGGTGTTCTCCCAGGGCCAGGCACTGTTGCCAGGCCTGCTCCATCATGGGGATCAGCTCGGGGGCCAGGCGGGGCTCCTCGGCCGCCCAGTCCAGCAGCAGATCGCCCAGGGCGAAGAAGAAGTCCGGTGAGTGGCCCCAGTCGGCGAGCTCGGCCTGGGCGAGATCCAGGGCCTGTGCATGCCGCGCGCAGCGCTTGAGCGCATGCAGCCGGCGCACGACCAGATCGTGCAACCAGGCCGGGCGCGCCGTGCCCAGCAGAGCCTCTGCCCGGTCAAAGGCCGCCACAGCGTCGCTCCAGCGCTCGTAAACGTCATGGTCCTTCCCATATTGATACCAGAGGTAGGCATCGGCGGGTTGGGCCTGCAGCATGGCCTGTAGCAGCGCGGCGTTGCGTCCGGCCTTGGCCCGCAAGGCTTCGGGGCGGTAGCCATCGTGGCCAAAGCGCACCGGCAGGCGACGCACCGGCCAGGCATGCACCGGCTGTTCATGGATGCGGCCGGTGTAGCGCACCGTGCCGGGCAGCACGCGGCTGAGCCAGCTCGAGGCATGGGCCTCGCCCGGCCCCTGCTGGCTGTCCACCTCCACGGTTCCGACGAAGCCAGGGTCTTGCTGGCGCAAACCGGCCAGGGCCGGGCCGCCATCCTGCAGCCACTCGTCGGCGTCCAGCACCACATGCCAGTCCGCCCCGGCCAGTTCAAGGGCGGTGTTGCGGGCCTGGCTGAAGTCGTCTGGCCAGTCCATCTGGGCCACGCGGGCGCCGGCGGCCCGGGCCCGGGCCACGGTGTCGTCGCGCGATCCGGTGTCCAGCACCACCAGCTCGTCCACCCAGGGGCGGATGCTGTCCAGGGCCCTCACCACGCCCTGGGCCGCGTCGCGAACGATCATCACGGCGGCCGTGTGCCACTGTGTCGAGGAGGGGGGGCTGTCGGCGGACATGGGCGGAACTGTAGGTCTGCAGTCGGCGCTTGAAAGGTCGATAAGAGGGGGCAGTGGCGGGCAAATGGAGGCCAAGATGGCCCCCGACCGCTGCGGCCGGAACTTGAGCAGATTCAATCGCTTGAAAAGAAGTTGAAAAAGGCCTCAAGTCCGGCGATCAAGGCTCCGAAATCCATGGCACGGCCCCGAAGCTTTCAGGTGACAGGCGGGGCGCCAGCCAGGAGCCTCCATCGGCTCACTTATTTGCCTCAACACAGGAGCAATCAAAATGGGTCAATCGGTCAACACCAACGTGATTTCGCTGAACGCACAGCGCAGTCTCAACGCCTCGCAGTCGTCGCTGGCGACGTCCATGCAGCGCTTGTCTTCGGGCCTGCGCATCAACTCGGCCAAGGACGACGCGGCCGGCCTGGCCATCGCCGAGCGCATGAACGCCCAGGTTCGTGGCATGAATGTGGCCATCCGCAATGCCAACGACGGCATCTCGATGGCCCAGACGGCCGAAGGCGCACTGGGCCAGGTGGGCGATTCGCTGCAGCGCATGCGTGAACTGGCGGTGCAGGCTCGCAACTCCACCAACTCCAGCTCCGACAAGGACTCGCTGAACAAGGAATTCGCGCAGCTGCAAAGCGAAATCCAGCGCGTGCTGGGCGGCACCAGCTTCAACGGCAAGCACATGCTGGGCGCCGATGCCACCGCAATGACCTTCCAGATCGGTGCCAACACCACCAGCAACGACAGCCTGACGGTCACGACCAGCGACATGACGGCCAACACCAACATCACGGCGGTGACGGGCTCGTCGACGGTCATCGACAACACGGCGACCGACGGTGCGATCGCCACGGTGATCAACAACCTGGACACGGCCATCGACACGGTGAACAACCAGCGTGCGGTGTTCGGTGCGACCCAGAGCCGCTTCGACGCGATCATCTCGAGCCTGCAGCAGGGCGTGGTCAACCAGTCGGCAGCCCGCGGCCGGATCATGGATGCGGACTTCGCGGCGGAAACGGCCAACATGAGCCGCGCCCAGATCCTGCAGCAGGCCGGCACGGCGATGGTGGCCCAGGCCAATCAGTTGCCGCAGGGGGTCCTGGCGCTTCTTCGATGATCCTGCGGCGAACTCCATCAAATGGAGCTCGCCCCTGAGTGAGAAGGCGAGCTCCGCCTGAGAACCCCGGTACAGCCGGGGTTCTCAGGCAGCCGTTGAAATTCCTCTCAAGTTCCCGAAAGACGTCTCCGATATCCCACACAACAGGATCTGGAAAACAGGTTCTGGGGTCCGGTGAGATGGCCAAAGTTCAGGCGACGCCCTTCAGGCGAGACCCGATCGGAGGAGCACCGGCGCTGGGCGAGCAATCGCGCTGGTGCTTGAGCCGGAGACTTTTGGAAACCGTACAGGAGTGTCAACATGCCTCAAACCATCAACACCAATGTCATTTCGCTGAATGCCCAGCGCAATCTCAGCTCCTCGCAGTCGTCGCTGGCGACGTCCATGCAGCGCTTGTCTTCGGGCCTGCGCATCAACTCGGCCAAGGACGACGCGGCCGGTCTGGCCATCGCCGAACGCATGAATGCCCAGGTCCGCGGCATGAATGTGGCCATCCGCAATGCCAACGACGGCATCTCGATGGCCCAGACGGCCGAAGGCGCACTGGCCCAGGTGGGCGATTCGCTGCAGCGCATGCGTGAACTGGCGGTGCAGGCCCGCAACTCCACCAACTCCAGCTCCGACAAGGACTCGCTGAACAAGGAGTTCGCGCAGCTGCAAAGCGAAATCCAGCGCGTGCTGGGTGGCACCAGCTTCAACGGCAAGCACATGCTGGGCGCCGATGCCACCGCGATGACCTTCCAGATCGGTGCCAACACCACCAGCAACGATGTCCTGACGGTCACGACCAGCGACATGACGGCCAACACCAACATCACGGCGGTGACGGGCTCGTCGACGGTCATCGACAACACCGCGACCGACGGTGCGATCGCCACGGTGATCAACAACCTGGACACGGCCATCGACACGGTGAACAACCAGCGTGCGGTGTTCGGTGCGACCCAGAGCCGCTTCGACGCGATCATCTCGAACCTGCAGCAGGGCGTGGTCAACCAGTCGGCAGCCGCGGCCGAT
>NZ_BADL01000589.1 GCF_000333615.1 Ideonella sp. B508-1 | reverse complement strand
CCGTCGATCACGCCGGTGATGTCGGCGATCTTGGTGGAGGACTGGTTGATGTCCTCCATCGTGGCCACCACCTGGTGCACCAGGTTGCCGCCGCGTTCGGCCACCTGGGTGGCGTTCTGGGCCAGCTGGCTGGCCTGCTGGGCCGATTCGGCGCTGTGGTGCACGGTGCCGGTCAGGTGCTCCATCGAGGCGGCCGTCTCCTGCAGGTTGCTGGCGGTGTGCTCGGTGCGCTGGCTCAGGTCCAGGTTGCCGTTGGCCACCTCGCTGCTGGCGGTCAGGATGCTGTCGGCGCTGTGGCGGACCTGGCCCACCAGGCGCCGCAGCGACTGCTGCATGTCGGCCAGACAGGTGATGAAGGCGGACACTTCGTCGCGGCCTTCACGCGGCAATTCGCCGCTGAGGTCGCCCGCGGCGATGCGCCGGGCGGCCTCGCTGGCCTGGGTCAGGGGACCGAGGATGGAGCGCAGGGTGAAGACCATCATCACGCCCACCCCGCCCAGCACCACCACGAGCAGGGCCAGGCTGGCGCCCATCTGCACCTGGGTGCGCGTGCGGGCCTCGTCGCGGGCGGCTTCGGCCGTGGCGCGAGACTGCTGCCCCCAGCTGTCGAAGGCCTTCTGGGCGGTGTCCAGGTCGCCCTGGGCCTGTCCGGCGTAGGCATAGGCGGCACTGGCGTCGATCTTGGCGTCCACTACCTGCTGCAGCACGTCCTGCAGGGCGGTCACATGGGCCTCGAAGCCCTTGATGCCCTCGGCCAGCGTGGCGTCGCTGGCCATTGGCTTGAGGTCCTGGCGCAGGGCGGCCACGGTCTTCTTCCACTGCTGGAAGAACTCGTCGGCGGTCACCGCGTTGCTGCCGTTGAGCATGGTGGCCTGCTCCAGGCGCTGCATGCGCTCCATGGAGAACAGCACGCCATTGGCGGTGTCCAGGCTTTGCAACTGCTGGGCCATCAGCTGGTCACCCTGCTCGCGCACGCTGCGGAGGGTCCAGACCGACCACAGCACGATGACGAGCATCAGGAATGCCAGGGCCGCCAGGCCGGCGCTCAGGCGCAGCCGGATGCTGAATTGACGAAGGAGTTGGTTCACGGCAGTTCCCACGACAAAGAGATAAGGGCTTACACCGGGTCATCGGCGTCACCCGTGGGGACTTGAGCTTGATCAAAGCGCTGTCCCCAAGATAAAAAAGCCCTGCGTGCCCCGGGGGACGCGCAGGGCGTGACCGGGTTCAGCTCAGAAGGTTTCCCAGTCGTCGTCCGAGGGGGCGGTCGAGGCTTCCACCTTGGACGGTGCGGGCCGCTGCGGTGTGGGGGGCGCCGCGGCCGGAGCCCGGGGAGAGGTCGGGGCTGCGGCGCGTGTGGCCGGTGCGGCGCTGCGGGGGGCAGCCACCGGGGCCTGTGAAGGCGCCGCGGGAGGCGGCGTCAGCGCTGGGGCGCGGGGAGGCGCTGCGGGCACCACGGCCGAGCTGCTGTCCAGGCGGAAGCGCGCCACCACGTCGTTGAGCCGGCCGGCCTGGTCTTTCAGGCTTTCTGCCGAAGCGGTGGACTGCTCCACCAGTGCCGCGTTCTGCTGGGTCATCTGGTCGAGCTGCACCACGGCGCTGTTGACCTGGTTGATGCCCTTGCTCTGTTCGGTGGCGGCGGTGCTGATCTCCTGGATGATGTCGTTGACGCGCTGCACGGAGGAGACGATCTCGCCCATGGTGGCGCCAGCATCCTGCACCTGGCGGCTGCCGTTCTCGACCTTCTCGACCGAGGCGTTGATCAGCTGCTTGATCTCGCGCGCGGCCTCGGCCGAGCGGCCGGCCAGGCTGCGCACCTCGCTGGCGACCACGGCGAAGCCGCGGCCCTGCTCGCCGGCCCGGGCGGCTTCCACCGCCGCATTGAGCGCCAGGATGTTGGTCTGGAAGGCGATGCTGTCGATCACGCCGATGATGTCGGCGATCTTGTGGCTGGCGTGGTTGATCTCGTCCATGGTCGTGACGACCTGGGCCACCGCGTCACCACCGCGCTGGGCCACCTGGGCGGCCGAGCTGGCCAGGCCGCTGGCATGGCCGGCGGAGGCGGCGCTGTCGCGCACCGTGGCGGTCAGCTCCTCCATGGCGCTGGCCGTCTCCTCCAGGTTGCTGGCGGTCTGCTCGGTGCGACCGCTGAGGTCGGCATTGCCGGCGGCCACCTCGCGCGAGGCCATGTGGATGCGCTGCGAGCTGTCACGCACCTCGCCCACCAGCGTGCGCAGGGAGCGCTGCATGTGGTCCAGGGCCCGCAGCAGTTCGGCGGTCTCGTCCTTGCCCTGGGCATGGATGGCACGGGTCAGGTCGCCGTCGGCGATGGCCAGTGCGATGTCGCGGGCATGGTGCACCGGACGGGTGATGGAGACGGAGTTCAGCAGCGTCAGCGGCGTCACCACGATCAGCACCAGCACCATCACGGCGCCGAAGGACCACAGCAGGTGGCCGGCTTCGGCCTGGTACTGGGTCTGGTTGTCGGCGATGTCCTGGTCCACCAGGGACTGGATGCGATTGACGCCGTCTTCGATCGCGCGGATCTGTTCACGGGCGGCGGACAGGGACTGGTTGAGTGCCACCGAATCGGTGGCAGCGCCCTGGGCGAAAGCCGTGGTGACGGCGCTGGCGTAGGCCTCGACCTTTTGCAAGGTCTCGCGTACCACGGCGTTGTCAGCGTCCTCCTCGCCCTCCAGCAGGGCGTTGAGGTTGCGCTTGAGCTGGTCCTGGGCGTCCTGCCACTGCTGCTTGTCCTGCGCCACCATGTCGGGCGAGGCATGGTTGATCACCATGCTCTTCTCGAGCTGGTGCACCTGGCCCAGGGCCGTGCGGATGTTGCTGATGTCGTGCAGTTCCTTGACGGAGTGGCTCATCAACGAGGCATTGACGGCCGTGAGTCGGCTGCAGCCGACGTAGGTCGCCAGGCTCAGCAGGGCGAACAAGCCCAACACGGCGACGATCGCCCCCTGCATTCGCAGGCGGATCGTGAATCCTCGCATCCATTGCATCATGGTGAAAAAGTCCTTGGGTGATTCAATGAACGATTTGCCCGGCGCTGCCGTGCTGCTTGGCCAGACGGAAGCGGCCGACGATCTCGCCGAGCTGGTGGGCCTGGTCCTTCAGGCTCTCGGCGGCGGCGTTGGATTCCTCGACCAGCGCCGCGTTCTGCTGGGTCATCTCGTCGAGCTGATGGACGGCCTGGCCGACCTCGGAGATGCCGGCGCTTTGCTCGCCAGTGGCCGCCGTGATCTCGGCGATGATGTCGGTGACGCGCTGCACGCTTTGGACGATCTCGGCCATCGAGCGGCCGGCGCTGTCCACCAGTGCGCTGCCCGATTCGACCCGCTCGACGCTGGTGCTGATGAGTTGCTTGATCTCGCGGGCGGCTTCGGCTGAACGACCGGCCAGGCTGCGCACCTCGCCGGCCACCACGGCAAAGCCGCGGCCCTGTTCCCCGGCGCGGGCGGCTTCCACCGCGGCGTTCAGGGCCAGGATGTTGGTCTGGAAGGCGATGCCGTCGATCACGCCGATGATGTCGCCGATGCGCTGGCTGGCCTCGGAGATCTTCTGCATGCTCTGGACCACTTCCTGCACCACCTGGCCGCCGCGCTGGGCGGTGTCGGAGGCGGTGTGGGCCAGTTGGTTGGCGGTGCGGGCGGCATCGGCCGTCTGGCGCACGGTGCCGCTGAGCTGTTCCATCGAGGAGGCGGTGCGCTGCAGATTGGAGGCGGCCTGCTCGGTGCGCTGGCTCAGGTCCATGCTGCCCGAGGCGACCTCGCTGCTGGCGGTGGAGATACCGTCGGTGGACAGGCGGATACCGGTCACCATGTCGTGCAGGCTGCCCCGCATGCGCTGCATGGCGTGCTGCAGGCGGCCGATCTCGTCCTGGCGATCAACGCTCAGGTCAACCGTGAGGTCGCCCTCGGCAATGGCTTCCACGGTGTCGATGGCATGGCGCATCGGCTGGGTGATCGAGCGGGTCAGGGCCCAGGCGATCCAGGCACCCATGCCCAGGGCCAGCACCGCCATGCCGATCATCAGCTGGCGGGCATTGGCCGCAGAGGCCGCGCCGTTGCGCTGGGCCGCATCGACCTCCTGGTTGAGCACCTCTTCCAGGTGATTCATGCTGGCCAGATAGGCGTCGGCGGCGGGCAGCAGGCTGTGGTCCACCTCGGCCGCTGCGCCGGCGTCACCGGACTTGAGCAGGGCCAGCACTTTCTTGCGGGTGCCCAGGTATTTCTCGCGGGCGCCACCAATCGCTTCCAGGGCCCGGCGACCGCCGTCGGAGAGGGCGCTGTCGCTCAGCTTCTTCTGCAGCACACTGATCTCGGTGCTCGTCGCCTTCATCTGGGGCGCCAGGTAGGCGTCCAGCTGAGGGTTGTTGTCGGCCTTGGCCAGTGACAGCGCGCGGGCCAGGTTGACCTGCGTCTGGCCCCGCCACTGCTGGGCCAGGCTGAGCTGGTCGTTGGTCGCGTCCACCGCGGCCTGCAGCAGCAGCTGCTGGCGCATCTGCACCAGCCCCAGCACCGTGATGCCCAGCAGCAGGGCCAGCGTGGCGGTGAAGCCCAGGCCCAGCCGGACGCCCAGGGACATGCGGCGTGTTGACATGGCCGTCTCCTTCAATGTCTGTGACATCCGCACTCAGTGACGTGAACGGCGGACCAGGGCGCCGATGTCCAGGATCAGGGCCACACGGCCATCCCCCATGATGGTCGCGCCGGAGACGTCCGGGACCTTGCGGTAGTTGGCTTCCAGGTTCTTCACCACGACCTGTTGCTGGCCGAGCAGTTCGTCCACCAGCAGGGCCACACGGCCACCTTCGGCTTCGACGACCACCATGATGTTGGAGGACTTCTCGAAGTCGAAGCGGGGCACCTCGAAGACACGTTCCAGGTCGATGACCGGCATGAATTCGTCGCGCACCTCGACCACGCGGCCGGAGTTGCCGATGGTCTTGATCATGTTCGGGGCGATCTGGAAGGACTCGACCACCGAGGACAGCGGCAGGATGTAGCACTCGTCGCCCACCCCGATGCTCATGCCGTCCATGATGGCCAGGGTCAGCGGCAGGCGCACCTTGACGCTCATGCCGTAGCCTTCGGCGGAGTCGATCTCCACCGTGCCGCCCAGGGCGGTGATGTTCTTCTTGACCACGTCCATGCCCACGCCGCGGCCGGACACATCGGTCACCTGCTCGGCGGTGGAGAAGCCCGGCGCGAAGATCAGGCCGTAGACCTCCTGGTCCGTCATGGTGTCGGGCGCGTCGATGCCGCGTTCGCGGGCCTTGTTCAGCAGCTTCTGGCGGTTCAGACCGCGGCCGTCGTCGCGCACCTCGATGACGATGGAGCCGCCCTGGTGAGAGGCCACCAGGGTGACGGTGCCGTGTTCGGGCTTGCCCTTGGCCACGCGGTCGGCCGGCAGTTCGATGCCGTGGTCGCAGCTGTTGCGCACCAGGTGGGTCAGCGGGTCGGTGATCTTCTCGACCAGGCCCTTGTCCAGTTCGGTGGCTTCACCCTGGGTGACCAGTTCGACCTTCTTGCCCAGCTTGCTGGCCAGATCGCGCAGCATGCGGGGGAAGCGGTTGAAGACCATGGACATCGGAATCATCCGGATCGACATCACCGCTTCCTGCAGGTCGCGGGTGTTGCGCTCCAGGTCGGCCAGACCCGACAGCAGCTGCTGGTTCAGGGTGGCGTCCACATTGCGGCTGTTCTGGGCCAGCATGGCCTGGGTGATGACCAGTTCGCCCACCAGGTTGATCAGCTGGTCCACCTTCTCGACCGAGACCCGCAGGGTGGTGGAATCCATGCCGCCGCCCTTGGCCTCGGCCTTGGGCGTGGCCTTGGGCGCCGCCGCCGCCGGTGCGGGGGCGACCGGTGCGGCCGCGACCGGCGCGGCCGGGGCGGGGGTGCTGCCCGCGGCGGCACCAGGCGCTCCCGGGGCGTCGTCGAAGAAGCCGTAGCCTTGCTCCTCGGGCTGGGCGGACCGCTCGGGGGCCCCCGGGGCACCCTCATGGAAGCCGTAGCCCGGGCCCATCGGCAGGAGCTGCATGGCCTCGCGGGCCACGTGGAAAGTGAACAGATCCAGCAGATCGTTGTCGCTGGTGGTGGTCACGATGCGGAAGCGGCGGATGCCGTCGGCGGCATGGCCGGCGTCCAGCGGTTCGATCGTGCCGAGATTGGTGATTTCCTTGAACAGCTCGGCCAGGTTGTCGGCCTGCTCGGGGTGCTCCAGCGGGCCCACGCGCAGTTCGACGGCACGCGCACCATTGGGCACGGCCGACGCTGCGGCCACCGGGGCGGGTGCGGGCGCCACCGGGGCCGGGGCGGCCGCGGTCGGTGCCGGAGCCGGCACGCTGCCGCCCTCGGCCATGGCCCGGATGTGGGCGACCAGGGCAGAGGTGTCCGGTGCCTCGGCGCCGGAACCCTGATGGCGGGCCAGCAGGGCCTTGAGTGCATCACCGGCTTCCAGCAGCACGTCCACCATCTGGGCGGTGGGCTGCAGTTCATGGCGGCGCAGCTTGTCCAGCAGCGTCTCCATCTGGTGGGTCAGCTCCGCCACGTCGGAGAAGCCGAAGGTGGCCGCACCGCCCTTGACCGAGTGGGCGCAACGGAAGATGGCGTTGAGTTCCTCGTCGTCGGCGGCGCTCAGATCCAGCTCCAGGAGCTTCTGCTCCATGGCTTCCAGGTTCTCGCCAGCTTCTTCGAAGAAGACCTGGTAGAACTGGGTCAGGTCAATGCCATCGCTGGTGCCGTGGTCATGGGTGGTGTCGGCCATGGGTGCAAGTTCCTCGTTGTGTCGTGCTTCTCGGCGTAAGGGGGCGGACCGGTCGGTCAGCGGATCACTTTGCCGATCACCTCGATCAGCTTGGCCGGATCGAAGGGTTTGACCAGCCAGCCGGTGGCGCCGGCGGCGCGGCCGGCCTGCTTCATCTGGTCGCTGGACTCGGTGGTCAGGATCAGGATCGGCGTGGCCTTGAATTTGGGGTTTTCACGCAGCTTCTTGGTCAGGCTGATGCCGTCCATGCGGGGCATGTTTCTGGTCGGTCAGCACCAGGTTGAAGTCACGCTGATTGGCCTTCTCCCAGGCGTCCTGGCCATCCACCGCTTCGACGACATTGAAGCCGGCGTTCTTGAGGGTGAAGGCCACCATTTGGCGCATGGAGGGGGAATCGTCAACGGCGAGGATCGAATGCATGGCAGTTCTCCGGGGGCTGTTCTGAATGGGGAGGTCTGGGTGCGAGATGGGTGTCAGAAGAGTTCGATGGAACCAGCATCCATCTCATCCTGCGTCACGGGGTTGGGGCGGCCGGGGCCGTCCTCGACGATGGTCGAACCGTCCTCGTCGTCATCGCCCATGGCATCACGGGCAATCCGGTCGGCACAGCTGCGCAGACGCTTTTGCGTGTGCGAGATCAGCTGTGTGGCCATGTCGTGGAACTGCAGGGCCGTGATGGCGCTGGCCAGCCCCTGCATGGCGGAATGAAGCGCGCCGTGGTCGATGTCGGGCAGCGCCGACATCACGCGCAAGGTGTCATTGAGCTGCGAGCTGGCGGCATAGAAATGCGAGGACAACGTCTCACTGGCGTCGTCCAGCAGGCGCTGTAGGCGTTCCAGGTCGTTGCTGGCCACCATCAGGTGGTCCTGCAGATCGGCCGCCGCCAGCAGGGGCAGAGGCATGCCGCCAGAGGCAGCAGCTTGGTGTTCCGTCATTGGCATCGTGGCTCCAAGACACTCGTTTTGTGTGTCCCAACCGCGCTGAGTCACCGGCAGACCGGTGGCTCCGCAACGCTGTCGGGGAGTTGCAGATCATTTTTCGGCACGAGCTCACCATTTATTGAACGAATCACGGCATGTTTCCGGGCGTATTTCTGGTCCTAGGGCCACTTCGGGGTCTTGCGCCCTGGGAGATACTTCGTGCCATGGCTGTTGAAGATCCACCCCGCCGCGTTCTTCGGGTGCTCCATCTGGAGGATTCCGAGCTCGACCATGAACTGGCGCTGGCCTATCTGGCGCGCGGCGGACTGAACGTGGACGCGGTGCGGGTGGACACCGAGCGCGAGTTCCGCGAGGCCCTGTCCCAGTCCTGGGACCTGATCCTGTCGGACTTCAACGTGCCGGGTTTTTCCGGGCTGAAGGCGCTGGAGATCGTCCGCGAGCTGGGCGTGCTGGTGCCCTTCATCCTGGTGTCGGGCGAGATCGGCGAGGACGTGGCCGTGCAGGCCATGCGCGATGGCGCCAGCGACTACCTGCTCAAGGGCAACATGGCCCGCCTGGCCCCGGCGGCCGAACATGCCATCGACGCCCACGAGGCCCTGAAGGCACGCCAGCGCGCCGACCGCGAGCTGGCCGAATCCCGTCAACGGGTCTCGGAGCTGGCGCAGCATCTGCAGACCAGCGTCGAGATGGAGCGCGCGGCCATCGCCCGCGAGATCCACGACGATGTCGGCGGCTCGCTCAGCGCGGTCAAGTTCGACCTGGCCTGGATGGCCCGCCAGCCGGGCATCAGCCCGGAGCTGCGTCAGCGCATCGACAGTGCGATGGAGACCGTGACCCATGCGCTGGAGGCCAGCCAGCGCATCATGCACAACCTGCGGCCGGCCATCCTGGAGCAGGGACTGGTGGCGGCGTTGCAGTGGGTGGCCAACCGCTTTGAGCGGCGCACCGGCGTGGCCTGTGTGTTCCGCACCAACCTCGACAACCAGGTGAGCCTGCCGGCCGGCGTGCCCCTGGTGGCCTACCGGGCCGCCCAGGAGGCCTTGACCAACATCAACAAGCACGCCCAGGCCACCCGGGTCAGTATCGACCTGTCGTTGGCGGCCGGCGTGCTGTCGCTGGAGGTGAGCGACAACGGCCGGGGCCTGACCGACGAGGACCTGGCCAAGGCGCGCAGCTTCGGCATCCGCGGCCTGCACGAGCGGGCCTCCACGGTGGGGGGCTGGGTGGACCTCTCCAGTAGCCGGGCCGGGACGACGCTGATACTCTCGATTCCTTTGGACGAGGGGGCTGCGGTGCAGGAGGAGGATGGTTCCGAGTCGGACCTGCTGGATGACGCCGCACACGACCCGTCCACCTGGGGAGAACCATGACCCGTGTGATCATCTGCGACGACCACGCCCTGATCCGGCGCGGCATCCGTGACACGCTGGCCGACGCCACCGACATCGACGTCGTCGGCGAGGCCGGCGACTATGGCGAGCTGCGCACGCTGATGCGCCAGCACAGCTGCGACGTGCTGGTGCTGGACATCAACATGCCCGGCCGCAGCGGCCTGGACGTGCTGCACGTGCTCAAGGACGAGGGCAACCCCGTCAAGGTGCTGGTGGTCAGCATGTACCCCGAGGACCAGTACGCGCTGCGGGCCCTGAAGGCCGGTGCCCATGGCTATGTGAACAAGGGCGGCGACCCGGCGGTGCTGGTGCAGGCGGTGCGCACCGTGTCGCAGGGGCGCAAGTACATCACCCCCGAGATCGCCCAGCTGCTGGCCGAGAACATCGGCAAGGACCAGGAGACCGAGGCGCCGCACGAGAAGCTCTCCGACCGCGAGCTGCAGACCCTGGTCATGATCGCCAGCGGTAAGCGGCTGTCGGACATCGCCACCGAGCTCACGCTTTCGCCCAAGACGGTCAGCGTCTACCGGGCCCGGGTGCTCGAGAAGCTGGCCCTGGCCAACAACTCCGAACTCACCGTCTACGCCATCCGCAACGGCCTCGTCGGCGAGTGATGTCGGCACCCGGCACGGGGAGACCCGTGCCACCCTCCGAGAGGGTGTGTCACCGAAGGATGGCTGGGGCTCAGGTTCATGGCGCGCGGTAAAGCCACACCGGCTTGCCGGCCACGGTTTCCAGCCGTGTCACCGGCGTCAGTTCGGTGGCCTCTAACTCCAGGCTGACCAGCCAGGCCTCGGGCTTCAGTTCGCGCCGGGCCTTGACCACGGCGCGGGGCATGCTCTCCGGGCGCTTGAACAGGTAGACCATCTGGTAGCACGACCAGTCCACCGTCCATATGTTCCCACGCCGCACCTGGGCCAAGCC
>NZ_BADL01000590.1 GCF_000333615.1 Ideonella sp. B508-1 | reverse complement strand
GCGGCGGCGAACTGGCCATCTGGTTGGCCTGGGCGGCGGCTTCGGTGCTCTGCGCCACGGTCTGGGTCAGCTGGCTGACCGAGCTGGCCGTCTCCTGCAGGTTGGAGGCGGTGGCCTCGGTGCGCTGACTCAGATCCTGGTTGCCGGTGGCGATCTCGCTGCTGGCGGTGGAGATGCTGTCGGCGCTGTGCCGCACCTCGCCCACCAGACCGCGCAGGGCGTCGGTCATGCGGGCCAGGGCGCGCTGCACGTCGCCGATCTCGTCCTGGCGGCCGGTGTCGATGCGCACACTCAGGTCGCCCTGGGCCACCCGGTCGGCCACGGCCACGGCCTGGCGCAGCGGCTCGAGCACCTTGCGCACCATGCTCCAGGTGGACAGGGCCAGCAGGGTGACGATGGAGAGCATCACACCGGCCACCAGAAAGACGGTGCGCATGCGCTGGCGGCCCACCTCGTCGCGCAGGGCCTCGGCCTGGGCCTCGGTGCGCTGGAAGAAGGCGCTCAGGCCGGCCACGTCCTGGGCCTGGGCCAGGGCAGCCTTTTCCTCGGGGGTGTCGAGCAGCGGCTCCAGCGCCTGGCGCAGTGTGGCCATGCGGTCGGTGGCACCGGCCTCCGCGGCGCTGAGCAGGCGCAGGCTGGCTTCCAGCTTGGCCTGCTGGTGGGTCTGGGCCTGCATCGACTCGGCCTGTGAGTGGCGCGTGCGCACCACCGACAGCGAGGTCATCACCAGGGTCATGCCCATCAGCACGACCACGGGCATCCACAGCCGGGCGGCAATCGACAGGGGTTTCATGCGATGCAGGGGGTTGAAAGGAAGAACGGCCGCAGCGCCAGAAGCGTCGCGGCCGGACGGCGGACAGCTCGACCTGAACTCAGGCGACGCTGTCGTCGATCAGGCCCATGTCGGCCGAGCTCATCAGGGCCTGGATGTCCATGAGGATCAGCATGCGCTCGCCCACGTTGGCGATGCCGGTGATGAAGGACATGTCCACCTGGGCGTTCATGCCCGGGGCCGGCTTGATGGTGTCGCCGCCCAGTTCCAGCACGTCGGACACGGAGTCCACCACGGCGCCGACCACGCGGCCCCTGATGTTCAGCACGATCACCACGGTGAAGGCGTTGAACTCGGCGGTTTCGCAGCCCAGCTTCACCCGCAGGTCGATGATCGGGACGATCACGCCACGCAGGTTCACCACACCCTTGAGGAACTCGGGGGAGTTGGCGATGCGGGTGGGCTGCTCGTAGGAGCGGATCTCCTGGACGCGCAGGATGTCGATGCCGTATTCCTCGCCGCCGAGGCGGAAGGTCAGGTATTCGCCGTGCGCGGCGCCGGGGGCGGCCGCAGCGCTGCTGGCGCGGGCCTGGGCGTCCTGGAGGGAGCGGGCCGCCTCGTGGCGGGCGACCTGGGCGGCGTCGGTGATCATGTCCATGGTGACTGTCCTTGGGTGGGTGCCCGCCGAGAGAAAGGCGGTTCCTAGGGTTTATCGGCAGGGTCAGGTGATCCTGAAGGGTAGCCCCTCTCAGGCGATACCCTGTTCGTGCTGGGAATCCAGCCGGAAAGTGGCCACCACGCCCGAGAGCTGGTGGGCCTGCTGCTTCAGGCTGTCGGCCGCGGCGGCGGATTGCTCCACCAGCGCGGCGTTCTGCTGGGTCATCTGGTCGAGTTCGCTGACCGCCGAGCCCAGTTCGCCGATGCCGCGGCTCTGCAGCCGGGTGGAATCGCTGATCTCCTCGATGATGCGGCTGACGTGCTGCACCGAGGTCACGATCTCGGTCATCGTCTGGCCGGCATCCCGGGCCTGGCGGGTGCCGTTCTCGATGCGGTCCACCGAGGCGCCGATCAGGCTCTTGATC
>NZ_BADL01000591.1 GCF_000333615.1 Ideonella sp. B508-1 | reverse complement strand
CCATGACCTGCATCTCCTGGTAGAGCTTGATGCGGGCTTGGGGGTCGGTCAGGTGCGGGGCCTGGGTGAGCTNGGCGTCATAGCCCTTGTCGCACCACTTGGAGATGTTGTGCCCGCCCGGGCGGGCGCATTCGCAGCCGTGCAGGAAGAAGAAGTTGTCCGGGTCGCCGTTGTCGCCGTTCCAGCCGAACAGGGCCGTCATCGGCTCGCCCTGCTGCAGACGCTTGCGGTACTCGCCCCATTCGTAGGTCACCAGCTTGGCGTTGACGCCGATCTTGGCCAGGTCGGCCTGCATCATCTCGGCCATGCGCTTGGCGTTGGGGTTGTAGGGCCGCTGCACCGGCATGTACCAGAGGTCGATGTCCAGCGGCGTCTTCACACCGGCCTTGGCCAGCAGGGCCTTGGCCTTGGCGGGGTCGTAGGGGTGGTCCTTGACCGTGCTGTTGTAGGCGGCCATGGTCGGTGGGATGAAGTTCACCGCCGCGGTGCCGGCGCCCATGTAGACGTCCTTCAGGATGGCGGCCTTGTCGATGGCCATCGTCAGGGCCTGACGCACCTCCTTCTTGTCCAGCGGCGGCTTCTCGACGTTGAAGGCCCAGTAGCCGATGTTCAGGCCCGGCATGCTGATGACCTTGAGCGCCGGGTCCTTCTGCATCTCGGGCAGGTCGGCCGGCCGCGGGTAGGCGCTGACATGGCATTCACCGGCCTTGAGCTTGGAATAGCGTGCGGTCGGGTCGGTGGTGATGGCAAAGACCAGGCTGTCCACCTTGGCCTTCTCGCCCCAGTAGCCGGGGTTGGCCTTGTAGCGGATGACCGCGTCCTTCTGGTAGGCCACGAACTGGAAGGGGCCGGTGCCCACCGGGATCTGGTCGAACTGCTCCTTGCGGTTGCCCTTGGCCAGGTAGTCGGCGTACTCGGCCGAGTGGATGGCGGCGAAGTCCATGGCCAGGTTGGCCAGCATGGTCACGTTGGGCTTCTTCAACGTGAGGCGCACGGTGTAGGGGTCGAGCTTCTCGATCGAGACCAGGTCGTCCTTCAGGCCCATGTCGGCGAAGTAGTCGTACTTGCCGCCGGAGACCTTGGCGTAGGGGTGATCGGGCTTCCACTGGCGCTCGAAGCTCCAGACCACGTCGTCGGCGTTGAAGTCCCGCGTGGGGGCGAAGCCGTTGACGCCGCTGTGGAACTTCACGCCATGGCGCAGCTTGAAGGTGAAAACCTTGCTGTCGGGCGAGACGGTCCAGCTTTCGGCCAGGCCGGGCTCCACCTGGGTGGTGCCGCGGGCGAACTGGGTCAGGTGGTCGTAGACGGGCTTGGCCGCATCGAAGCTCGTGCCCGTGGTGTTGAGGGCCGGGGTGAAGTTCTCGGGCGAGCCCTCGGCGCAGTAGACGAGGGTCTTGGCGCTGGCGGCGGCGCCGCAGGCCAGCAGGGCCGCCAGGGCCAGGGCCGACCGCAGGGTCGGGCGGATCACGGTCATGCAGGGATCTCCAGAGACAGTTGTGCCGTCGGGTGGGGCTGCGCCTGGGGAGCAGCCCCGCGTTGCGGGGGCATTCTGCTCCGGTTCGGAGGCAGTCTGCCCGGGGCCAACGCAAACAAGGTGGCAAGCATATGCAAGTTCCGGGCCCCCGCCGAGTGCGACCTCGGGTTTGTCGGGAGGCCCAAGAGGGTCACAGGCGATCGTGTACCGTTGGGTTCATGCACGTCACCGAGCCGCACGTCACCGAGCCCTCTCCCGCTCCGTCCGATCCTGCTCTGCCGCCTGCCGTGCCGCCCGGGCTGTGGCGCCTGGCTGCACGCCAGCTGTGGCTGGACTTCCGCGCCGGCGAGCTGCGCCTGGTGCTGGCCGCGGTGGTGCTGGCCGTGGCCGCGCTGACCGCGGTGGGCTTCTTCGCCGACCGGCTGCAGGGCGGTCTGCAGCGCGACGCGGCCCAGCTGCTGGGCGGCGACCTGGTGGTGCGGGGCGACCAGCCCCTGCCGGCCGAGTTGGCGGCGCAGGCCCGCAAGGCCGGCCTGGCCGTGGGCAGCAATGCCGTCTTTCCCAGCATGGCCCGGGCCGACGAAGCCCAGGGCGGCGCCACCCGGCTCGTGTCGGTCAAGGCGGTGAGCGCCAACTACCCGCTGCGCGGCCGCCTGGGCCTGATCGACGGGCCGGAAGCGGCGCCGCACCCCGGCGGTGCGCCCGCGCCGGGGCAGGTGTGGGTGGATGCGGCCGTCGCCGACGCCCTGGGGCTGGCGGTGGGGCAGGACCTGCTGCTGGGCGACGCGCGCTTTCGCATTGGCGCGCTGATCGCCACCGAGCCGGACCGCGGCACCGGCTTCCAGTCCTTCGCGCCGCGGGTGATGCTGCGCGAGGAAGACCTGCCGGCCACCGGCCTGATCCAGCCGGCCAGCCGCGTGGCCTACCGGCTGCTGGTGGCGGCCGAGCCCGCCCAGGCCCGCGCCCTGGCCCGCTACACCCAGTGGGTGCGCGGCATCCTGAAGGCCGAGGGCGCGCGCGGCGTGCGCCTGGACACGCTGGAAAGCGGCCGCCCGGAGATGCGCCAGACCCTGGACCGGGCGAGCAAGTTCCTGAACCTGGTGGCCCTGCTGGCGGCCCTGCTGTCGGCGGTGGCGGTGGCCATCGCCGCGCGGGACTTTGCCCAGCGCCACCTGGACGACTGCGCCATGCTGCGGGTGCTGGGTCTGTCGCAGCGGCGCATCGCGGTGGTCTACCTGGGCGAGTTCGCCGCCCTGGGCCTGGGCGGCAGCCTGGCCGGCGTGCTGCTGGGCGCGGGCCTGCACCTGCTGTTCGTCACCCTGCTGGCGGGGCTCATCCCGGCCAGCCTGCCGCCGCCCACCCTCTGGCCGGCCCTGCTGGGCCTGGGCGTGGGGCTGACCCTCTTGATGGGCTTTGGCGTGCCGCCGGTGCTGCAACTGGCCCAGGTGCCGCCGCTGCGGGTGCTGCGCCGGGAGATGGGCGCCATCCGCCCGGCCTCGGCCGGGGTGCTGGGGGCGGCGGCCCTGGCCTTCGGCGCCCTGCTGGTGGTGGTGGCGCGCGACCTGACCCTGGGCGGCATCGCCGTGGGGGGCTTTGCGGCCGCGCTGGCGCTGTTCGCCGGCCTGTCCTGGGTGGCGGTGAAGTTGCTGGGCCGGCTGGTGCCCGGGGCAGGCGCGCCGGACTGGCTGGTCATCGCCACCCGCCAGGTGGCCGCGCGCCCGGGCTTCACCATGCTGCAGGTGTCGGCCCTGTCGGTCGGGCTGATGGCCCTGGCCCTGCTGGTGCTGCTGCGCACCGACCTGATCAACAGCTGGCGCCAGGCCACGCCGCCGGATGCGCCCAACCGCTTCGTCATCAACATCCAGCCCGACCAGGCGGCCGATTTCCGCGCCATGCTCGACGGCGCGGGCGTGCGGGGCTACGACTGGTACCCGATGATCCGCGGCCGGCTGCTCACCATCAACGGCGCCGACGTGGGCCCGCGTTACGCCGGCAACGACGAGGCGCGGCGCCTGGTGGAGCGCGAGTTCAACCTCAGCCACGCGGCCGAGCTGCCGGTCCACAACCTGCTGGCGGGTGGCCGCTGGCAAGCCGGTGAACAGGACGGCCTGAGCGTGGAGTCCGGCCTGGCCGAGAAGCTGGGCCTGAAGCTGGGCGACCGGCTGCGCTTCGAGATCACCGGCCAGGTCGTGGAAGGTAAGGTGACCAGCCTGCGCAAGGTGGACTGGGGTTCGATGCGGGTGAACTTCTTCGTGATGTTCCCGCAGGCCGAGATGCCGGACCTGCCGGCCACCTACATCGCGGCCTTCAAGGCGCCGGGGCAGAAGGGCTTCGACAACGCCCTGACCCAGCGCTTCCCGAACATCACCGCCATCGACGTGACGGCCACCCTGGCCCAGGTGCAGGCGGTGATCGACGAGGTGATCCGCGCGGTGCAGTACCTCTTCGTGTTCAGCGTGGCGGCGGGGCTGGTGGTGCTGTTCGCCGCGCTGGGCGCCACCCGCGAGGCCCGGGCCCACGAGTACGCGGTGATGCGCGCCTGCGGTGCCAGCAGCCGGCTGCTGGCCCGGGTGCAGCGGGCCGAGCTGCTGGGCGTGGGCGCGCTGGCCGGCGGCCTGGCCACGCTGGGGGCCGTGGCGGTGGGCTGGGCGCTGGCGCGCTTTGTCTTCGAGTTCAGCTGGACAGCCGCGCCCTGGGTGCCGCTGCTGGGCATGGTGGCCGGGGCGCTGCTGGCGCTGGCCGCCGGCTGGTGGGGCCTGCGCGAGGTGCTGCGCCGGCCGGTGATGGAGACGCTGCGCCGGGCGGCGGAGTGAAGCTGCCGGGGCCATCGCCCCGGCGCCGTGCTCAGGCCGATTGCAGCCGGAAGGTGGCCACCACGCCGGTCAGGCGTTGGGCCTGCTCGCGCAGGCTTTCGGCCGCGGCGGCGCTCTGCTCCACCAGCGCGGCGTTTTGCTGGGTCATCTGGTCGAGCTGGGTGACGGCCTGGTTGACCTGGCGGATGCCGCCGTTCTGCTCGCCGGCCGCGGCGGTGATCTCGCCGATGAT